>DASQZT010000001.1:0-33654 GCA_035638575.1 Bryobacteraceae bacterium
CGTTGTTTCGAATAAAGCATCCGTGTACCTGGTTGCCGCGGCTGCCGGTCCCGATTATGCCCATCTGGACCCGGTCATTGGCGCCCAGAACCGAGCGTGAGACCGCCGCCGCTGCCGCCGAAGACATGAAGAAACTGCGTCTGGTTTTCATAGTCAATTCGTCCTCACGTATCGCCGATTCGACTGAGCGAATCGACGCACAGCGCTACTGGGTCAGCCGGCGCATCCAGATGTTGCGAAATCTCATCGTCGTATCGGGAGCCCCGGCGAAGTTGCTGTGGTCCTGCAGAACCAGCGGCCCTTCCTCTACGCAGCGGCGCCTCGCTTGAACCGGAACATGGTCCTGGACAAGCACCCCGTTGTGCAACAGCGTCAGGGTACCGGGCGCCGTAACGGTGCCATCGGGAGCGCAGCGAGGAGCGTGGAAAACGATGTCGTACGTCTGCCATTCGTTGGGCCGCCTGGAAGCGTTCACGGCCGGCGCCGACTGGCCATAGAGCGCGCCGCAGGAACCGTCCGCGTACGTGGGATTCTCGAAAGAATCCAGGATCTGGACCTCGTAGAGTCCCTGCAGAATGGCCCCGCTGTTCCCTTTCAACTGACCGTGCTGCTCGGGCATATTCGGAATATTGAACTCCAGGTGGATTTGCGCGTCCTGAAACTTGTCGGTACTGGCAATCGTGCCCGCACCGGTTCGACAGCTCATTACGGCGTCCGCAACGGCACACTTCGACGGCTTCCCGTCCTGCGTACGCCAGTGGGAATTATCCGTGCCGTCAAACAACACGATCGCGTCCGACGGCGCTTTCGCCGCATTCCCCGGATCGACGACGGGCCGCTGCGGCCCAGTCGGCTTGGGAGCGGCAGGATCCACCACGGGGCGCTGCGGCCGATCCGGGTTCTGGGCGCTCGCGACACCCGCCGCGAGGACTAACATTGCGAAGATACGTCGCTGTTTCATCTTAAAATCTCCTTGGCCTCTGTTGCTGGAAGCCAATAACACTCTCCTGCAACCTGTAGGAGGGCGGGACTAAGCTTTGATCTGGTAACCTTCCCGTTGAACGCGCCGCAACTGAGCGTTCGCCTCTTTGTCTCCCACGAACTCCTCGCCCTTGGGATCCCATTGAAGCTTCCGTCCCAACCGCAGCGCGATATTCGTCAGGTGGCAGGGAATCAGGGCGCGAAACGACTCGGATACGCGGCATAGCGGCTGCTGGCGCGCGCGGACGGACTCCACAAAGTTCCGCATGTGGGCGTAGAGGCAAGCCCGCCAGCGCACGTTTTCGACATCGGCGAGCGGGATGTTCTCCAATTCCCCGATTCCTTCGCCGGTCGTCAATTGCCGTCCCACGAAGATCTGGCCCTGGCTCCCGGTGAACAACACGCCGCCGTCGGGCACCTGGTACTTCCGAAGGTCCTGCGGAGGCTTCCCGTAGATCCGCTCCATCACCGGTCTCAATGCTTCATCCTTCGGCTCGGCGTAGGCATTCAAGAACCACACTTCGATGTCGCCGGGGTACTCCAGGCGCGCGGAGAAGGGGCGGAACTGATCGGGATAGTCGGGTTTGCCGATATCGGAATTATAGCCTTGCGCCTCGACGCTGAGCGGCCCAACCTCTTCGCCGCCCATCGCCCAATGGGCGATGTCCATGTAGTGCGCCCCCCAGTCGGTGACGACTCCGCCGCCATAATCCGACCAGTTCCGGAAGCTCAGCCGAGCCCGGCAGTACGGCCGGGCCGGCGCCTGGCCGAGCCACATGTCCCAATTCAGTTCGCTCGGAACCGCTTCGGCCACACAGGGGCGGCTTTGCTGGAAAGCGCCCCCGGGAACGATGACTCCGATCTGCTTCAGTTTGCCGATACGCCCGTTCCGGATAAGATTACAGGCGATCTGAAACTGAAGCCCGCTACGCTGCTGCGTCCCGACCTGGACGATCCGGCCGGTCTCAGCCACCACCTTCCGCAGGATCTTCCCTTCGTCGATGGTCAAAGTGACCGGCTTCTCACAATAGACGTCCTTGCCTGCGCGGCACGCATCTATGGTGATCTTGGTGTGCCAGTGGTCGCAGGTGGCGTTTACGATCACCTGGATGTCTTTACGGTCGAGCAGCCGCCGGTAATCCTGCTCGATCTCTACCTTGCGGCCGGTTTTCGCGGCCAAGGTTTGAGCGACCTTACCGGTCTTCCGGAGATCCACATCACAGATCGCGACGACATCGGCGAACGGGGGCGTCTGCCATTCCGCCAGGCCCTGGCCCCGGCCGCCCAGGCCGATCACGGCCGCAACCGGCCGTTCGCTGGTCCGAATGGCCTGCGGCACAGGCGACGCCTCGCCCGGCACGGCGCTCACCATCGCAGCCACGCCAGCTGTTCTCAGAAAATCCCGGCGACCCGGGACATTGTGTTTCAGCATGACGCCAGCCTCCTTTTCTCGGGATCTGTCAGGCGCTTCCCGTCTCCGTCAAAACCTCACCACCTCACTCGCAAGCCCAGGTTCGCGTTTCGGGGAGCGCCGTTGTCCGAAGTAACCGTGCCAAAGGCGGAGCTGGTCGGAGACGTGTTGGGGGCGCCCAAAAACACATTGTTGAATGCATTGAGGAACTCCGCCCGCAATTCGAAGTAAAACCTCTCGTGCAGGGTGAACTTTTTCATAGCTGAAAGGTCCGCCTGCTTGAGACAATCACTCCTGATGTTACTGAATAAGGAGTGCAACGTTACCAGGTTATTAGCGAGCTGCGACGCGCTGGCGGTCACGAACGCCTTCGTGTTGAACCACTGGTTGATACTTCTCTGCGCGGAGGGCAGTACGATGGGACTACCAGTGAGGAGGGCATTCCCGAAACCGAGCGCCTGACCCGATTGATAATGGAACAGTCCTTCAAGCTGCCATCTTCCAAAGATGAAATTGATCAATCTGGAACTGTGGGCCAGGAACTTGCGCCCGTCTCCGAGGGGGATCTCGTAAATAGCGCTGACGGTGCCGCTGTGCGGGAAGTCGAGCGATGAGGGCTGGTAAACGGGGCTCGCATCGCCGGCATTCAGATAGGTCGTCGCCGCCATCCACTTCGACCAGGTATAGTTAGCGTGCACCGTCAATCCATTGGACATCCGTCTTTCGATGCGCACCTGCAATGCGTCGTACCAATCATATCCCTGGTTCGTGCTCATGCTGACGCCGGTGAACTGCGGGTAGGGCAGGAGCAGTTGCGACCTGGCAACCGTAGTGCCCGACAGGCTCGTTCCTGGCAGCAGCGGGTAAAACGGATTAGGCAAGTTGGCGGTGAGGTAATTGATGGTGGTTTGGTCGCGGACCGGGGAAGTGCTCAAGTACCTGTCCGGCAGGGCGTCGAGGTTACGAGTGGTGTACAGCTTGAGGCCGTGGTTGCCCGCATAGGAGACATCCAGCAGAACGCGCCCCGGCAACTCGCGCTGCACGCCCATCTGCCATCTCTGGATGTAAGGGGGTACGATACTCTGATTGAAGAAGCTGACGCTCTTGCCGGCATAAGTCATGGCCCCCAGTGCGGCGCCCGGCGGAGTCATTGTAATACCGCTCGGAAACGGGTTGGCCAGATTGGCGATGAAACTCAGGCCATTATCCAGCGTGGGGACCATGAAGTTCTGCAGACTAAAACCCTCTTGATTCGAGGTTGCGAACGAAATCCCGCCAACACCAGTGAAGATTCCATACCCGCCGCGAAATACCGTCTTGGAATTCAAGGTGTAGGCGAGCCCGAACCGGGGCATGAAGCGGGTGTGGTCGCCTGGCCACTCCGCCGATGACTGACCGTTAACGCCGGCGAATAAGAGGCCGCCTTGCACGGGGAGCTGGCTCACTTCGGGCGTGGGGTTCGATAAGTAGTTCGCCTGGACCTGCGCCGCAATCGGAAGCGGCGCTTGGGAGTTGAAGCCCGTGACGCTGCGGTTGTAACGCTCCACGGTCGGACCCTGGTACTCGTAACGCAAACCGAGGTTCAGAGTCAGATGCGGAGTGACGCGCCAGTCCTCCTGGAAATAGGCGCCCCAGGATTGCGACTTGTCCGCGGAACTCGGATTCCGATCAATTTCGCCGGCCGTGGGCTGCCCCAGCAGCATTTGGGCCAGCCCCTGCCCGATCGGCGAAGCCGGCGAATTATCGTTCGGCCCTTGCGTATAAGTGGTGCCGAAGGTGAAAGAGCCAGTCGTCGCCACCCCAGGGGCGTTGATGTATTCCTCGTACTGCCGGCCCTCCCAGCCGAACCTGAAGGTGTGGGACCCGAAGGTTTTTGTGAAGTTGAGCGAAACCGAAGGGATATCGGATGAATACCACGTGAGGCCCGAGTAATTTGGTATTCCCGTGTAACCCGCGGGGCTGAATGCGGGCATACGGCGTATGTCCACAGGGGTGTAAGAGTCCAGAACGGCCGGCATGCCGATAGAGGCATAACTCCACGACCCTGCTTGATTCCACGGCAAGAAGTCGACGATGCGGGGATAGCGTTCAAACCCGACGCGAAAATCCATGATAAAACTCGGGCTGAAGGTGTACACGTCGTCGAAAGCGCCACCAATCGGGTTGACCACCCACGACAGTCCACAGCCTGCCGAATTTTGCGCTGCCTGGAAACATGGAGCATCCTGGTTGTTGCGGTGGTAGTGATGGAAGGAGAAGAATATCCGCTGACGGTCGCTGACGTTGTGATCGATGCGCACAACGCCCGCCCAATACCACTCCAATTTGCCATCCGACGGAGACGGGTAATTGTTAACGCCGGTCGGAGTAATCGCGTCCTGCGCCGGCCAGAACTTGAGCAGGCTGGAAGCGATGGGGCTGATGCGCGATGCCGGGAGGATATTCCCAGGGAAAGGATTTTCAAGGTACCTGCCGCCTGGCGCGGTGACCCTGGTGGCCGGATCGTAGATCTGATATTGGCTGCCTACGCTCAATAGGGCGGAGAAATCCCCGGTCCGCTCGCCAGGCGTCGGAACCGTGTAGGTCCTGCCATAGATCTGGTGTAGTCTAAGCCTCTCGCCACTTGCGAAAAAGAAGGTCCGATTCTTTCCGTTGTACACTTTGGGTATGAACACCGGGCCGCCAACAGCGCCACCCAGGCGCCAGTACCACGGCGCCGCATCCGCTTTGGGAATCCCATGCACCATTTCAAAGTACTCATTCGCAGCCAGCCAGGGCCTCGTGAATTGGTAGTAAAGTGCGCCGTGCGGAGCGTTGGTCCCGGACTTGATGCTAAGATTCAGGTTCGACGCGGTGGTGAATCCCTGCGTGGCATCGAAGGTTGTTGTCTGCACGCGAAATTCCTCCACGGACTCCTGCGGAGGGCTGAAGGAGGGCGGGAAGCTACCCGCCCCCATAATTCCTCCAGTAATCACGCCGTCAATGGAGACGGCGCTGCTGTCCGTAGAACCAGCCACCGCAAAGTTCGATATTGAGAAGTCATATGGGTTCTCTTCAATGGCGCCGGTTCTGAGGGTCACGCCTGGAGACATATCGATCAAGTGATAGGGAACCCCCTTCGCAAACGGCAGTTCCTCAATTCCCACTTTGTCGACCACCTGCCCCGCCGAGGCGCTCGCCGTGTCCAGCAACGGCACCGGCGCAGTCACTACGACTGTCTCGGTTACGGTGCCGATTTCGAGTTGCACGTCGACTCGCAGGCTCGCATCAATACGAAGTTCGATCGGGCCCCGTTGGTAGGACTTAAAACTCTTCGCCTCCACACGCAACTCGTACTCCCCCGGCTGGAGGTATGGGAGCGTGTAGTCGCCGTTGGCGTTGGTTTGCGTCGTGGAACGGACATTGGTGGCGGTATTGGTCGCGGTCACCCGCGCGTCTGGAACCCGAGAACCGCTCATGTCCAGCACACTGCCCAGCAACGTGCCGCGGTACTCCTGAGCGAACAGCCCAGTGACGGCCACGAGAACGATTATGGCCTTCAATACAAGCAAAAAACACCTGATCGGCGTTTTCCGATGCACAAATGGAATGGAACTCACGCGATACCACCTTTCCGGCGCCGCAACTGCTACGCACCTGTGGCCCACCGCACTATGATCGTGCGGGCACTTGAAACCTGCATTTTTCGAAGAGGGCAACGGACATGGTGATTCACCTGGCACACGCCGTGTCCCCGTGGCTTAACGTTTGCCGTCGAGAGAGATCGGAGATTGCCCCACAGACCCTGCCGGGCCTTTTGGCCCTTAGCCCTGCGAACGGCGGGCACCGACCTGAGCCTCCGCCTCGCCCCCAATCTGGCCTGACTGAATGCCAGCTCAGACCTGGGCTGTTTATAGCATAAGAAGGCCTGAATGTCAATTCGTTTCAGGTTTTCACAGCCGATATTGACGATATGGGCACAATCCGGCGCCGCGGTCCTACCGGGCGATCCCGTAGCGGGCCAGGATCTGCTTCACCCGGTCGATGGGAATGGCCTCCGCGCTGCCGCTCCGGGATCGGATCGGGGTGGCGCGCAGAAGCGAATTGTAAACCGCCTCTTCTGTGGCCTCCAGCACCATTTCGAAGAGAGGAGACACGGCGTCGGTGCTCAGCGCCTCGTACCGTCCGGCGCCACCCCGGATGCGCGCCGATGGGGCCGTGGAAAACGCGATGGCGTAGTCGCCGCTCCCATTGCTGTACGACGAGCCCGTGCGCGCCAGGCCGAAAACCGCGCGCGCCGCCAGCCGTTTGAGGTCCTTCGCCGTCAGGGGCGCGTCGGTGGCCACCACGATCATGCAGGAACCGTCTCCCGGCGAGGCGTACGGATACTTGCCCAGCTCGCGGCCCACCGGCGCGCCGCCCATGGTCAGCACGCCTCCGAAATTCGTCTGCACCAGCACTCCCACGGTGTAGCCGCCGTATGGCGCGCCCGCGACCCGCGAGGACGTGCCGATTCCGCCCTTCCAGCCGTAGCACACCGTTCCCGTGCCCGCGCCCACGCTGCCCTCCGCCACCGGTCCGCCTTTAGCGCCGCGAATCGCCTCCACGACGTGTTCGCGGCGCACGTGCATGCCGCGGATGTCGTTCAGCCCGCCGTCATTGGTCTCGCCCACCACGGCGTTCACCGACACGACCCTTTCGTTTCCCGGCTGCGCCAGCGTGTACGCGACGACCCCTTCCATCGCGGTCCCCACATTCAACGTGTTGGTCAGGACGACGGGCGTCTCGATGGTGCCCAGCTCTTCCACCTGCGTGGACCCCGCGAGTTTGCCAAATGCGTTGCCGACGAAAACCGCGCCGGGCACTTTTTGCTGGAAGAGATTTCCTTCGATGGGCACCACCGCCGTGACTCCCGTGCGGATCTCATCGCCCTCGATCAAGGTCACGTGGCCCACCCGGACGCCGGCCACGTCGGTGATGGCGTTGAGCGCGCCCGGCGAAAAGACTCCCGGGGCGAGCCCGAGGTCGCGGGCGCGCGGGCGCTCCGTCTGCGCGGCCAGCAGCGCGGCGAGCGCCACCAACCCACACAGGCGGACCGGTAAGGCGCCCCGCCCGCGCCACTTCAACTTTTCAGCGCCATGGCTTCGGGATCCCACTCGCACACCTTCCGCTCGAAGTAGCTGACGTTGGAGAGCAGCGCCGGTCCGGCGGCGCGGAAACCGAACACCGCATCCTCAATTACCGGCTTGCGCGTCTTGACGGCGTTGAGGAAATTGCGGTGATGATCCAGCCAGTCGCTGTAGCCGGGCGGCGGCATGTAGGTCTCGTCTCCCCTGGGCCGCATGGCATCCGCGGTGGCGCGCTGCACCGGATATTTGGCGCGATACTCCCGCATGAACTGGTCCTGCATGGCCTTCGAGAAGGTGTCGGCGGTCTGGCCGGGCTCGGCCTCCGCCGGTTGTTTGGAAACCGTCACGCCGTTTCCGATGGTCAGGATTCCCTCGCTGCCGATGAACCGGAACCCCTGTGTTTCGGTGGCGCCGTCTTTGAAATCCACCCGCAGCGCCAGGTTGAAGGCCGGGAATTTGCCGCGCGCGGGATAGTCGTACAACCCCAGCATCACGTCGGGCACGTCGCGCCCGTCCTTCCAGAACCGCAGCCCGCCGGTGGTGAACACGCGCGTAGGACCGATCGCGCCCAGGATGAAATGCATGCCGGAAAAGAGATGAACGAACAGGTCGCCGCCCACGCCGGTGCCGTAATCGCGGTAATTGCGCCAGCGGAAAAGGCGCACGGGCTCGAACGGCACTTTGGGCGCGCGGCCCAGAAAGCGGTCCCAGTCGATCGTGGAAGCCGACGCGTCCGGCGGTATGGAGTACTGCCAGGCCCCGATCGCCGAGTTGCGATCCACCCACGCCTCCACCAGGTTCAGCTCGCCGATGGCCCCGCCTTCCAGCAGATCCTTGGCCTTCTGGTAGACCACCGAGCTGACGCGCTGGCTCCCCACCTGCAAAATCCGTCCCGTGCGCTTCTCGGTCTCGATGACTTCCTTGCCGTCTTCGAGCAGTTGCACCATGGGCTTTTCGCAGTACACATCCTTGCCGGCGTTCATGGCGTCGACGGCGATTTTTCTGTGCCAGTGGTCGGGCACCGCGATAATCACGGCGTCCACGTCCGGCCGCGCCAGGACCTCGCGGTAATCGCGGGTGGTGAAAATGCGATCGCCCCAGCCCTCCTTGGCGCGTGTCAGGCGCCCCTGGTAAACATCGCACACCGCGGCCAGTTCCGCGCCGGCGGCCAGCGAGGTGCGGCAATCGCCGTTGCCCTGGATCCCGTTGCCGATCAGCGCAATCCGCACGCGATCGTTGGGCGAAACGCTCTGCTGCGGCTGCGCCGCCATCTCGGCGGCCAGCCCCGCGCCGGCGGCCGCGCCGATAAAGCGCCTTCTGGAAGTTGCCATGTCGGGTACCTCGCTATTACTGTACATAATTTGGCGCTATCCTGTTCTCACCCCTTTCGCTGCCGCGCCCACCGCCCGCGTGGTTCCGCCGGGCAGCCGGCTTATCGCCTGGCCCGCCCTACGGGACCAGTTGATAGGACTTCATGTGGCCGAGCAGTTTGGCCAGATCTATGGGCTTCAGGAGGTATGCGTCGCAAAGCTCCTGGAAGCATCGGAACACTTCCTGCATGTCGTCCACCGCCGTCGTCATGATGATCTTCGCGCCGGAGGCCGGGAGAATACCCTGCGCCGCCTCCAGAGCCCGGATTTTCCGAAGCGCCTCGCGGCCGTCCATTTCCGGCATCATGATGTCCATCGAGATCAGATCGTATTTCTGCCCTTCCTCCAAGGCGGAGCGAAACGCCTCCACCGCTTCCCTGCCGTTGACGGCGATGTGACAGTCTCCGTAGCGGGAAAAGAAGGCTTGCAGCAAAAGCCGGCTGGCGAAGTCGTCTTCCACCAGAAGCACCCGCAGCCACCTGCTGTCCTGGTGCGGCTGGCCGGCTGCGGAAGGATCGCGCGCCGCGGAGCAGGCCTGGTGGTCCGCGCACAGCCTGGCCAGTGAGGCCACGATTTCGCCGATATCGGCCTGGTTGCTCGCACCGGGGTTCCGAATCAGTTGGTGCAGCGTCTCGTTGGCACGCAGCAGAACGCGGACCCGGTGCGGCGTGGGGATCATCTCATTGGAGCGGATCAGCCCCAGCACGTCTTCCATCCGCTGTGCCAGCTCGCGGATCTTCACCAGGCCAAAAAGACCCGCTCCTCTGAAGGAATGCGCGGCCCGAAAGGCGCGGCTTGCCAGTTCCCCGGCCATCTCCGATCCGCCATTCAAGATGGCGCGCAGGTTCGTCTCCATGGTGTCCAGGTGCTCGCGGCACTCGGCCAGAAACTGTTCGGTCAGCTCGTCGTCAAGATCGATCATCGTTCGTCTCCTTGGAACCAATGTTGTGATTTGGGCTCATACCCACCCGGCCCGCTCCAGAGTGCTCTTGAACCGCTCGAATTCCTCGACCGCGCGGGGCAGAAGGTCGCCGCATTGATCCAACTGCCCGGCGGTTCCGGCCCGCTCTATCGCCAGCGCGATCGCGTGCAGGCCTTCCGCCGCAACCGTGGCCGCCGCTCCCTTCAGCGCGTGCGCCTGCGACCGGGCGCCGGGGCCATCCGCCTCGCCGAGCCGCGCGCGCAAATTGTTCAACTGGGAAGGGACATCGTGGAGGAATCCCCGGAGCACGGCGCCTGCCAGTTGCCGGTCTCCCATCAGCCGCCGCAGCAGGGCCTCCACATTGAAAATGGCCCCCGCCGGCTCTCCGGCGGCCTGCCCGGACGCTGGCGCCGGGTCGCCGCCGCCCGATGCGGGCAGCAACCTGGCAAGCACATCCGCCAGCCGCCGCAGTTCCACCGGTTTGGCAACATAATCGTTCATCCCCTCACCCAGGCATCGATCCCGGTCGGTCGGCATCGCGTCGGCCGTAACGGCGACGATCGGAATGTCCGGATGACTCGATCTGCGGATGCGGCGGGTCGATTCGAAGCCGTCCATCACCGGCATCGCGCAGTCCATTAACACCAGGTCGTAGCCTCCGCGCTCGACCGCTTCGACGGCCTCGGCGCCATTGGCGACGGCGCTGGCCTGGTATCCCAGCTTCTCCAGTTGCGCCAGAGCTACTTCTCGGTTGGTGGAGTTGTCCTCGGCCACCAGGATTCGCGCCGTCCGCCCGTTCAGCGCCGTCCCGCGCCGCGCACCCAAGCGCCCATCTCCGCGTTCGCTCGCAGGCAGCTGCCGGCCAGCCGGCGCCAGTTCCAGGACCACGGTGAACCAGAAGGTGGAACCGAGGCCTTCCCGGCTGTCGACGCCGATGGTTCCTCCCATCATCTTTACAAGCTGCTTGCAGATCGCCAGCCCGAGCCCCGTGCCGCCGTACCGGCGTGTCGTGGAGGCGTCCGCCTGGGTGAAGGGCGTGAACAGCGCCGCGGCCAGGTCCGGCCGGATCCCGATTCCCGTGTCGGTGACGGTGAAACGAACCGTTGCCGTGCCGTCCCCCTGGCTCTCGAGTGCCGCGTCCAGCGCCACCTCTCCCCGCTCGGTGAACTTGATGGCATTGCCGCAGAGATTGGTCAATACCTGGCGCAGGCGGTGGGCATCGCCGCCGAGGAGCGGCGGAATTTCCTCCGACACGCGCCAATGGATGCGGAGCCCCTTCGCGCTCGCCTGTACGCGCAGAAGCTGCACGACATCCTCTACCGTGCGGCGCAGGTCGAAGCCCAGTTTTTCCAGGGTGATCTTCCGGGCCTCGATCTTGGAAAGATCCAGGATGTCGTCGATGAGGGCCAGCAGGGCCCGCCCGCTGGCCTGAGCCACGTTGGCGTAATCCAGTTGCTCGGGAGTGAGGTCTGTTTCCAAAAGCAGTTGAACCATGCCCAGGACGCCGTTCATCGGCGTGCGGATTTCGTGGCTCATGTTGGCCAGAAAACGGCTCTTGGCGAGATTGGCCGCATCCGCGCCCTCCCGCGCGCGAATCAGCTCCGCCTCGTAGCGCTTCCGCTCGGTAATCTCCTCCGCGATCCCCACAACCCGGATTACATGCCCGGCTTGGTCGCGGATGGGAAAAGCACGGTTTCGGATCCATTTCTCCTGTCCGTCGGGCGTTCGTATGCGGTACTCCAAATCGCCAGGGTCGCCCTTCATTTCCGCCGCAAACAATTGACGGGCCCGTTCCAGGTCATCCGGGTGGATCGAGTCCGTCCAGGACGCCGTGTTCCGGTAGACGCTGTCGCAGGTCCTGCCCCAAACCTGCTCGTACGCAGGGCTGACATAAAGGGTCTCGCGCGCTGCCGGGTCCATCATCCAAAACACTTCCCGGATGTTTTCCGCCAACTGGCGAAACTTTTCCTCGCTGCTCTGCAAAGCCTGCTCGGCTTGCTTGCGCTCCGTCAGGTCCGGACTGATGCCGGCGTGCCCCAGGTACTCCCCGCCCGGGGAGAAGCGCGGCTCGGCGTACGTTTCGATCCAACGCCACTCGCCATCGGCACGCCGGGCGCGCGCTTCGCGCTGGAACGGCGTCTGTTCCCGCACCGCGCGGAGGAATGCCGCGACATACTCCGGCTGATCGTCCGGGTGAATCACCGACACCCACTTGCTTCCTTCCACCTGTTCGAAGGTCACCCCGCACAGTTCCCGGAATGCCCGGTTGATGAACTGAATCCCGCCCTCCGCGTTGGTCACCCACATCGCCGCCGGGCAACTGTCGGCCATGATCCGGAAGCGCTCTTCGCTCTCGCGCAGCGCTTCCTCCGTCCGCTTGCGCTCCGTGATGTCCTCCACGTGGACCACAAAATAGAGCGGGCGCCCGCCGCTGCTTCGCACCAGCGACATCCGCACACGCGCCCACACCGTATTTCCACTGCGGTGAATGTAGCGTTTTTCCGCCTCCAGGAATCCGCCCGGTTCCTTCATCCACTGCTCCATCTTCCGCAGGAAAGGCTCCTCGTCGCCGGGGTGGGTCAGTTCCACCCAGGAGATGGCACGCAGTTCCTGTTCGGAATATCCCAGCATCCGGCAAAACGTCGCATTCGCCTGGATGATGCTCGCGTCCAGGGCGCTCACGGACATGCCGAACGGCGCGTGCTCGAAGACCTCGCGGAATTGCTTTTCGTTTTCCCGAAGCTTCCACTCGGCCCGCAAGCGCTTGCCAATGTCGCGGGCGATGCCGGCAGCGCCCACCACCTCTCCGGCCGGATTACGGATCGGGGAGATCGAGAGCGAGACATCGATCCCGCTTCCATCTTTCCCGTGGAGAGCCGTATCGAAGGGGCTGATGGTGCGTCCCTGCGCGACGGCCTGGAGACACTGGCGCACTTCGTCGCTGCGGCCCGGCGGAGCGAGAATGGCAATGCTCTGTCCGACGATTTCCTGGCTCGAGTAACCGAACAGCGCTTCGGCGCCCCGGTTCCAACTGGCGATGGTCCCATCCAGCGTTACGGCGTGAATCGCGTCGTCCGAGAATTCCACGATCGAAGCCAGCAAAGCCCGGGCTTGCTCGGCCTCCCGGCGCTCCGAGATATCGCGCAGAATGGCCGACATGGCCACCACTTCGCCGGCAGGGTTCAGGATCGGCGATCCGGCAACGGATACGTGAAGCTTCCGTCCGTCCTTGCGCAGGCACACACCCTCGTGTTGGGAGACGGTGAGGCCAAGCGACATCTGTTCGGTGCAATACGCGAGCCCGGGCAGCCGCCCCGGCGCCATCAGCATGGACAGGTGCTTCCCGATCGCTTCTTCGGCGGTGTAGCCCAGAAGCGCTTCCGCGCCGCGGTTCCAGGTGAGGATGATACCCGCGGGTGTGCTGGCGAGGATGGCGTCCTCGGAACTTTCCACGATCGCGGCCAGGAACCGCCGCGCTTCCTCGGCCGCCCGCCGCCCGGTCACGTCCTGCTTGATCGCGATGTAGCTGACGATTTCTCCATCCGGGCCCCTCACGGGCGTGATGCTCATCTCCTCGTTATAGAAGGTTCCATCCTTGCGCCGGTTGATCAGCTCGCCGTGCCAGACCCGCCCCGAACGAATGGTGTTCCACAGCTCCTGGTAAAACGCCGCGGAGTGGCGTCCCGAACTGAGGATGCGCGGGTATTGCCCCACAGCCTCCGCGCTGGTGTATCCCGTCATCGCGGTGAACGCCGGATTTACATACTGGATTTTCCCGCTGGTGTCCGTGATCACCACGCCGTTCGCGGCCTGCTCCACGGCCGCAACCAGACCGGCCCGCTCGATAACGTCATTTTCCCGGCACACGCTTCACCTCTGAAAGGTCAGGACCTCACATCTCCACTTATCGGCGCGCTTCGGGGGTTGCGCGAGTTTTCCGGCGGAGAATCTCGCGCCAAGAATCCCCTACTGCTTTCCGATTGACTCTGGCATCCTACAGGCATGCCCCGGATTCACGGCTGGTGGCGCTGGACGGTGGTCCTGGCGCCCGCCGCCGCGCTTTACTTTTTCTCGCTGCCCGGATTGAGCCCGGCTCAGGGCCGGCTTCTCGGCATCTTCGCCGGCACCATCGTCGCGCTGGTGGCGCAACCCATGCCCATGGGAGCCAGCGTGCTGACCGCCATGACCTTGCTGGCCCTCACCGGCACGCTTTCGCCGGCCAAGGTCCTCTCGGGCTTCAGCAACCTGACGGTCTGGCTGATCTTCACGGCCTTCCTCTTTTCCCGCGCCGTCACCGCCACCGGATTCGGCATGCGAGTGGCCTGCCTGATCATCCAGCGCTTCGCCCGCACGCCGCTCAGCCTGGCGTGGTCCATCGCGGCGGCGGACCTGGTGCTGGCCCCCTTCATTCCCTCGGACACGGCGCGCGGCGGCGCCCTGGTCTTCCCCATCGCCTCCGCCGTCTCGTCGGCGTTCGGCTCCGAGCCCGGTCCCACGGCGAAGCGCATCGGCTCGTTCCTGATGCTCGCTTCCTTTCACACCAACGTCATCGCCTCGGCCATGTTCCTCACCAGCATGGCCGCCAACCCGCTGATCGCCGAATTCGCGCGCAGCGTCGGCCACGTGGAGCTGACCTGGCTGCGATGGATCTCCGGCTCCGCGGTTCCCGGCCTGCTCACGCTGGCCGCGGTGCCCTGGCTGTTATACCGTTGGGTGGCGCCGGAGGTCCGCGAGACCGCCGCCGCGCGCGCGCTGGCGCATCGCGAGCTGAGCCGCATGGGCCCGCTCAGCCGCAATGAAAAGTGGCTGTTCGCCATCCTGATCGGGGTGATGGCCGGGTGGGTGACCTCTCCGTGGCACGGCATCGCCAACACGTTTGTCGCGCTGGCCGGCATCTCGGCGGTCCTGGTGACCAGGGTTCTGCGCTGGGAGGACCTGCTGGCGGAGCACCGCGCCTGGGACGCGCTCGTCTGGTTTGCGCCGCTGATCATGATGTCGGACGCGCTGAATGAGAGCGGCGTGATCAAGATTCTCTCCGGGAAGCTGCTGGCCGCGCTGGGCGGCCTGCCGTGGCCGCCGGCCCTGCTGTTGCTAGTGGTGGCGTACCTGTACATCCACTACAGCTTTGCCAGCATGACGGCGCAGGTGACCGCGCTCTATCCGGCATTTCTGGCCACGGCCCTGGCAAGCGGCGTTCCGCCGCTGGTTGCGGCCCTGCCGCTGGCCTATTTTTCCAGCCTGAATGCCGCCATGACGCACTACGGCACCGGCTCCGCTCCCGTGTTTTTCGAAGCGGGCTACGTTCGCCAGGGAGACTGGTGGCGCATCGGTTTCCTGATCTCGCTGGTGGACCTGCTCATCTGGATGGGCATCGGCGGGCTGTGGTGGAAAGCCGTGGGGATCTGGTGAGGGGCCCGCGGCTCTGGGCCCGCCGCGCCGCGTAGCCCATTCCAGCGTGAAATCGTACAGGCCCTTCAGCTCCGTAAGGTTTACCACCGGCCGCGCGGGGGTTTCAAGGAAACCGGCATCGCCCGGTGCTCTGACAATCCGATCCGGCGGCGCCGCCGGCTTATCCTGATATAGAAATGCAGTCTGCCCTACCTGCTCCGCGGGCGGCCCTGTGGCATGCCGTCATGCGCTTCGAGGCCGGAAAAGTGCGCCCCTGGATGGGACTGCGCCATACCATCGGGATCGTGCTGCCGGTCGTCACCGGAGCGGTTATGGGTCATGCCGCGGGCGGCATGATCGCCGGCATCGGCGCACTCAACGTGGCAGTCGCCGACGGCACCGACGCGTACGTGCGCCGCGCGCGCCGCATGATCGCCGCCAGCGCATTTTGCTCGCTGGCGGTGGTGGCAGGAGGCATCGCGGGCGGCACATTCGGAATCTCCGCGATCCTGGCCGCCGGCGCCTTTGCAGCGGGTATGATGGTGGCGGCCGGGCCCACCGAAGCGGACATCGGAGCGATCACGCTGGTCACGCTGATCGTGTTTTCGGCCCAGTCTTTGTCTTCGCGGCAGGCGCTCACTTCCGGAATGCTCGCGCTGGGTGGCGGCCTGTTCCAGACGGCGCTGGCTATCGCTTTCTGGCCTCTGCGGCGCAAGACGCCGGAGCGCCGCGCCTTGTCGGCCCTGTACCTGGAACTGGCTCGGGCCGCCGCCGCGGCCTCGCCGGCAACCGAGGCTCCTCCGGCCAGCCGCGAAAGCACCGAAGCGCAGCAGGCGCTCGCCGCGCTCGACGCCCGCGATTCGATCGAAAGCGAGCGCTACCTTGCGTTGCTGAGCCAGGCCGAGCGCATTCGCCTGGCTCTGCTCACGCTGGCCCGGCTGCGCGTCCGCATCGGCCGGGAGACCGGAACGGAAGCGGAAACCGCCATATTGGACCAGTGCGCCCTCTTGACATCGCAAGCGCTTGAACACGTGGGCGAGTCGCTCCGCCTGGGAAACGCCGCCGATCCGCAGCCTGAATTGGTGCGCCAGATGGCCCGGCTCGCCGAAAAGTTCCGCCAGGCGTGCCGCGCCTGTTCGACGGCAGCCGTGACCATGTTCGCCGATGCCCGCTCCCAGGTGGACGCGCTCGCCGGGCAGCTCCGCACCGTGCTGGAAATCTCGGCCCACACCACCGGCCGCGGCCTGGCGGAGTTCGAGCGGCGCGAAGCCGCGCACCCGTGGAAGCTCCAGCTCGCGGGCACGCGCTCCGTATTGGCTGCCAACCTCCGTCTGGAAGCGGCGATGTTTCGGCATGCCGTGCGCCTGGCCGTGTGCATCGCGGTCGGCGAAATCCTGGCTCGCGGCCTCGACTGGCATCGTCCCTACTGGGTGCCGATGACCATCGCGCTGGTTTTGAAACCGGACTTCACGACCACCTTCAGCCGCGGATTGCAGCGCCTCCTCGGAACGCTCGCCGGCCTGATCGTGGCCACGGCGCTGTTTCATTTCCTGAATCCGCCGCCCGGCCTGCAAATCGCGTTCATCGCCCTGTTTGCGTTTGTGCTGCGCGCCTATGGACCGGCCAACTACGGCATTCTGGCGATCGCGGTGACCGCGCTTGTGGTGTTCCTGTTCGCGGTGGTGGGCGTCTCTCCCTCCGATGTGATCCTGTCCCGAGGGCTGAACACGCTCGCCGGCGGCGTCATCGCCTTGCTGGCTTATCGCCTCTGGCCCACCTGGGAGCGGACGCAGGTGCCGGAAGCCCTGGCCCGCATGCTCGATTCGTATCGCGCCTACTTTCAGGCCGTCCGCGATGGCTACCTGAAACAGGAAGGCGACACGGGAGCGGAACTCGACCGCACCCGCCTGGGGGCGCGAATCGCCCGCTCCGGCCTCGAGGCTTCGGTCGCCAGAATGCGCGCCGAGCCTGGCAACTCCGCCGATCGCATTGCCGCGTTCGACCGGATCCTCGCCGACTCGCATCGCTTCATCCACGCCGTCATGTCGCTCGAGGCCGGCCTGCTCACCAGCCGTCCCGTGCCGGCTCGCGATGCCTTCCGGAGTTTTTCGAATGATGTGGACGTCACTTTGTACTACCTTGCCGCCGGTCTCCGGGGCGCCGCGATCGCCGCGTCCGACTTTCCGGATCTCCGCGAAGACCACCACACTCTTATCGAATCGGGCGATTCCAGCATTCAACGATATGCTCTCGTCAACGTCGAGGCCGATCGTATCGTCAACAGCCTGAACACCCTGAACGGCGAAATCCTCCCGCTGACCGGGAGCCGGTGAGCCGGACACCTTGGGCGGTTCTGCCCAGATCCGCGGCCGGACCCAAGATGACAAAACGCCGCGAGAATTCGCTGTCACCCTGTCACCGCCCAACGGCACAACCACCTGGGGAAATCTCACTCCCAAGCGGGCCGCGGGCAACGGCTCGGCGGGAACGCCGGGGACTTCGGGTGCCGGGGATTCTGAAGGAACGAACCCAATTTTGGTTGGAACTGAAGGACTTATGGAAATGGGTTCGGGGGCAGGTTCCGGTTCGGCCGGGGCTTCGGGTTGGGGAGCGGGCTGGAAGCGGGCGGAACGGAGCCGGTGGAGGGCTTCGAGGGCGGCCAACGTATGGCATACACGATGCTGGCTGAGATCGGGACGGATATGAGCCAGTTTCCGGATGCGCGCCACCTGGCAAGTTGGGCAGGATTGTGTCCCGGCAATTCGGAAAGCGCCGGCAAGCGCTTCAGCGGACGGACCCGGCCGCCGGAGCGAACTCGCGGCATCATGTCATTGCGGACCTTACCTTCTCCGCGAGCCCGCGGGAGGTGTAGGGCTTCTGGATGAAACCGGTAACCCGTGGCCCTGGGAAGGCTTTCATCGTCTCTATCTCGCTGTAGCCGCTCGAAACCAGAATCCTTACCTCGGGCCGGACCTTGCGGAGTTCCGGAAAGGTCTCTGCGCCACTCATTCCCGGCATGCTCGCATCGAGGATAACCAGTGAGATGTCGCCCGGGTGTCTCTTGAACGTGTTGATCGCCGCGGTTCCCCCATCCGCGAGGAGAACCTTGTAGCCGTACCGTTCCAGGACCTTTCTCGCCAGGTTGCGCACTGCCTGTTCATCGTCCACAACGAGAATCGTGCCGGTCCCTTGGAGAGTCACATTCCGGGCTGCAACCTGCGCAACCGCAGCGGTGCCCTCCGCCGCAGGGAACAAAACCGTGAAGCAAGCGCCTTTGCCGGGCACACTGCTCACGCTAATCGCTCCCTTGTGCCCTCGCACAATGCCGGCGACGGCCGCCAAGCCGAGTCCGCGACCCTGGAACTTTGTCGAAAAGAACGGATCGAAAATCCTGTCCCTTGTCGCGTCGTCCATGCCACAGCCCGTGTCGCGTACTTCGAGAAGGACGTATCTGCCGGGCGAAAGCCCGGTTTCCAGGTTGCGCCCGATACTTGGTTCGTCCACGGCCTGAACGCACGTCTTGACCGAGATCATGCCCGCATCGCTACCAATCGCCTCTGCCGCGTTCAGAACCAGGTTCATGAAGACTTGCTGCATCTGGCCGCGATCGGCCTCGATGGGCGGCAGGTCGGGATCCAGTTCGAGGTGCAACGCAATCTTCTTGGAAATGGAAGGTTGAACGAGACCGGTCATCTCGGGGAGCAGATCCGACAAATTCAGTGGTTCAACGACGAACTGGCCCTTGCCCGCATAGGCAAGCATCTGCCTGGTCAAATGGGCCGCCTGCTCGCCGGTCTTCACGACCGCGTCCAGGAGTTCGCCGGCGGGACTGCCCGGCGGCAGGAGATCCTGCGCCAGGCTTGCGTTGCCAATTACTCCCACCAGCAGGTTATTGAAATCGTGCGCAATGCCGCCGGCCAGCATGCCGATGCTTTCCAGTTTCTGAGCCTGGCGTAAATGCTCCTCCGCTTTCTTGCGGTCGGTGATGTCCGTTACCAGGGCCAGCGCCAGTTGCGTTCCACCTTGTTCGACAAAGCTGAGGCTGATCTCCAGCGGGAATTCGCTTCCGTTCCTCCTGTGGCCCCAAAGATCGAGCTCCAGTCCCATTGGCCTTGTGCGGGGGTGAGCGAAGTATTGCCGCCGATGCTCGAGGTGGGCCGCCCGGTACCGCTCCGGCAAGAGGATATCCAACGGCCGGCCGAACAGCTCATCGCGCCTGTAGCCAAACATCTCCTCAGTCTTGACGTTTACCAGGGCAATGTGTCCCTTCTCATCGACGGCGATGACACCCTGCGGCGCCGATTCCACCAGGGCGCGAAACCGGGCTTCACTGGCTGCCAGCGCCTCTTCGGCTCGTCTACGCTCCCGGCGGCTCTCCGCATCGCGCAGTTCGCGCTCCACCGCCGGCCCCAGGCGCGCCAGCCTGTCCTTGAGCAGGTAGTCGTGCGCGCCGGACTTCAGCATTTCGACCGCCGTGTCCTCGCCCATAATGGCGGACACGACAATGAAGGGAATGTCCCGGCCCGAATCGCGAAGGATCTCCAGGGCCGCCGGCGCGTCGAATTGCGGCAGGTGGTAATCCGCTATGATCACGTCCCAGGTCCGCTCCGCCAGCGCCGCGCGCATCCCGGCCGCGTCTTCGACCCGTACGCACTCCACCTGGTAGCGCGCTTTCTCCAGCGCGCGCACGATCAGCGCGGCGTCGCTTTCCGAATCCTCGATCTGCAAAACGCGCAACATCCCGCTCATAACGGAGCTACCTTACTTTCGGCGGCACCTCGTTCAGAACCAGCCAATATAACCCGAGTTGCTCGACAGCGGCGGCAAACTGGCGGAAATCCACCGGCTTGCGGATATAGCTGTTGGCCCCCAGGTCGTATCCCGCGGCCACGTCCTGCTCCTCCTTGGACGTAGTCAGGATCACCACCGGCAGGCGCCTGGTGCGCGCGTCGCCGCGGATTCGCCGCAGCACGTCCAAGCCGGACACCTTGGGCAGCTTGAGGTCCAGCAGGACCAGAGCGGGCAGGTCCGCGGCGTCCCGGGCCGCGTACGCGCCCTCGCCCCACAGGTAATCCAGCGCTTTCTGGCCGTCCTGCGCCACGACCATTTCGTTGGCGATGTGCGCTTTCTCGAACGCCCGCTCGGTGAGGGCGACGTCGCTCGGATTGTCTTCAACCAGAAGAAGAATGGTCTTGGAATCGTTCTTCATGACCCACCTAAGGTGAAATAGAATGTCGCGCCCCGATCGGGCTGGGCGCCCGCCCAAACACGCCCGCCGTGGCGACGGATAATGCGCTGCACGGTCGCCAGACCTATGCCCGAGCCGGGGAATTCAGATGCATTGTGCATCCGCTGGAACGCCCCGAACAGCGTGCCGGCGAAGGCCATGTCGAAACCCACGCCGTTGTCGCGCACATAAAAGGGGCGCTCGCCATCGCGCTCCGTCCGGCCGAACTCGATGCGCGCCTCGGTGCGCGGCCCGGTGAACTTGACGGCATTGCTGAACAGGTTGTCCAGCGCGATTTCGAGAAGCCGCGCGTCGCCGTTTGCCGCGAGGCCGCCGACGATCATAAATTCGATCCGCCGGCCGGAGTTGTCTTCGGTCAGCCTGGTGGCGATCGTCTGCGCGATTGACGTGAGGTCCACCGCGCCCGTCGCCATCTCCGAGCGGGTAACCCGGGAGAGCTGCAACAGGTCGTCGATCAGCATTCCCATGCGCTGCGTTTCCGCACGCACGCGATCCACATAGCCGTGCGCCCTTTCGTCAAGCTGGCTGGCGTAATCCTCCACCAGCGCCAGGCTCCAGCCGTCGATGCCGCGCAGGGGCGCCCGCAGATCGTGAGAAACGGAGTAGGCAAACGCTTCCAGTTCTTTGTTGGCGGCTTCGAGCTGCGCGGTGCGCCGGCGCACGCGGTCTTCGAGGTCGGCGTTGAGCCGGCGAATCTCTTCCTCCGCCCGCTTGCGCCCGGTGATGTCGCGCGCGATGGTGGAAGCCCCCACCACATTCCCCGACGCGTCCACAATCGGAGAAATCTTCAACGAGACATCCACCAGACTGCCGTCTTTGCGCCTGCGAACGGCCTCGAATTGCTCGACGCGCTCTCCGTTTGCCAGCCTTCGGAGAATCGCGGCTATCTCGTCCGGATGGTCCGCGGGAACCAGCGCCGAGATGTGCCGGCCAATGACCTCCGGCGCGGAGTAGCCGTACAGCCGCGCGGCCCCGAGATTCCAGGTAGTGATCACCCCATCGAGCGTCTTGCCGATGATCGCGTCATCGGAAGACTCCACCATCGCGCTCATGCGGAGCAGCGCCTCCTCGGCCCGCTTGCGCTCGGTCACATCGCTGAAAACGGCGGCGAACCGCCCTGGGCCGGAACGCCAGGCAAACACCTCGAAGTGCTTGCCAAGCGCAGCCACCGGATTGGCGATCCGCTGGCTTTCGCCGGTCCGGACGACGCGGCCGTAGCTCTCAATCCAAAATGACTCGATCCCCGGAATGACCTCCCTGACCGTTCGTCCCGCCATCTTTTCCACCGACAGGCCGGACGCCTTGGCGAAAGCGGGATTGACGGCCAGGTACCTGAAATCGATGGGCCGGCCGGCCGCGTCGTAGATCATCTCGCACGAGGCAAAGCCCTCATCCATGGATTCGAAGAGGTTGCGGTAGCGCTCTTCGCTCTGGCGCAGCGCCAACTCGACTTTGCGCTGCCCGCTGATATCGGTATTGGTCCCGAACCATCGGGCAACTTTGCCATCCTGGCCGCGCACGGGCATGATCCGGGTCAGGAAGGGGCGAAAGGCCCCGTCGGCGCCCCGCAGCGGAAACACCATGTCGAATGGCTCTCCGTTGGCGAGCGAAACCTTCCAGCGTTCCAGCACCCCAGGCAACGCCTCGGGATCGTGCACCGACTGCCAGCCCCAGCCCTCCATCTGCTCCGGCGTCGTGCCGGTGTATTCATACCAGCGCTGGTTGTACCAGAAAATCCAGCCATCGGCGTTCGCCATCCAGCACAACTGTGGGATGGCGTTGGCGAGCGTCCGGAACTGCGCTTCGCTATCGCGCAGTTTCTCCTGCGCCTGCTGCCGCCGGGTGAGGTTGCGGTCGATATCCCGCGAGCCGGCCAGAAGCACGATCAAAAGCAGGCCCGCGCCGGAAGCCATAACGAAGCCCATGCCTCTGGCGGCAGCGGCGGCACGCTGGCGCCTCTCTTCCAATAGCGACGCCTCCGCCGCTCTCATGGCGGCGATCACATCCCGAATCTGGTCCATGAGCTGCTTGCCGCGGTGGCTCGACAGAACCTGGAGCGCCGCGGCGGCGGCTCCGGTCTGCTGCAAGTCGATGGTCTCCTTCAGTTCCGCCATCTTGGTGGAAATGAGCGGCCGCAGGGTCCCGATCCGCGCTTGCTGTCCCGGGTCGAGGGCCAGTTTGCGCAGGTCTTCGAGCTGACCGGGAATCGCCAGGATGGCGGCGTCGTAGGGCGCCAGGTACGAATCCTGCCCGGTCAGGAGGTATCCTCGCTGCCCCGTCTCGGCGTCCTTCAGCTCGGAGAACAGGGATTCGATCTTCGCCAGGACCTCGCGCGCGCGAACAGACAGGCTTTCGCGCTCTGCAAACCGCGTCCAGGTCCCAAGAAAGAGCAAGGCCTCAATCGCCAGCAGCAGGATCGCGGCGCCCAGCCACAGGTAATGCGGCTTTAGATTGCGGCCGGTGGCGCGGCCTGCCATGGCCGAGCCGGGCGAAAGGCTAATCTGTTCCCCCGTCTGCCGCGGCGCCGGCTCCCCGCGGGCTGCGGAAAGGAGGGACTGGCGCAATCGGCCCACGAAAAGGCTGATGATTACCCCCGTCAGGAAAAATAGCGCCAGGGCCGCTGCCGCGTTCGGATCCGCGATGGCCAAAGAGTCGCGCGGCTGCAGATAGAACCAATCCACCGCCACGGTGCTGATCGCCGCCGCCGCCAGGCCCGGCCCGCGCCCGCCATAGCGGCTGGCCACAATGATGGCGATTATGAATGGGAGATAAGGGGCCTGGCTGCCCAGCATGGGGTCGAGCGCCATGCGCACGCCCAGCGCCGCGAGGGCCGCCATTGCGGCGCCAGCGTAGCGCAAGACCACGAATTGGTCCGAGGAAACAGCGGGTTTGCCTGTGGGAGGCATCGCACTCCTTGACTATCGGCGCACACAGCCCAATGAGCGCATTGGGGGCTCCCCGGAAGCTCCGAAGCGGGAATCAACAATTTAGCACGTGTGCAACCGAAATTGGCTCCTGGGGTAAGCTAGGGGTGCGGCCGGAATGGTAAATGGCGGGACGGAATGCCACACCGGATAAAGCCACTTTCAGCCGGCGCAAGCTCCAAGCGCCTTCGACGGCGCACGCTCCTCTTTCAGAAACCCGAGGATTCTTTCATTGACCGCCGCTCTCTGGGCAAAGGTCAAATCGTGACCAGCGCCCGGAATTATCCGAGCCGTGACCTGGGGAGCCACTCGCTTCAGGCGACGCACAGCTTTTTCGGCAGAGTAAATGACTTCGTTTTCACCGGCCAGGAACAATGTGGGGGGCCGCAGACTTCTCCATTCGGTATCGGTCAACACTGGCGGAATCGGAGCCTTGTGCCGCTGGATACTCCGCATGCTCAGCGACAACTGCTCGATCGTCGAGTCAATCCATTGCGGATCCGTTCGCGCCATATCCGCAAAGATCCACCGAAAAAACGCTCGCAGGCCCCTTTGTCTGGCGATACCGAGCGCGATGAGGCGCACCCAAAACTCGGCCGGGGGCCGCAGAACGGTCGCGCCCGGCGCGAGGAGGACCACCTTCTCGAGGCGCTCTGGAAAATGCAATGCATATTGAGCTGCCAACGCTCCGCCGTACGACATGCCAACAAGGCTGACCCGCTCTCGCGTTTCCAATGCCCCGATGAGTTCATCCAGCCACGCGATGAGGTCTTGGAGAGTCCGGACCGGCTTGGCGCAAACGCTCTTGCCAAACTCTCCGACCTGGTCGACCGCGACCGTTCGATATTCCCTGGAAAGCGCTTCGATATTCGGCGACCACATGAGCGAAGTCGCCCCCGCGCCGTGCAACAGGACGAGCGTGGGCGCGGCAGGCGGGCCGCTTACGCGAACGAATGTCGCACCGAACGTCGTCGGGACCATTCGCTCTTCCGACACAATCGGCCACAGCCTGGCGGCCAGGCCGTCGAGGTAGCGGAAGCAGAGATCTCTCGCCGCCGCGGTTCGATAGGGATAATAATCCGCAGTGTTCATCGTCTCGTCCGAGACGGCGGCATTGCCGCTGAAGCGACCAACGCAATCAACTTGCGAAAATCGGGGCGTTGCCGCAGTCCGGCCCCAGTTCTTCAGACACCGGGGCGAGCAGACTTGTTCCTTAGTTCCCCCGCCGGCACATGCCTGGTCTTTGCAGGGCAGGGCACGGCCATCACCGTGCGGGTCTGTCACGTCCGGGAGGCGGAGGGCCGAGCGATCGAAATTTGGCCGGGACTCCCCGCAAGCCGGCTTGGCGACGGTAATGGGCCGAGCCGTGAGCCGCGAAACGGTTCCCGGGTGAATACTTGTTCGCGTCTGGGCCGGGTTAAAGGCGCCAATAGACTGCCTTCAGGGTTTCGGCTGGGAATCGCGCCCGAAGTTCCGGACCAGGTAGTCCACCACCGTGCGAATCTCGTCGGGGGTCCCTTCGGCTCCCTTTTCCACCATGGCGGCCACCTGGTCTTCCCAGCCGACACGGCCCATGCGGAGCTTCGCGAAAACCGCGGTACCGTGGCATTTCCCGCACATGCGGGCGACCACTTCCTTTCCCGCGCCGTCCGGCAACGGAGGTGCGGCGTCCCGCAGTGGCGGCCCGGCGTCCCGCAATGGAGGTCCCGCGTCCGGCAGCGGGTGGCCCGGATCGGGCAAGGCGAAGGCGATCAGCGCGTCGGCAGTCTCGTCGGCGGTCTTGGCGATCATGCGGAAACGGTTGCTGCCGCCCGCGGCGATCACCACAAACTGCTTGCCGGAGCGTCCCTGGTAGGTCATGGGGATCGAGTCGCCGGTGGCGTCGAGTCTGGTAACCCACAGTTCTTTGCCGGTGCGCGAGTCGAAGGCGCGAAACTTGGAATCCGTAGTGGCGGCGATAAAGACCAGACCGCCGGCGGTCGCGATCGAGCCGCCCATGTTGGCCGCCCCGGCATTCTTCAGGCCCTGCGCTTCCACCTCGTCATAGCTGCCGAGCGGCACGCGCCACGCGATATCGCCGGTGTTGGCGTTGACGGCGCTCAGCTCTCCCCAGGGCGGCTGCTGGCACGGATACTGGTCCTCGTCGAGAAAGCGGGTGTAGCCGCCCTCGTTGCGATAGCGCATGGGCGCGCCGGGGGCCGCCGCCACCATTTGGCCAGTGCCGCCGAGACTGCTGGTATTGACGAAGATGTAGCCCAGTTCCGGATCGAAGGAGACTCCGCCCCAGTTGCCGCCGCCCATGGTCCCGGGCATGAGCAGCGAAGGCGTCATCCCGAACGGCGTGAAAGGCCCCTGATTCCGGAGCCGGCCCAGCCATTCGCTGCAAAACTTGTGGGCTTCCGGCGTGCGGGTGGTGATGTCTTTCTCCGAGATGCTCATGCGCGCCAGGGGAGGCGGCTTGAGCGGAAACGGCTGGGTGGGCCACGACTCTTCGCCAGGGACGTCGCTCCTGGGCACCGGGCGCTCTTCCACTCCGAAGACCGGCTTGCCGGTCATGCGGTCGAGAATGAACAGCAGGCCCATCTTGGTGATCTGCGCCACGGCGGGGATGGTCCTGCCGTCGCGCTTGACCTGGATCAAGGCCGGAGGGGCGCTCAGGTCGTAATCGAAAAGATCGTGATGCACCACCTGGTAGTACCAGCGCAACTTGCCGGTCAGCGCATCGAGCGCAACCACGCAATTGGAGTACAGGTTGGTTCCCTTGCGATCGGCGCCGTAGAAGCTGTCCGCCGGATTGCCGACGGGCAGGAAGACCATGCCGCGTTCGGTGTCGATGGTGGCGGAGCCCCACTGGCTGGGGCCGGAGCGGTCCTTCCAGCCGTCGGGACCCCAACTGTCGTTGCCGGGCTCGCCCGGTTGGGGCACGGTGTGGAACCGCCAGAGCAGCTTTCCGGAGCGCACATCGTAGGCGCGTGGATCGCCGCTCGGCCCGAATGCCGGGCCCTCCTGCGTGGCCGGGCCGACGATGACCACATCGCGATAGATGGCCGGGGGCGAGGTGATGGCGTAAGAGGCCCGCGGAAACTTGTCGGTGATGCCGGCCCGCAGGTCGACCATGCCGTTGTCGCCGAAGCCGGCCGCGGGGACGCCGGTCTTGGCATCCAGGGCGATCAGCCGGCCGTCCCCGGTGCCGAGCAGAATGCGCGGCGGCGTTTGTCCGTCGCCGGGCCAATAGGAGACGCCGCGCTGCTCGCGGGCGTTGGATTTCGGATCGTACTTCCAGATTTCCTTGCCGGTGTCGGGGTCCAGTGCGACGATCTTCTGGTTCTCGGTGGAGAAGTACAGGACGTTGCCGGCGACGATCGGGGTGGTCTCGAACGCCCTGCCGCGTTCGCCGGTGTGGTATGTCCAGGCGCGCTGCAACCCGGTGACGTTCTTGGTGTTGATCTGGTCGAGCGGCGAATAGCGGATGCCGCCGGGATCGCGGCCGTAAGCGGGCCAGTCTCCTTTTTGGGGAATCGCCTGCGCGAAGGCCGGCGCCGCCGCAATCAGGGCCACACTGAGAATCCGCATGTTTGGGCTCCCCTCCCTCCGGAAGGCTCAGTATATCGTGTGAGAGGGATTCTTCACGGCACGACGCGGCCTCACGCGAAGGGTATATCCACCTCGGTATGGGTGCCAGGCGCGGCAGCGTTCACTGTGGCGGCAATGACGTCGAGGTGCAACCGAACAACCGGCCATTGCGAGTTGCCCAGCACTACGATGGAAATCTTGCGGCCCGTCAGATTCTGCTGATATCGGATATTCTTATCCGTCGTAAGCAGCACATCGAACCCTGCGGCCTCCGCGGCATCCAGTAAGTCGCCGTTCGAAATCCTGTCCCAGCCGAGTTCTCTCGCCTCTGTAACAGTGTGGCCGACAAGCCGCCGGGCAATGCCGCTGGGGGTGCCATGGTCAAAGAGTATGCGCATCGGTCGATGTTGACACGGGAACGGCAGCCGGCGGCGCGTCGAGGCTGCGAGCGGCAAATTCGAGCACGGCCTTGATTTGTTCCGGCGTCACATGGAACTGTTCGACGATTTCATCGATGCTGGCACCCGCTTCCAGATTTTCAAAAACCGTTGCGACGGGCATCCGGGTGCCACGAAACACCCATGCGCCGCTGCGCCTTCCCGGCACACTCTCCACGGCTGGGCATTGCGACCATTCGAGACTCGCCATATTCGCCTCACATTATCCCACGGCACCGGTCCCGCGGCCTGGCCAGACCGGCTTTGCTACCGTAGAGCGATGAGGCGTCTGACTGGCTTGTGCCTTGTGGCCGCGGCCCTGGGATGGGGGCAAGCGAATCCCGCGGCGATTGCGGCGCGGAACTGGCGGGAGGCGCACGAGCGCGCGATCCTGGCCGAGTTCCTGGAGTTGCTCGCCATCCCGAACCTGGCACGGGACGAGACCGCGATTCGGAAGAACGCGGCGGCCGTGGCGGCCCTCATGGAAAAACGCGGCGTGCGGACGCGGTTGCTCGAAGTGCCCGGCGCGCCGCCGGTGGTGTTCGGCGAGATCACCACTCCGGGCGCGGCGCGGACGGTCATCTTCTATGCGCACTACGACGGGCAGCCGCTCGATCCCAAAGAATGGGCCACGCCGCCGTGGCAGCCCGTGGTGCGCAACCGGCCGCTCGATCAGGGCGGCGACGTCGTGGCGCTGCCCGCGTCGGGGCCGGTCGATCCGGAATGGCGGATCTACGCGCGCTCGGCCTCCGACGACAAGGCGCCGATCGAGGCGATCGCGGCCGCGCTCGACGGCTTGAAGGCGGCGCGGATTCCGCTGCAATCGAACATCAAGTTCGTATTCGAGGGAGAGGAAGAGGCCGGATCGCCGCACCTGGGCGAGATCATCGCGAAAAACAAGGGCCTGCTCGCGAGCGACGTGTGGCTGATCTGCGATGGGCCGGTGCACCAGAGCCGGCGGCAGCAGATCGTCTTCGGCGCTCGCGGCATCACCAGCCTGACCATCACGGTGTACGGCGCGAGCCACGAGCTGCACAGCGGCCATTACGGGAACTGGGCGCCGAATCCGGCGATGATGCTGGCCCGGCTGCTGGCGTCGATGAAGGACGACGACGGGCGGGTGACCATTGCCGGCTTCTACGACGGCATCGAGCCGCTGAGCGAGACCGAGAAGCGCGCCGTGGCGGAGGCGCCGGACGTGGACCGCGACCTGATGCGCGAGCTTTCGCTCGGCCGCACCGAGGGAGGCGGCAAAAAGCTGGTGGAGCTGCTGAACGTGCCGTCGCTCAACGTGCGGGGGATGAGCAGCGCGCGGACCGGCGCGCAGGCCAGCAACGTGATCCCGGCGACGGCCACCGCCACCATCGATATCCGGCTGGTGAAGGGAATCCACCCGGACGTGGCGGCGCGGCACGTTCTGGACCACATCCGCCAGCAGGGATATTTCGTGGTCGAGGGCGAGCCCGACGCGCAAACCCGGATGACCCACGCGAAGGTGGCGCGGGTGACGGTGGAGCGGGGCGGGTACGATGCGTCGCGCACGTCGATGGACCTGCCGATTTCGCAATTGGTGCTGCGCACGGCCGACTCGGCGCGCGGGCCGGTGGTCAAGCTGCCGACCATGGGCGGGAGCGTACCTTTATATATGATCGAGGAGACGCTGCACGCACCGACGATTACCGTGCCCATCGCCAATCACGACAACAACCAGCACAGCTTCAACGAGAACCTGCGGATTCACAACCTCTGGGACGGAATCGAGCTGATGGCGGCGCTTCTGGCGATGTAAGGCCGGCCGCTCCCGACCCCGGGGAGTACCCCCGGTCGCATACAAGACATTTCACTCTGAAATCTGCTATAGAGGAGTTGGCTGGAAGGAGTGGCTAATTCCATGACCGATCGTGCATCCATCCTGCGGGCGGCGCTCCAGCGGCGGAAGGCGCTGGTGGTACCAGGCTGCCATGACGCGCTGAGCGCCAAGATCGTAGAGAGCACCGGGTTTGAAGCCGTCCAGATCAGCGGCTTCGGCCTCGCCGGGAGCCTGCTCGGCAAGCCCGATGTCGGGCTCGTGGATATGAACGATATCCTGGACCTCACCGGGCATATCGCGCGCGCCGTCAATATTCCCGTCATGGCGGACATCGATACGGGCGGCGGCAACGCCATCAACGCCGCGGCCATCACGGGACGCCTCATCGAAATCGGCGCCGCCGGGGTCAACATCGAAGACCAGGTGTTCCCCAAACGGTGCGGCCACATGGAAGGCAAGCAGGTCATCCCGGCCGAGGAAATGGCGGGGAAGGTACGGGCCATGGTGGACGTGCGCGCGCGGCTGGGAGCGGACATCGTGATCAACGCCCGCACGGACGCCTACGCGGTGCACGGGCTGCACGAGGCCATCTTCCGCGCCAACCTCTACCTGGAGGCCGGCGCCGACATGGTGTTCATCGACGGCATCCGCACGCGCGCCGACATCGAACGCGCGGTGCGCGAGATCCTAGGACTGCTCTCGGTCAACATCATGGACGCGGTGACGGGGGTGAAGACCGAACTGATTCCCATCCCCGAGCTGGCGCGCATGGGCGTGGCGCGGGTCAGCATTCCGGTGGCTTCGATCCTGGTGATGCACAAAGCGCTCAAGGAATTCTTCGAGGCGCTGCACGCGTCGCCCACCGGCATTCTGGCCGGGGAAACGCAGCGGTTGTCCAGTTTCCGGGAGTACACCTCGTTCGTGGGCCTTGCGGAGTACCGCGCCATGGAGCGCCAGTATCTGCCGCATGCGGAAGGCGCGCTGGCGGGCGCGGAGCGGTGATCGCAGGAGGTGGTTTATGGCAATGACGCTGGCAGAGAAGATCCTGGCGCGCGCGTCGGGGCGCGGGCAGGTGGCCCCCGACCAGATCGTGGTGGCCAACGTGGATCTGGCGATGAGTCACGAGAACGCCGACCTGGTGCGCAAGAGCTTTCTCGAAATCGGCGTCTCGCGCGTGTGGGACCCCTCCCGGATCGTGATTATTTTCGACCATCGGGTGCCCGCCGAATCGGAGAAGACCGCAACCACCCACAAGGCCGTGCGCGAGTTCGTGGCGGCGCAGCAGATCGGGCGCTTCTACGATGTGGGCCGCGGCGGCATCTGCCACCAGGTGCTGGCGGAGAACGGCCTCGTGCGGCCCGGAATGGTGGTGGTGGGGACGGATTCCCATACCACCACGCACGGCGCGTTCGGCGCGTTCGCCACAGGCATCGGCGCCACGGAAATGGCGGGCGTGTGGACAGAAGGATCCCTGTGGTTCAAGGTGCCTTCCACGCTGCGGGTGGAGGTGGAAGGCGAATTGCGCCCGTGGATCTCGGCCAAGGACCTGATCCTGCACGTCATCGGCGTGCTGGGCGCGGATGGCGCGGACTATCGCGCGGTGGAGTTCGACGGCCCGGCCGTGCGCCGCATGACGGTGGCATCGCGCATGGTGCTGGCCAACCTGGCCATGGAGATGGGCGCCAAGGTGGCGTTCACCCCGGTGGACGAAGTGCTGCTGGACTACCTGCGGCCGCGGACCGCGGAAAAGCTGGAGACGATCGCGCCGGATGCGGGCGCGAAGTACGAGAGGACGATATCCGTGGATGCCGGCGAAGACTTGTGGGAGCCGCAGGTGGCGTGCCCGCATTCGGTGGACCACGTTAAGCCGCTTTCGGCCCTGGGCGATGTGCCCGTGCACCAGGCGGTGTTGGGCTCCTGCACGAACGGGCGGCTGGAGGACCTGGCGGTGGCGGCGCGCATCCTCGCCGGCCGGACGGTTCATCCGCGGACGCGGCTGCTGGTGGTCCCGGCTTCGCAACAGATCTACCGCGAGGCGATGCGGCTGGGCTACCTGGAGACGCTGGTGGCGGCGGGCGCCATGATCAACCCGCCGGGGTGCGGCCCGTGCGTGGGCGTGCACCAGGGAATTCTGGCGGCGGGCGAGACGTGCGTGTCGTCCACCAATCGAAACTTCTTGGGACGGATGGGCAGCAAGGACTCGCTGGTGTACCTGGCGAGCCCCGCGGTGGTGGCGGCCTCGGCCATCGTCGGCAAGCTGGCACATCCGGGATCGTTCGTCGAGGAGAGCGAGCCATGCCTGATGGAAGCCTGAAGCCTCGCGGCCGCGTGGCGGCCGTGCTGGGCGACAACATCGACACCGATATCATTTATCCCGGCCGGTATCTGAACATTACCGACCGCGAGAAGACGGCCGAGCACCTGTTCGAGCTGGCCTATCCCGAAATTCGCTCTAATCTGCGGCCGGGCGAGATCATCGTGGCGGCCCGGAATTTCGGCTGCGGTTCGAGCCGCGAGCAGGCGGCCGCGTCTCTGAAGTACGCCGGCGCGGGCGCGGTGATTGCGTCATCGTTTGCGCGGATTTTCTGCCGCAATGCGATCAACCTGGGCCTGCCCGCCGTGGTGGCCCCGGAGGCGGCCGTGGCCTGCGCGCCAGGAGATGAACTGGAGATCGATCTCACGGGGGGTGAGATCCGGAATCTCACGCAAGACCGGACGATCGCCGCCGCCCCGCTCGACCCGCGCGCCGTTGCGCTGCTGGAGGCGGGTGGGCTGATCCCGTATCTGAAGCGGAAGTACTTCGTCGCCTGAGGAGGCATCCATGAGCAAATACCGGATTGCGTGGCTGCCGGGCGACGGCATCGGCCGGGAGGTGTGCGACGCCGCGCGCCTGGTGCTGGATGCGGCCGGTTTCGAAGGCGAGTACTTCGACGGCGATATCGGCTGGGAGTTCTGGCGGACGGAGGGCGAAGCCCTGCCGGCGCGCACGCTGGAGCTGCTCGGCACCACGCACTGCGCCTTCTTCGGCGCGATCACGTCGAAGCCGGTGGCCGAAGCCGCGCGCGAGCTGGCGCCGGAGCTGCACGGCAAGGGGCTGACCTACCGCAGCCCGATCGTGCGCATGCGCCAGATGCTGGATCTGTACGTGTGCCTGCGGCCCTCGAAGGCATTTCCGGGGAACCCGCTCAACTACCGGCCGGACATCGACCTGGTGGTGTTCCGCGAGAACACCGAGGGCATGTACATCGGGGTGGAGTTCCCCACCGTGCCGCCGGCGTTCCGCGAGGAACCGGCGATGAAGCGGATTCCGGCGGACGCCGCGATTTCGATCCGCAGCGTCACGCGAAAGGCGTCGCGGCGGATCGTGGAGGCGGCGTTTCAGTACGCCGTGAAGCACGGGCGGCGCAGGGTGACGGCGGTCCATAAGGCCAACGTGCTGCGCGCCACCTGCGGCGTGTTTCTGGAGGCCGCGCAGGAAGTGGCGGCGCGCTATCCGCGAATCGAATTCGACACCGCCAACGTGGATGCCATGGGGATGTGGCTGCTGAAGAATCCGCGCAACTACGACGTGATCGTCACTACCAATCTCTTCGGCGACATTTTGTCGGATCTGTGCGCGCAGTTGGTGGGCGGCATGGGATTCGGCTACAGCGGCAACATCGGCGACACGTACGCCGTGTTCGAGCCGACGCACGGCTCGGCGCCGAAGTATGCCGGGCTCGGCAAAGTGAACCCGCTGGCCACCATTCTGGCGGCCAAGATGATGGTGGAGTGGCTGGGCGAGCCGGAGATCGCGCGAAACATCGAATGCGCCGTGGCCGAGGTGATCGCGCGCGGCACCCCGAGGACTTACGACATGGGAGGCAGTGCCGGCACCATGGAGATGGCCCGCGGCGTCGCGGAGGCGCTGCGGGAGGCGCCCGCCATGGCGGGCTCAAATCATACAGCGAGGTAGCTATGCTCCAGATACGTTCCGTCCGCAGGTTGGACCAGGTAGAAAACGGGTTGCGGCATGCCGCCGAACGGCATGGCGCCAGCGTGCTCGCGGTCTCGCAGATGGGGGCCGACACGCTCACCTTCACTCTTTGCCTTTCGGCGCTGTACGATCCGCTGCTGGCGGCGGATCCACGCTTCGCGGCGTTCCTGCCCATTCGCATCGCCGCCTGCGCGCACGGCGGGGCGGTGACTCTCGAGACCATATCGCCGCGGGAGTTCTGCCGGATTCTGCACCGGCCTGACCTGGAGCGCCTGGCGATTCCGCTGGAGGACAGCGTCCACGCCATCCTGGAGGACTGGGCCGGCCGGACGGCGCCGCACCCAGAGCATGTGGCCACCGAGGACCAGATCAACATGCGGGCCGCGCTGCCGCAGCGCATCGACTGCCACGGCACCAAGGTCGAGGAACTGGCGGGCACGGGCGTGCACGACGCTCAGGGCGGGTAGTGGCGGCTGACCTTTAGATCGCCAGCACCGGGCACGGCG
>DASQZT010000002.1:0-25978 GCA_035638575.1 Bryobacteraceae bacterium
GTTGATCAAACACCGCGGCTTCCCCTCGTCCGCCGCGCTCAGCCATTGCCCGCGCTTCAGCGGAATGCCCAGCACCCCGAAGTATTGCGGCGTCACGTAGCGAACCTGCGTCACCGGGTATTGCCCCGATTCGAACGGGCGCCCCTCGATTCCGAAGCGCGTCGCCCAGCGGCTGTGCTCCGTGGGCAAAAGACTCATCGGCGCGGTGTTCGCGGTGGCAACCTCCTCCACGCCAGGCAATGCGCGGACTGCGGGCAGCACCTGCGTGCGCAACAGCGCCGCGGCTTTATCGCCGCTGTATGGAATGGAAACGTCGATGGCCGCCACGCCCCGAGCGTCGAATCCCGGATTCTCGTCCAGCAGAGCCGCGAAACTCCGCAGCAGCAGCGCCGCTCCGGCGAGCACTACGAAAGCCAGCGCCACTTCGCCCGCCATCAGCACCGGGCCGAAACGCGATCTCGCCCGAATGACCGATCGCCCGCTCGCGCGCCGGTCTGCCGCCAGGCGCCAGCACGCCGGCAGCGCGAACAGGACTCCGCATAGGATCGCTATCCCCGCCGCGAACAGCCACACCGGTCCTGTGAAGCCCGTCTCTTGCATGCGCGGAATCTGATCCTGCGCCAGTTTGCGAAGCAGTTCTCCGGTCCAGACCGCCGCCATGGCGCCCACGGCTCCGCCGGCTCCCGCCAGCATGAGGCTTTCCGTAAGAATCTGGCGGATCAAATTCCCCGCGCTCGCGCCCAACGCCCAGCGGATCGCCAGTTCTTCTCTGCGCTCCAGCATCCGGGCGAGCAGCAGGTGCGCCAGGTTCGCGCACGCCATCAGAAGGACCAGCCCCACCGCCGCCCACACCAGCAACAAGGAGGGGCGCACGCCGCCGGTCGTTTCGGTCTCGAGCGAAATCACCTGCGCGCTCTCCCTGCCGTTCGTGTCGGGGTGAAGTTGGGCCAGCCGCTGGGCGATGGTCTGCATCTCGGCCTGCGCCTGCTGCTCGCTGACTCCCGGTCGCAGCCGCGCGATGACCTCCAGTGGATGATATTTCCGCCGGCTCATCAGTTGATCCTCGATGAACGAAAACGGGATCCACAAGTCTGCCCACTGCGGAAAGGATTGCCGTTCCGATACTACCCCGATGACCGTGAACGAAAGCGGCTCCAGGCGGATCTGCCGCCCGATGATCCCGGGATCCGCCCCGAACTTTCGCCGCCAGAGCTTCTCGCTGATCACCGTTACCCGGGCCTGGGTCCGATCCTCTTCCGCGGTGAAATCCCGCCCCAGCATCGGCTCGATTCCCATTGTGGAGAACAGGTCGTAGGTGGCATTGGTCCCGTGCACGGTTTCCGGCTCTCCCACGCCGAGCAGAGTCATGTGATCCATGGCGGCAAGCGTGTGCGCGGCCATCCGATCGAAGCTGTGGGACTGCGCTTGCCAGTCTCTAAAATCGGGAATCGTGGCTTGAAGCTGCCGGAATGCCGGGTGCGTCTCCCAGATCTGGACCAGCCGCGACGGATCGCGAAAAGGCAGCGGCTGGATCAGGACGCCATAAATCACGCTGAAGACCGCGACGTTGGCTCCCGCTCCGAGCGCCACCGTGAGAATAGCCGCGGCGGCAAACACTGGTCTGCGCCGAAGAAATCGAAACGCGAGTCGCACCCTCTCAGCTTAGTACACCCTTGTGGGGCAGGTTGGCAACAGTGGTAGTGCCTGAAAGGTGCGTTGATAAAAAATCAACGACCTGAAACAACGAGCGCTCGCAAGTGCTAGTCTGGGTGCATGGCACAGCGCACCAGCCTGAATGCTCTCCGTAATCTCATCGTTCAAGCCGAGAGGATCGTTTCCACAACACCGATGCCGGAACGCCGTTCCGAGCGTGCCGCCGAGTTGCTCCGGGCAGCAATCGCCCTGACCGACGATATCCTGCTAGTGCCGCCGGCCGCGATCCTGGGCGCCAAGGGTGGGAAGGCCACGCTTGCCAGTCGCGGGCCGGAGTACTTCCGCCAGCTCGTAGCGAAGCGAAAGACCCACGGCGGCGGCAGGCCCCGCAAGTAATCCTGGCATCCGCCGGTTAGAATGGTGTTCTGAAACGAAAAGCCCGGCACGGTGGCCGGGGCTTCTCGATGTGAATTGAACACCCTCATCGTAAGCCCTTCATCGTGCGCGGCGCAAGAGCCGTATGAATCGAGAGCAAAGAAGGGCCGAACACCTTCGCCGAGCCAGGATTGGGCAGGCAGTTAACGTCCTAAAGGCCAAAAGCCCGGTAACGTTTGCCCAGGCGCAAGTGCGTGCTTGTGAACGTGGCATGGAGTTATCTGGCAGCCTGATTTCTGAACAGATCCGATGGGGCAGTCCAGAGCGCATGAAGGTGGTTATTCAAGCGCTTGATGCCCAGGCTGAAGCGTACTTGGATCTTGTCGCCGACATGGAGTCCCAAGAAGCATTCTCAGTAGTACTTGAAGCCTTTGCCCATAAAGCCTTCGAGAAATTCACCGGCCATCGGCTCGGTGTTCTTATTCCACTCGGCAATGAGTTTCTGCCGATTGAGCAGAGGGTTCGCTATTGGGTGAATGAGAGCTACAAACGGATCATAAAACAGCACGGGTGTGACGCACCAGCCGAGTCCAGCCCGCGCCGCAAATTGATCGAGCCAATTCTTGCCCACAAGGGCTGGTCAGTATTGGATTGGGCAAATGAAGCTGCTGTGAGCCACGCCACAGCGATGGATTACCTCGATGGGAAAACGACGCCGTACGCCGATACGAGGCGTAAGTTGGCGGAAGCCCTTGGCCTAGCAGTCGAACAATTACCTAAATAGAAACCTCCCACAGTCTCCCAAACTCTCCCATTGATTTCTAGAAGACCAGGATGACTCTCCTCCTTCTGTTGTCGAATACTGAAACTGACTGAAAGGCGGAGCATGCAGATCAGAAACCGAGGGCCACCGAGGGCCAAAAAAAGCACGGGGAATAGCGTCTGCACTTCGCTGTTTCCCGTGCTCCAAGCCCAGGCTTTAGTCGATTCCCATTCTCCGTGCGTCCTGGTCCATCTGTTCGATCCGTTTCGAAAGATCGGCGTATTCCCGAATCATTCGGGCCAGCTTAGATGGTTCGAGCAAATCCCCGTGCCGATTGAGGAGCGCGAGAGGATCTTCCGTACTGACCCTTGGCTGGTTGAGGTAAGTAAAGGCCTGGGCGAGGGATTGCAATACCGTGGCTGCCGCCTTGAGTTCCGCAGACAGAGCAGCCTGATGGCGCTTGGCCTCGGTCCGATCTTTTACCAAGCGGAGAATTGCGGCATCCAGATCTTCATTGCTCATTACCCTTATTTTATGGGCGCGAATCACTGGAATCGCAACCTAAAAAGCTCAGGCAAACTACATTTTCCCCTTGCAAAACAACGAGCGCTCGTAGTATACTTAAACCATGAAGAGCGCAGTGAAAGTCGAGATCAAAATGACCTGCCCCGATTGCGAGACTCGCTGCCAGAGCTTCGGCAAACACCGGAACGGGCTGCGCCGCTTCCGCTGCCACCAGTGCAAGCGCACCTTCACCGAAGCGCACCGGCTCACCCTTGGCGAGATGTACGTCTCGGAGGAAAAGATGCTACTCGCCCTTCAACTCCTCATCGAAGGCAATTCGATCCGCAGTACGATGAGAATTACGGGGATTGACGGCAACACAATTATGAAGGCACTCGTCCTGGCCGGTGAGCGCTGTGAAAAACTCATGGGCCGATTGATCGTCAACATCCCGGTGAAGGACGTTCAATGCGATGAAATCTGGGGCTATGTGGCCAAGAAGGAAGGCCACAAGTTGCCGACGGAGGCAAACGACAATTCCATCGGTGATGCCTACTGCTTCGTTGCCATCGAGCGCAAGACCAAACTCGTTTTGAACTTCGCCCTTGGGCGGCGCGACCAGGCCACCACGGATATCTTCATCGAGGGTCTGCGGGCGGCGACGGCACCGCAACGCTTCCAGATCACCACGGATGGATTCCAACCGTACCTCTCAGCGATTACGACCACCTTGAGCGACCGTTGCGACTTCGCGCAGCTCATCAAGGTCTACGCCGAATCGAAAGAAGAACACCGGTACAGCCCGCCCGACGTGACGCATGCGGAGAAGGTCCCAGTCATGGGCAACCCCGACCCCGCGAAGATTTGCACGTCGCATGTGGAAAGGCAGAACCTCACGATCCGGATGCAGATGCGCCGCCTCACGCGGTTGACGAATGCCTTCTCGAAGAAGTGGGATAACCTGTGGTCTGCCTACTGCCTGCACTTCGCCTACTACAACTTTTGCCGGGTTCACCAGACCTTGCGCGTCACCCCCGCCATGGAATCCAACCTCACCGATCACATCTGGACAATCGCGGAACTGCTGGCGTAGACACCGGCACGGTGCCAGTTGTAGGATTAGGCGAGCAGCAATTCCGAGAAAGACTCTGGAAGGATGAACGCCGACTGGCTTTGGCGGCGCGCTGGCGTTTCGTTCCTTTTACTGGGATCAGTGTATCACGCCCCAGAAAAGAAACGAAATGGCTGTCGAATTTCACGCTCGGGATTTCCTCATTCGCGATGTCCAAAGTCCAGACGACACGGAGATCCCGCCAATGAATGGCTTCCTGGAAACAGCCCCTCTCGAGAAATTGCGAAAGGTCTACGGGCCACTATTAGTTGTATTCGTACTCGGTGTCTGTTTGCGGGCTTGGTACCCCCATACATGGCAATCGAAGGACCTCGCCGATGTTATGGGGGACGCATTCATCGTGGCCTCCGTCATCGGATTCTGCATTGATTTATGGGCAACATCTCTGCTCATTAATCACGCAGCGGAGGAATTGTCACTGCGCCTCGTCGGCTATGGGCTTCCTCCTGCCGCGCGAACTTTGATCCACAAACTCGTGCATGAAACCAAGATGGTTTATCGGAACTATCACGTAACATATTCGCTCCAGCGACACCCAGAACTAGACCGCCACGTCATCGTATATTTGACCTCATCGTGGACGCTGGTGAACAACGGAGGAAGTCCGGAGGAATATAGTACGGAGATGTGCCAGGAATTATCCTACGATCCACAGCCCGTTCACCTCCAATGTGGCGGAAAATCGTTCGGCCCAATGGATATCATTAAGAGAGTGACCGCAGGGGGAGTTGTTGCCCTTACCGCGCCCGATAGCTGCCCAAAGTTCACCATCAAGCCTAGTTCAGCCACCACGCCAGTCGATGACTTATCGCCCGATCAGCAATGCCATGTTTTCTGGCAGATCACCTTTTCGATGCCAGAATATTACAGCGATGTCGTGGCCTTCAGGGGAATCGTGATCAGCCCAACTATCGAGTTTTTGGGATCCAGCGAAGAATGGGAATTCCGCTCTGACGAAGAGAGTCCAGAAAAGGGGAGGCCCAATACTGCGGATCAACGGGCCTGGCGATACGACAGGGCGTTTATTGATGGACAGCATGTGCGTGTGCGATGGAAGCCAAAAACCCCCGTATCAGCGACGGATCCACCGGCTTCGGCCTGAACGTCCGCCACTATCGCAATTTGCAATCAACGCACCTTTCAGGCACTACCGCAACAGTTGGCAACCTGCGGCGGGTTGTCAACCCGCCCGGCGAGCGAAGCTCGCCCGTATTCGTAATGTCCTCCGCTTGCCGCTGCTCCCGTATGTGATTGCGCACCTGGTCGGCCGCGACCGTCCCGTTCCCCAGGCGGCCGGGAGCGCCGGGCAGTCGGCTGTTTGGGTGAAGTGATTTACGCGCTTTACCGGTCCGGCGCCGCCGGCGGGGCGCCGGACCGTCGGCACAGGCTCACTGCTGTGCTTGGAGATCCTCGATGGAGGCCTTGAGCAGCCCCACCGCGTAAGCCGTGTTGTGGATGCCGCGGCTGCCATCGTTGTTGACGAACTGCCAGTTGTAGGCCGCCTGCAACTGGTGTTGATTCCAAGTGGAATCGATGCTGAGAGACGTCTTCACCGAGTTGTTGGGCGGCAGCATGGTGGATAGCTTGTCGAGCAAGCTCTGCACCTCGGTCTGCACGCCTTGGATCACGCCGTCGCCGTTGTAATCGAACAGCGGGAAGTCGAACGTGGTGACGTCCGGGCCATGGCAGGTCTGGCACGCGGCCACGAGCATCTCCTTCTTTCCCCCGGGGGGAGTGTAGCTGGGCGTGAACGTGTGGTCTCCCACGTGGAGGAATCCCGGATCGGTGGTCGCAACTTCTTGCATGTGGCAGGTCACGCAGGTGTTGGGAACCACGAACTGGTGGGCCGAGGTAGGAATGCTTTGCCCATAGGTGTAGCCGTTGGTGCCCATCATCATGTCGGCTTGGGGGCCTTCGTGCGGGCCGTAGTGCGCGCTGCCAGCGGTGTTGTTCACATACGTCGAGGCATTCACGCGGGCCTGGTGGCACTGCATGCAGAGGATGCCTTCGCCGGCGGTGACAGCGTATCCCCGGCTATCGTTGCCCGTGAGAGGCACGGTGGTGCCGTCCCCCAGCGTGACCGAGATCATGTTGCGGATCTGGTGGGTAGTCCCCGTGGTGGTGTTTCCGTGTGGCTCGTGGCAGGCGGCGCAATCGACCGGGTGGTACGAGGTGTCGGTAATGGGGCTGATGCCTTTCATGCGTTGAATGAAGCCGGTGCCGGTGTGGCAGCCCACGCAAGTGGCGTTACCGGCCGGATCGGTGGTGGTGACGGCGTGCATCGAGCTCTCCCACGCCGTACTCTTGTAGTGGTGAGTCGGGTCGTCGTGGCACTGGTCGCACTGGCCGGAGTTCTGGGGAATCGAGATCGCGCTCGTGTCGCCGCCACTGCCCGTGTGCGCGCTGCCGGGACCGTGGCAGTTTTCGCACTGGATGTTGGCCACGTTCTGCAAAGAAGTGGGGACCTTGTTCCAGTTGCCGGCCTGCAATGTGGTCGGAAAGGTCCATTTCAACTGCTGCATCAGATAGCTGAAGCCGCCGTTATTCGCGCTGTTGTTCAGATCGTATCCGACGGTGTGGCAGCCCAGGCAGGAGGCGCTGCTGGTGCCGCTGCCGCCGTTGATGCCGGCAGTAAAAATCTGGGAGTGCAGCGTTGTCGCCCAGGGGCCCACCATCTGGGCCGCCGGTCCGGTGTTGTGGCACTCCGCGCAGGTGGTGATGCCCATGTACGCGGCGGCCGTGTATGTCTGAGCGACCGTGGTGGGGCTGCTGCCGCCGGCAGTCACCTGTGCGCTCACGATGTAAGCCCCGGCCACATCCGGACGCAGAAGCTTGCGGTCGGCGACCTGGTAGATCAGCCGGCCGGAAGGTTCGTATACCGGCACACTCGACGTCAGCGGGCTGGCGGCCAACTGCGCGTTGGACCCAGTCGGCTTGACAACAAGCGTCCAGGTGACGCTGCCGATTTGCTTGGCCGTGAGAGTGGCGTCAACCTGGACTTCCAAATACCATGGTTCGCCGAGAGCCACGGTGGTCAAGCCGCCTGATACCTGGACTGTGGAAGGCAGCTTGTATAATGCTAGGTCACCGGTCGTCACCGGCCGAAGCGCGAGGACTGGCGCCTGCAGAGTTTGAGCGTTCAATGTGGCGGAAACGGCCACAAGCGCCAGCGCCGCTGCCCAGCGACCAGCTAGCGCTTTCGGAGAACGCCGATATTTTGTGACTCCCATCATTGTTTTTTGCAACACTCCTTACATTTGATCGGGGAAAGATATATTCAGATCTTAATATATTCTAAAGCGTGGCCTTTTACCATAGTCTTCTGTAAAAATCTGGCGGTCGTTGAATATTTCCACACTTCACTCGGCTTGTCGTCTCTGGTTTAAGCTCGCTTTTTTGAATGGGACCTGTCTGTCGCCGGCTCGCGGCTGATATGACGGGTGGGCGTGACTCCATCCGCCGTGGAACAAGTCACGCTCACCGGACGGCTACGTTACTTATTGCCTTGCAGCTTGGCGATGGAGGCGTTCAGCAGGCCCACCGCGTACGCCGTATTGTGGATTCCCCGGCTGCCGTCGTTGGTCACGAACAGCCAGTTGTAAGCCGCTTCCAATTGCGGCTTCGTCCAGGTGGAATCGATGTTGAGAGATGTTTTCACCGAATTGTCGGGCGGCAGCATGGTGGATAGCTTGTCGAGCAAGCTCTGCACCTCGGTCTGCACGCCTTGGATCACGCCGTCGCCGTTGTAATCGAACAGCGGGAAGTCGAAGGTGGTGATATCCGGCCCGTGGCAGGTCTGGCAGGCGCCTACCAGATCTTCGGCCGGTTTTCCGGCGGGAGCGTAGGTTGTCGAGAATGTGTGGTCCCCGGCGTTGAGGAACGCCGGGTCGGTGGAAGCCACCGTCTGCATATGGCAGTCGATGCAGGTGTTGGTGACCACGAACTGGTGCGCGGAGGTGGGGATCTTCTCTCCGTAGGTGTAGCCGTTGGTGCCCATCAGCATGTCGGCCTGCGGCCCTTCGTGCGGGCCAAAGTGGGCACTTCCCGCGGTCGTGTCCACATAGGTTGAGGCATTCACCCGGCTTTGGTGGCACTGGATGCACAGGATCCCCTCTCCGGCGGTGGTGACCTGGGTTCCATCGGCCAGCGTCGCCGACGCCATGTTCCGGATCAGGTGCGAATCGTTGCTGGGCGCGGTTAAGCCGTGCGGTTCGTGGCACGCGTTGCAATCGATGGCGTGGTAAGTCGTGTCGGTGATGGCGGCTCCGCTCATCCTGGCTGTGAAGCCGGTGCCGGTGTGGCAGCCTACGCAGGTCGCATTGCCGACCGGATCGCGCGTGGTCACGGCGTGCATCGAATTGGCCCACGCGGCGCTCTTGATGTGGTGGCTCGGTTCATCGTGGCACTGGCTGCACGCCCCTGAGTTGGAGGGTATCGAAATAGCTTCCATGGCGCCACCGTAATTGGCATGCTCGCTGCCCGGCCCATGGCAGTTCTCGCACTGAATATTCGAAACGTTCTGCAAGGCGGCCGGCATGGCGGTGAAGTTGCCCGCCTGCAAGACAGCGGGAAACATCCAGCTCAACTGTTTGGCCAGCGCCGAAAATCCGCCATCGTTGACGGTCGAATTGGCGTCGTAGCCAACCGTGTGGCAGGCAATGCACCCGCTGCCGTAACCGGTGCCTTCCACTCCGTTGATCCCGTTGGTGAACAAGCTGGCGTGAGCCGTTTGCGACCACGACGGCGCCATCACCGTCGCCAGGCCCCCGTTATGGCACTTGGTGCATGCGGATATGCCCACATACGTGCCGCCAATGAACATTTGCTGCAGGGTGGCCGTCCCGCTGCTGCCGGCGGTGACCGTCGCCGTGACTATGTACACGCCATGTACATCCGGGCGCAGCAGTTGCCGCCCAGCCACCTCGTAGACCAGGCGGTCCGACGGCTCGGCAATGGGTACGTTGGATCCCAGCGGACTCCCGGCCAACGCGGCCCGCGACGTGTCCGGCCTGGTGGTCAGAGTCCAGATCACTCCCGCAATCTGGTTGGCGGGTATGCCGATATCGATCTGCACTTCCATATATAACGGCTCGCCGAGCGCTACCGTCTCCAAACCGCCCGAAACCTGGGTGGTGGATGGTAGCTTATACGTCGCGATGTCCCCGTTCGTCAGCGCCCGCACCACCAAACGCGGTGCCATCGTGGTTTGCGCACTCAATGTGGTCGTGGCGGCCACACCCATTAGCGCCACTGCAAAAAGACCAGTTAGCGCCCTTGGAAGTCGTTGGTTGATCCTGACCCCCATTGTGAAAAGACTCCTATCTAGACAATGTCAGTAAATACTATATTACGGTCTGATTATATTCTATATTGCAGTCTTCTACCACAGTTTTTGGCGTCGTTCCTGCGATTGTTGAATTACTCAACGCTCCCACTCTGCAAATCGCCGCCCCAGTCTCTCCCTCTCCGCCAGTTGCGCCGTGAACGGTCCGATGGTGGCCGCCCATTCCACAATCGGAATATCTAAGCGCATTTGCGTGCGGGTCCGACGCCTGAGAGGAAACAACCATCCGTCCCGGTCGCAGGGGCCGTAAAGTTGAGTCACAAGCCCACCGCAACTCGATTTCCCTTCTTTTCAACCACTTCCAAATCTCAATTTCGGAGTCCGTTCCGCCCCCATGCTATCCGTGGGATTGGATAGTGACCTTATGCGACAACCAGCCCAACCCCACAACCGATCGATCGCGCCCCTCCTCCCCATCGCCCGGCAGGGCATCCCCTTTACCGCCGCCGATGGCCAGGCCTTCGTGCGCCTCCCCGTCGTCTCTTCCGGCGGTTTCTTCTTCCTCCCCGTCCGCTCCCGCGCCTACCGCGATTGGTTCTTCCAGCAGTTCTTCGCTCTCTACGACACCCTGCCCACCCCCCAAGCCTTCTACGCCATCCTCAATCACCTCGAAGCGCAGGCCGCCGGCGACGAACTCAACCAGCGCCTCACCGTCTCCCGCCGCGTCGGCTCCCGCGTCCCCAGCTACATCCCCAAGCAAATCCTCCTCGATCTCGCCAACCCCGAACGCCAGTTCGTCGATATCTCTCCCGATGGCTGGACCGTCGCCGCCGGCACTCACGCTCTCCTGGAAACCTCCCGCTCCACCAACCGGATTCCCACGCCCGTCCCTTCCAATGACCCTGCCACCGATCTCGAGACCCTCCGCTCCTGCCTCAACCTTCCGTCGCGCTCGGACTGGCTCCGCTGCCTGGCGTGGCTCCTGGCCGCCCTCCGCCCCTCCGGACCGTATCCCTTCCTCATCTTCCAGGGCCCTCCCGGCTCCGGCAAAACCTTCGCCGCCCGCATCCTCCGTTACCTGATCGATCCCTCCGCGGTGCCGCTCACCCCCATCCCGTCCTCCGTCCGCGACCTCCTCGCCCTCGCCCGCCACAACTGGGTCCTCGCCTTCGACCACATCTCCGCCTTCTCGCCCCGTCTCACCGACGCCCTCTGCCGCCTCTCCTCCGGCGCAGGCTTCTCTTTCCGTGAGGAGGCCCGCTCTTCCGAGCCTATGCTGCAATCCTACCGGCGCCCCGTGATCCTCACCGTCACCAGCCGCTGGTCGTGCCCCGCCGACCTCGCCGGCCGCGCCCTCACCGTCACCATGCCGCCCATCCCCCCAGCCGAACGCCGCCCCGAAGCCGCCCTGATGGCCACCCTCGAGGAAGCCTGGCCCCGCATCCTCGGTGCGTTCTGCTCGGCCCTCAGCGTGGCCCTCCGCCGGATTCCCGAGATCATGCAGCCCTCCGCCCGCCGCCCTTCGGACCGATGTGCCGACGCGCTCGCCTGGGCCTTGGCCGCCAGCCCGGCCTTGGGTTGTACCGCCGAGGAAATCGAGCAAGCCTTCGATCCCGCGCCGCCCTCGCATCCCATGGTGGAAGCCGTCCAGGCCCTCGTCGAGCAGCGCCGCCGCTGGACCGGCTCCGCTACCGCGCTCTTCGATCTTCTGCAACCGGCCCTCGACTGCCGGACCCCCAAAGGCCTCTCGCAGCAGCTCAGAAAGTGCATGCTGACTCTGGCCGATGCCGGCATCGAGTTGAAATTCCGCCGTTTACATGGAGGCGGCCGGGTAATCGACCTCCTGGAAGATTCTCCAGATGCGTCTCCCGTTTTTGCGGATTCCGCTCAGATCACTGAAACAAAGGAGCTTACCACTGCATGAGTTGTGCCGTCACGTTTGGACGGATTCGTCACCCGATGCGTCACCCGTTTCCCACCCGCGCGCGTCGGCAAGCGAGCTTGGCCCAGTCCCCCTGTCTATGGCGCCGCGATCTTGCGCGTGCTCCCCTGATCGGCCTTCGGAAAATCGGGCGGCACCTTGACCGTAACCTTGCCGGTCGCCGCCCATTCCGTGCCGCGCGCAAAGGTGGTGATGAAGCCGACGCACTCCATGGCCGCTTGGTCATGTCCCAGGGTGGTGTGGAAGACGCGGCCCTTGCCGTAGCTGAGGGCCATCAGCATGGGCTCGTCGCGTCCCGTGCCGCGATTCGCCGGATCGGAGTAGGCGGTGGCCAGGACCTTCATGTTCTCGCCCGGACCGCGCATCCTGTTGTACAACTCGTCGGCCGCGTGCATCCAGGTAGTGGGAAGCCCCTTGGTGATGGGGTGATTGGCGTCGCGGATCACCACGGCGAACGGCGTTCGGGCGCCGTGACTGCCCGCCGGGCCGGGTGTCGGGTCCGTCACCAGCTTCCCATCCTTGTAATACCAGTACGGGCCCGCTTTCTCGTCCCGCCCCATCCAGCCGCCGATCCCGATCATGAGGTTATACGCCGGCCAGTCCGGGAATGCGTTGTCGGCGGCGTGGTAGGAAACGAAGCCCCCGCCGTTCTTGACGTAGGCTTCAAACGCGGTCTTCACCTCGTCCGGCCACTTGTCGCCGGTGGGGAACTCGTTATAGTTGGACACCACCACCTGGAACCGCCGGAAGTCCGGCCGGAACGTGCTGAAGTCGCCGCCTTTGGGAGGCGTAGTCACCACCTCGACCTCAAACAGCCCGGTATCCTCCAGGATTTTCTTGAGGACCGGTGTGGTGTGTTTCCAGTCGTGATTATTCTGCCCATCGACGATCAGCGCGCGAATCGGCGCGGCGGCCAAGGCGGCGGAGGCCAGCAAACAAAGGAAGGCGACTCTTTTCATGGTTTTACCCATCCGCATTGTAGCGCAAGGAAAATCTGCCCTGGCAGCAATCCCCCGCCCCGAAACCCCACGCCCCGGGTGCCCATCCCTCATCGCCCGCCTCCCGTCCAACCCGGCATCCCCCTCCAACCCCGCCCCTCCAATCCCGGGGAACTTTCCCGCGGCCACCGGTGTCTATTCGGATTGCAGGGCCAAGATTTTCCTGGTAGCTTGAAATCAGGCTTGAAGGTGAGGCTCACTGTGGCCACTTCTATCTTGGAGCTAAGCTCGGACCGGCAGGTTGAGGCGGACGCCGAAGTAGATCTGCGCCTGACCGAAGCTTTGCGCGCGGGCTCGGAACACGCTTACGAGCAGTTGCTGAGCCGCTTCCAGCAACCGGTTTACACCCTGGCCTTGCGCCTGCTCGGCGACCCCACGGAAGCCTGCGACGTGGTCCAGGAGGTCTTCCTCAAAGTCTTCCGCAACATCGGAAACTTCCGGGGTCAAAGCTCGCTCAAAACGTGGATTTACCGGATCACGGTCAACGAGGCTCACAACGCGCGGCGATGGTTCTTCCGGCACCGCCGCAAGGAAGTGGAACTGGACATCAATCCGGAAGATGCTCGTGACTGGAAGGAGAACATACCGGACGCCAACCGTTCGCCGTTTGATGAGGCGTTCGACGGCGAACAGCACGTCATGATCGAAGCGGCGCTGGATCGCATCAACCCGATCTTCCGCGAAGCCGTGGTGCTAAGGGACATTACGGACATGAGCTACGAACAGATAGCGGAGGTTGTGGGTGTTTCGCTCGGGACCGTGAAGTCCCGAATCCTGCGGGGCCGTGAGGCCCTGCGAGAAGAACTCGCGGGCAGTCTGAAAACCAGGCCTGCCTTGCGATTGGTGCCAAAGACGGCAGAGTGAAGCTATGAGCTGTAAGAATGTGCATCCACTGATTTCCCCTCTCCTCGACCGGAAGGTATCGGCCGGCGAGCGGGAGGAAGTTCTGGCGCACCTGGAGTCCTGCCGGGATTGCAGCGCGTATCTCGAGTCCATCGAGAACCTGCGATCGGCCCTCCACGGAATGAACCAGCCGCCTGTCCCCGCCGCCCTGTCCGGGAAGCTGCGCGTAATCGCCTCGCACGAACGCGTGCGGCAGCTCGCGCGCGCCAGTTTCGGATCGCGCCGGCAGGCTTGGGCGGCAGCCATGCACCTCTGGTTCGACAACCTGATGCGGCCCCTCGCCCTTCCCTTCGCGGGCGGCCTGCTCTCGGCGCTGGTGTGTTTCAGCATCCTGGTTCCAAGCCTGAGTTTCAGCCACAATTTCGGCGACCGGGGGTTCCTCACGTCGCCGGATGGCCTGGTGGTCTTGCAAGCTTCCAACGGCGCGTATTATCCCAACAAGGATGACGACAATATCGTGAGGATTTTGCGGTCCGATGAGGACAGCGCCTTCTACAACAACGTCGTCTGGCTGACCGTCGACGAAAGCGGCAGGGTCTCCGATTTCCTGGTGGAGCGCGGCAAGCTGACGCCCGATCTGCTGAGCATCATCATGCTGTCGCGGTTCGATCCGGCCTCGTATCTTGGCTCTCCCACTTCCGCCAGAGTGAAAGTCGGGCAGCGTTCGGCTGAAAGCAGGCTGCCGCGCGGCCGCACGATGCACAGCTAAGCGGCGCCTGAGTGTCGCGCCAGAAACTCGGCCAGCATTTTCTGATCAGGGGCTCCGTCCTGGAGCGCATCGCTGTGGCGGTCTGCCCGGAATCCGCGGACCTGGTCGTCGAAATTGGCCCCGGTCGCGGCGCGCTCACTGAAAAGCTCCTGAAGCGGGCGTCCCGCGTGGTGGCCATCGAGCTCGACCTTTACCTGGTCGACCATCTTAAACGCCGGTTCGCGGGCGAGTCGCGCCTGGAGGTGATCCACGCCGATGTGCTCGACACGGATCTCGGGCAGTGGGGGCGGCCGGCCATTGCCGGCAACCTGCCGTACTGCATCGCATCGCCGATCCTGGAGAAAACCGCCCGCCTGGATTACAGCCGCGCCGTCTTCCTGATTCAGAAGGAGGTGGCCGATCGCCTCGTGGCCGCGCCCGGCAGCCGCGACTACGGCTTCCTGACCGTGCACCTGTCGCTGTTTGCAGCCGTCCGCCGGCTGTTCGAGGTGAAGCCCGCCGCGTTCCATCCGCCGCCCAAAGTGGATTCGGCCGTGGTGCTGCTCGAGCCTCGCCCCTCGCCGCCCGGCATCGACCCCGGCGCCTTCCTGCGCTTCGCCGGCCAGTGCTTCCGGCAGAAGCGCAAGACCATCCGCAACAACCTGGCCGGCATCTACGGCAAGGAGACCGTCGAGCGTTGGCCCGAAGCCGGCTTGCGCGCCGAGCAGATCCCGCTCGAAGGCCTGCTCGAGATGTACTGGCGCGTGCGGCTTACGGAGCCGGGTTGAGGCCCGCCGCGCGATCCAGGTACCGCTTCCACCCTGCTATCGTACCAACGCCTGGACCGCCATCACGATGCCGAATCCCACCACCGAGGCCACGATCTTCATCGCGGTCCACGTCTTGAGCGTCTGCGGCACGGTCATCCCGAAATACTGGTTCACCATCCAGAACCCGGAATCGTTGACGTGCGAAAATGCCGTGCCGCCGCAGCACAAGGCCAGCACCATCAGCTCGGGGCTGTACCCTGGAATGCCCTTGACCATGGGCGCCACGATGCCCGCCGCGGTGATGATGGCGACGGTGGCCGAGCCCTGCGCCAGCCGCATCGCCGCCGCGATGATGTAGACCACCACCAGCGGGGAGATGGCCGAAGAGAGCAGCAGCCGGCCGGCATACTCCCCCACTCCCGAATCCACGATCACCTGCTTGAATGCGCCGCCGCCGCCCATGATGCACAGCAGCGCGCCCATAGGCGCCAGCGACTCGGACGCCATCTTCAAAGCAGCCTGCCGCGTTACGCCCCGGCGTATCCCGAAGAAGTACAGCGCCGCCAGAACCGTGATCGCCAGCGCCGTAAACGGGTGGCCCAGAAATACCGCCGCTCCGCGGAAGGGCAGGTTGCGCAGGTTCGCCATGGTGGCGGCGAAGATCAGAAGCACGGGAAGCAGCAGCAGGAGAACCACCATGGGGATCGGCGGCGTGCGTGCGTCCGCCGCTTCCGGCGCGAGCGTGGCGGACGCGATCTCCGGCACCGGAATGTACATGCGCTTCGCCACCCACGCGCCGTAGAAGATGCCGGCCGCTATGGCCATGGGGATCGATACGGCAATGCCGTAGAGGATGGTGCGGCCGAGATCGCTTCCGAGCAGTTGCGAGGCGGCGGACGGCGCCGGGTGCGGCGGCACCAGCGAGTGCGTGATGGTGAGGGCGGCGGCCATCGGAAGCCCGTAGAACAGCAGCGAACGGCGCGTCTCGCGCGCCAGGTTCCACACCAGCGGCACCAGGATGATAAATCCTACCTCGAAAAAGATGGGCAGCCCCACCAGAAACGCCGCCACCAGCATGGCCCACGCCGCGTGATCCTTGCCGAACTTCGAAAGCAGCCAGGCGGCCAGCGCCCGGCCCCCGCCGGAATGCTCCAGGAAACGGCCGATCATGGCGCCCAGCCCCACCACCACGGCGATGAATCCCAGCGCGTCGCCGAATCCGGCCTGGATGGATTTCAGCACCTTGTCGGGCGGCATGCCGGCGGCCAGCCCCAGGGCCATGGCGGAAAGCAGCAGCGCCAGAAACGCCTGCAGCTTCACCACCAGAATCAGAAAGAGAAGGACCGCGATGGCGGCTGCCGTCAGCAGGATGAGGTGTGCGCCGTTGGGGGGCATGAAGCGGACATTCTACCCCGCCTCATCGCCCCTTGTGTGCCACGCGAGGAATGCCGCGGACCGGCACGTTATGATGAGCTTGTGGGGAAATGGGAAGCGTCGCGCCGCAGGATGCCACGGTGGCTTCCGCGCCTGGCCGGATACTGCCTGTCGGCCGGCTGCCTGGCGTGGGTGCTTCACGGCTATCCCATCGGCGAGCTGATTCCCACCATCCGCGCGCTCGACTGGCATTGGGTGGCGCTGGGAGCGGCCGCCGATCTCACCTGCTACGTTGTGCACGCCTGGCGTTGGAACACCCTGCTCGGACCGGTCATCCGCCTGCGGCTGTGGCGCACGGTGCAGGCCATCTACATCGGGCTGTTCGCCAACGAAGTGCTCCCGCTCCGCACCGGCGAGCTGATCCGCTGCTATCTCTTGTGCCACTGGAGTGACCTGCGCCTGTCGCTGGGGTTTGCCTCCATCGCCGTGGAACGTATGTTCGACGGGTTCTGGATGCTGGTAGTTTTCCTGATCACGGCGGGCTTCGTGAAACGCATTCCGAAGGACCTCACGATCCTGGTGCAGGTGCTGGGCGCCTTGATCCTACTCGGAGCCATCCTACTGCTGTGGGTGGTGAGGAGCAAACAGGAGGCCCACGCGGTGATCGCCGAGAGCCGCTGGTCGGCCACCCTGCGGCACATCATCGAGGGACTGCACCTCATGGGCAATCTGCGAACCATGAGCTACACCGCGCTGATCAGCCTGCTCTACCTGGTCCTCCAGTTTGTGTCGTGGTACGCGCTGATGAAGGCTTATGGGCTGGACCTTTCGTTCTGGGTCGCGGGCGGCGTGGTGACCCTCGTCCGGTTCGGAACCGTGGTGCCAAACGCCCCGGGCAACCTGGGACTATTTCAGTTCGCCTGCGTCATGGCGCTGGGACTCTTCGAAGTGGAGAGGAACGACGCGAAGACATTTTCGTTCATCATGTTTTTTGCGCTGACGCTGCCGCTGCTGATCGGCGGCGCGGTGGCCACGGCCCTGACCGGGCTGAACCTGGGGGAGCTTCGCGACCGCGCCCGCCGCAGCGTGGTGGAAGCGCACCCGGCGCCGGCGGCCGAAGAACCGTAGCAGGCCAAATTGACTTGGCGCATCGCAACGCGCTATTTTTCATTTAGAGCCTGCCTGAAGGCGCGGTAGCCAAGTGGTAAGGCAAAGGTCTGCAAAACCTTTATTCGTCGGTTCGATTCCGACCCGCGCCTCCAATCTATCCGCTTTTGAATCACACTAATATCCCCTGAAAACAGACGCCTTCGCGGCATTGCTTCCTGGACTTCACTACGGGTGAAAACGGCGAAGGTACGGCAAAGAGCGGACTAAACTCGGACACCGGGTCGGACACTGGGTCGGACACCGGCTTAGCTGCTGCTTTCGCGCGGATCAAAGGAAGAGGAACGGGTACGCCGGAGTTCACGGGTTTACGTTTCGATGGTCCGGACTGAAGGGCGACTGAAATAATTAGGCGGCGCTGGGCAAAACGGCCGCCCTGCTGAATCTCGTCCTCCCGGCGCAAGCGTCTCCACGTTTCTCAGTGTGAGCTCTGGAGCGATTCCGGCGGCCTCGCAATCCTCCAGGTACCTAACATATTCTTGCTCTAAGTATCGCTTCTGGCGCCAAGCGTTCTCTACCCAAGGCCGACGTTCCGCTGAAATGCGCGCGGCCCCGCCGCGCAGGAGGCTCAGGTAGGTTGTGCCGCTTTTCCGGTTGTGTATGGCCATACTTTTATTAGCCTGTCTGCTTTCTTTGCCTTCTTCTTCGCCCCAACGTTCCCGCTCCCTCCGTCAAGGATCAGTTGGCAAACCGTCAGGGTCGCGACCGCGAGCTCGGTAGAAACTGCACGTAGAGTTGTGTTCACTGGATCTACCCCGCGCCTGGGCACGCGCGAGCGTCATTAGCCCGCACGGACAGCGTGGGGCATCCGAACGAGGCCTGCCTCCACCGGGGCGCTTCACGCGGCCGCGGAGAATACGCATCGCCTCGGAGATGATTTTCTCCTCACGATCTTTCGGCTTTTGCTTGGGTACAGTTCTGGACGTCCTTTTCAAAGGGCCTCCTAGTTTCCGTTCAACATTCGGCGGTGTACTCGCTCCAGCACGCATCGCGGGATCCGGATCGTTGTATGCGCCCGCTTCCGCGGCGTCGTCACCGCGTTTCCAAAACGTAGTACTCCTTCCTCTTCCTTGAACATGCGCCGCACGCTCTCCACGTCCAGATGCCACCATTCAGCGATTTCATCGACCGTGTAATGTCGTTCATCCGGCTGGATATTTTTTTGTGTCGTCATCTTAAATTCCCGTGTTACCGATTCCACACCTTCGAATCTGACATAATTACAGTGGTTTTGTCAAGAAAGGGGGCGCTGGTGATGAACGACCGGGTTGCGGGCGAAGTGAGTTAAGGCGGGAACAAGCCGCCGAGTTGCATGCGCGTGCAAAAGGCCGGTGGCGCGTGAGAGTCTTTCCTCTATTTTTTCGCTTGACAATTAGGGCGGATGCCCTATAATTATAGGCAGTTGCCCTATCTCAGGAAAAGGGATTGCGTATGGCAAAGAAAGACGATCAAAATCAACCCTCCTCGGAAGTTCAGGAACTGGCGAAGGATTTGCGCGATCGTATGGAGGCCTCCGAGGGGCGTGCATGGTACCTTACCTTTACCCCTTCCGAGGTCTTGACGGTTGCCGGGGTCAGCGCGGATATGTTGGCGACGTGGCATAAGCGCAAGCAATTGCCTCGTTATGATTTTCCGGCTCTCCCGCCCGGTCACGGGAACCGGCGCCGATATTCATTTTCCCAGGCGATTGTTTTGGCCCTCGGCCGATTATTGATTGATAACGGAATTCCAGTTGATGCGGCGATGGCGATCGCAAGTTTTAAGTACGCGAATGACTCGCCGCGGCCCGTGCCGAGTCCCGACGTCTACGCTCTCATAGAAGAAGGTGCTGACCACGAGCAGATTTCCTGCTATGTGTTCCGTCTCGCTGCTGCATTCCTATTTTCCGATCCAGCGACCGCGGGGCCTCAGTTGAGTAATTACCCTTTCTGTCTCTTCGCGATTTATAGGCTTCGCGATGATGAAGACTATTTTCGCGGCGGTTATGTCTTCAAGGGCCAGTATGTCGTCAGGCCGCTCCTGGCGGAGAAGCAAGTTGCCCGCAGCGAAATGGAGGGTTGGATGCGTAGCCAACATCTGGTGGCTGCGCTGGTGGTGGATGTAGTCCAGGTTGTCGCGAAACTGCTGGATGGTATTCGCCATTTGCGGCTGGAGGCCGAAAAATGAAAATAGAGGCACCAGCTCCCGGACTAGCCAACCGGGTAGCAAAGGCGGAGCTATGGCTCCGCGATGCGGACGGCCGCGGACTGCGACCAGTGACGATGGTGCAGGCCGAGAGACTCGTTTCCGGAGGCGCAGCCTTTCCCATCGTGGCTTCGTCGGGGAAGTGGAAGGAAGTACGGCTCAAGAGCAGCCAGCCGCTGCATTTACCGCGAACGTTCACCGGGTGGACTGCTACGGCACTTGCAAACCCTGCCGCGCGTTTTGATCACAATGAGGCCGTCTGCCGAACCTGGAAACACTGCCCCGGGCGGGAATAGAGGTGGAGTTGATTCTGAATCCCGCTGTTCTGGAATATTGCCAGGACGGTGCCTGGCGTTGGCGCGTTGATACGTGCGCAGTCTGCGGACGGACGCATCTACATGGCGGCGGTGGGTCTGCAATTGATCCAAGATTCTTCTTGGGCCATCGAGCAAGTTTTTGTTCGAGAACTGGCTATGAGCTTAGGGACGTTGACCCGCACCAAACACATAGACTGATTCGGAAAGCTTGCGGGCTACGAGCTTCTCAAAGAAAAGGCAATGAGCAATTCGCCAGAACAAAATGGGGTCGCGTCTCTAGTGGATGCTGCGACCGATAGTGGGCTCTGCTTTGAGTGTGGGGCGGCTATTCCGGCGAAGCGGCGAGCGGCGGTTCCAGGAGCCCGTTTTTGCGTCTGGTGTCAGCGGCTCTATGACGTTCGCCGAACAGGCGCGGATGTGCCAGGCTCTCTTGTTCAATCGTCGAGCGCAGTATGAGAGGAGATTCAGTCGCAAAGACGACGCTGCTCGACTGGGCGCTGCGGTATATCCGGCTGGGCTGGCCGGTGCTGCCGCTGCGGGGGAAACTACCGCGGACGAAAAACGGATCCAAGGACGCGACGCGCAACGAGGCGCAGGCGGAGGCCTGGTGGGCGGAGTGGCCGGATGCCAATATCGGGGTGGCCACGGGACATCGCTTCTTCGTGCTGGACGTCGATCTCAAAGACGGCGGCGAGGATTCGTTCGACTATCTCCGATCGCAGCACGGGGCGCTGCCGGACACCATCCAGCAGATCACGGGGACGGGCGGGAAGCACCTGCTGTTCGCGCCGCCGGACTTCCCGGTGCGCAACTCGGCGGGGAAGCTGGCGCCGGGGATCGACATCCGGGGCGCGGGCGGGTACATCGTCGTGGCGCCGAGCGTGCATCCGGACACGGGGCGGCGGTATTTCTGGGACGGGCTGGCGTTGCTCGAGGAGCAGAAGCTTTTGCAGGCGCCTGCCTGGCTGCTGGCTTGGCTGAAGGGGCAGGGGGCGGCGACCGAGACGAAGCCGGAGGAGAAGGTTCCGGGGCAGATCGCGAGCGGGGCGCGGAACACGACGCTGTTCAAGATCGCGGCATCGCTGCGGCGCAAGGGATTCACGGCGGAAGAGATCCTGGCCACGCTGCGCGTCACGAACGCGCGGCGGTGCGCGCCGGCGCTCGAGGAGAGCGAGCTGGCGGTGATCGCCAACTCGGTCGGGCGGTACGCGCCGGATGCGAAGGGGGACCTATTCCGCGGGGCCAAGAAGGAATCGGCAGAGCCGCGGAATGATGGCGGCACAGGGGATTGTGGTGGCAATGATCCTGTACCGGATCTGCTTCCATTTTTGTATAACGATCACGGAAACTCACAACGCTTCATCGCCATGTACGGTGATGACGTAAGGTACTGTCCACCGATGAGGAAGTGGTTGCGATGGGATGGCCAGCGTTGGGTCATCGACGAAGCTGACAAGTGCCGCTCTTTGGTCAAAGCGACATTCCTCGAGTTTCTCCGGCAATCGATCGAGGGAAGAAGCGGGGCTGCTGAAAAGTTCGCTCTGTCCTCGCTCAATTCGAAGGGTGTTAGCAACGCGTTGCGAGAGGCCCAGGACCAGATGGTTGTCATGCCGGCCGACTTAGACGCGCACGCGTACTTTCTGACTTTCCAGAACGGAGTAATGGACCTTCGTTCAGGACGTTTGATGGAACATGACCGGGCGCTGATGCTCACCAAGCTGATACATCACAGGTACAACCCTTCGGCTCAATGTCCACGATTTCTGAAGTTTCTTGATCGTATCGCGGGCATCACATCCGACTCCGCGGAGGCTTCCTTCGCGTGTGCCCAGGAGCTAATTTCGTTCCTGCAAAAGGCGCTCGGTTACTCATTGACAGGCGTCACTTCAGAGAAGGTCGTCTTTGTTTTGTATGGGCCACGAGACAACGGCAAGAGCACGCTCCTGGCAACGATATACAACCTGCTGGATGAGTGCGCAGCGCTTCTCCAGATCGATACCTTGATGGTAAAGCCGGGTGGTGAGAACAGCAACACACAGGCCGATCTCGCGGATTTGCGCGGTGCCCGTTTCGTGATGACCAGCGAAACCGAGCAGGGCGCGCGCCTGGCGGAAGCCAAGCTCAAGAGGATCACACAGGGCCTGGGACGAATTAAGGCCACGCGGAAATATGAGAATCCGATCGAATTTGATGAGACACACAAACTGTGGATTGACGCGAATTACCTGCCAGTGGTTCGGAGCGGCGACGAAGCGATCTGGCGGCGGTTGCGGGCGATTCCGTTTTCGGTGATCATTCCGCGTGAGGAGCAGGATCGCGAGCTCAGTTCGAAGCTTATGGCGGAAGCGGAGGGCATCCTTGCCTGGATGGTGGCCGGCGCCGTTCGGTGGCACCGAGAAGGCTTAGGCACCGTGTCTCCGGTTGAGCAGACGAGCAGTGACTGGCGCCAGGACATGAACCAGGTCGGGCGGTTCGCCGATGAGTGCTGTGTTAAAGATGATCCTTCACGATCCTTCACTTCGGGTGTTGCGGTGCGGGCAAAAGACCTCTACGAGGCGTACAAGACGTGGTCGGTGGGCAACGGGGAGCGGTACATGAGCCAGCGTGCCTTCACTCAGCAGATCGTGGACACTGGCTTCACCAGGGAGCATCGGAACGACGGTAACTACTACAAGGGGATCGAGTTGCGCGCGCCTGGGCTTTCCGTGAGTTGACCTGAGTGAAGGATAGTGAAGCCATGCCGCCTAAAGGAGCATCGTTTCTCCCTAGTGGGAGATTCTCTATAAATGCCTTCACTTGCCTTCATCCTTCACTTTTTGTAGTCGTTCCTCCGAAGAGCAAGGTAAGTAAGTCATCTATCCGAATAGTACGAATAAACGGAGACTGACTCGACTAACTCTTTGTCGATTGTTGACGTAAGATGTTAGTGAAGTGTTGACTGTCAGGTGCGGATTCATCCGCCGTTGCGAAGGGTGGAAATAAGCTATGCCATCGTGTTCTTTACGTCCATGCGGACATCCCGGCTGCGGAAAGTTGGTGAAGAGCGGGATGTGCGAAGGCCATGCGCAGGTTGCAGATCATAGGCGGGGTTCGTCGACGCGCCGCGGGTATGATGCGGCATGGCAACGGGCGCGGCTCGCGAAGTTGGCGGCCGATCCCATCTGCCAGATTCGAATCTGCTGCGCGGGGGCTGTTGCCACGGAGGTGGATCACGTCCGGCCGATCGCGGAGCACCCGGAGCTACGCCTGGAGTGGTCGAATCTGCAGTCCGCCTGCAAGGCGTGCAATGTGGCGAAGCGGAATCAAGCCGTGCCGAAGGGTATGGGGATGGCAGCATCGGTTCGGGACGGCGGAACAGGGCAGTCCAATTAAGGGGGACAAAGGGGATATGGGACGATCAGCGGGAACAGTCACACTGCGATTCGAAGCCGGGACGGCGGGATTTGTCGCGGACGTCGGCAAGGCGAAGGCGGCGGTATCGGGCGAGATGGGGAAGCTGCTCACCGGGCAGAAGACGAGCTGGGCGAAGATGTTTCAGGAGCTGGGGCAGCAGACGGTTACCAGCACGGTGAAGACGGGGTTGGAGAAAGGCCTCGGCGCGATCGGGGCGAAGCTCGGGATCCAGGTGCCGCAGGGGAAGCCGGATGGGACGGCGGCGAAACCCTATCACGTGATCGTGGACGGCCAGGGCGGCGGAAGGCCGGGCCAGGCGGGTGTACCGGGGGCCGGGGCGGGGTCGGCAGCGGGCGGGGTCGGCGGAGCCCTGGCCGGCGCGGCCGGCGGGATTTTCGGATTTCTGAAGAAGCTGTTCAGCGGCGGCGGCGAGGCGGCGGGCGGGGAAGCGGTGACGAGCAGCATCAGCTACCTGGCTGGCGGCGGGCCGCTCTCGGCATCGGACGCTTACATCGTGGGCGAGAACGGGCCGGAGCTGCTGACCCGGACGTCGGGATACATCACGAACAATGCGGAGCTCTGGCGGTCGATGGGCGGCGGCGGGCACACGTTCGTGAGCCACGTGGACGCGCGCGGGGCGGAGATCGGGGTGGAGCACCGGGTGTACCGGGCGATGGCGCGGGCGCACCAGGCGGCGCACGAGCGGTCGCGGCGGGTGCCGGCGAGATCGGGAGCGTGAGGTATGGGATCGACGGAGTTGGGCTGAATATGGCTGTAACCACTGGCGCCATGCTAACGCAGCAGGATCTGGCGCAGATGCTCCAGGTCTCCACTCGGACAGTACAGGACTGGCGCCTGGACGGTCGCGGTCCGCGCTATATGGTGATCGGCCGATTGGTGCGGTATGATCCCGCCGATGTACAAACTTGGCTACAATCGACACGTAGGAGTTCCGATGGCAAAGACGCTAAAGGGACGCAGTGTGCGCGTCCGAAAGGGCCGGTGGCACTACCGGTTCAACTGGAAGGGAACGGAATACAGCGGGCCCACCGGTTTGGAAGGCACGCTAGAAAATCGGACAACGGCGGAGCGCTTTGCGGAAGATGAGCGGCGCCGGCTCCAGGATGAGGGTGCGTTGGTGAAGCGCGGCGCGCCGGCACCGTTTGACACAACGGCCGGCGAGTTTATCGCCTGGTGCCGCGATGTGGAGTACCGGCAGACACTCTCGACCGCGCAGCGAATCGATGTGAGCTTCCGCTCGGCGGTTGAGTTCTTCGGCGCCACTCCGGTGCAGGAACTCGACGCCGCGGCGATCGAGCGTTACAAGGGCCATCGCCTGCTGGATCACGGCGTGCGCGGCATCACCGTGCGGCATGACCTTCACGCCCTATCGATCTTCTTCCAGTGGGCAAAAAAAATGGGGCTGGCCGAAGCCAACCCCATTGAGGATGTCACTATACCGAGCGATAAAGATGCGGTTCGTGAGCACGTCATCACGGCTGCGGAGGAGGACGCCTACTTCGATGCGGCATTCGCACTCCACACGAAGTACGCCAAGAGCTTCAAGGATGCCCAGCCGAACCTTGCGGACCTGGCTCGTCTGATGCTGGAGCAGGGCGCGCGGCCAGAGGAGCTGCTGGCGGCACGCAAAGAGGCATACGATGCCAGGACTGGCACGCTGTTCATTGCCGGCGGCAAGACACGCGCTGCGCGCCGCACGCTGAACCTCACTGCGGCTTCGACGGTCATCCTCGATCGCCGGGCTGCGCTGCCCGGTCCCTGGCTGTTCCCTTCCGACCGGAACCCTGGCCAGCACCTGACCAAGCTCGCCTGCACACATGATCGGGTCTGTACCGAAGCTGGCGTCTCATTCGTGCTGTATGATTTCCGGCACACGTTCGCCACGCGCCAGATCCAGGACGGCAACCCAGTGGCAGTGGTAGCGGCCATCATGGGGCACTCGGGTCTGCGCACGATCCACCGGTACGTGCATCCGACCGGCGAGGCGCAGAAGAAAGCGATGGAGAATTACGAGGCGGCGCAGCGACGGCGGAAATTGAAGGTGGTGGGTTGAAACTCGGACACCAACCTCGGACACTGGGCTGCATCCCGTGTGTTTTCATGAATAGAACAAGGTCTGCAAAACCTTTATTCGTCGGTTCGATTCCGACCCGCGCCTCCAACATTTTCATGGATTTCCCTGATTTAAAGACCTTCTTCGTTTGCAGAAACTTGCTGTTGCTTGCCGAAAGTAAGGCGAAACTTGCCCTGGTATTCGGACTGGATTCGGACCAAGTGGAGGAACGAAGCTTGGGCGGCGAGCCACGCTCCGGCGATCTGTTCGAGCCAAACTCACTGGCGCGCGCAGCTGAAGGCGCCGAGGGTGGTGAATCCACGCGGCGACGGCGATTCCTGTCTCCTCGAAGCCTGAGGCCACAGACTGGGAAATGAACGACCGGATTCGCGTGGACGGCACGCGGGCGCTGGCCGAAGCCACGGCGCGTGCTGGCGCGAAGATGCTTGTCGTACAA
>DASQZT010000003.1:0-21144 GCA_035638575.1 Bryobacteraceae bacterium
GCCGCGCGGCGGGCCTCGTGCGAGAGGGCGGCATCGTCGCCGTCAAGGGACTCGGCGGCTACCACCTGGCGTGCGATGCGCGGAATGCCGGCGCGGTTCACGCCCTCCGCGAACGCAAATTCCGCAAGGAGAAACCTTTCGCCGTGATGGCGAGGGATCTTGACGCGGCTCGCCTGCTGGTAGAGCTTTCGCCCGCGTCCGAGACCCTGATGACGTCCGTGGCGCGCCCCATCGTGCTGGCTCCGGCCATTGCGGAACTGGAAGGAGTGGCTCCCGACAACGACGAACTGGGCGTGATGCTTCCCTACACGCCGCTGCACTACCTGCTGTTCGCCAAGGGCGCTCCGGACGCCATGGTCATGACCAGCGCCAACCGTTCCAACGAGCCCATCGCTTACACGGACGAAGACGCGCTGGCCTCGCTGGGCGGCATCGCCGACGCCTTCCTGGTTGGCCGGCGGCCCATCGCGCGGCGGGTCGACGACTCGGTGGTTCGCGCCGGCGCGTTTGGCCCCGCGGTGCTGCGCCGCGCTCGCGGTTACGCGCCTGGGGCGGTGACGCAATTGCCGGGCTGGCGGCCCATCCTGGCGGTTGGCGCGGACCTGAAGAACACCATCACGCTGGTGGTCGATGGCCAGGCCTTCGTCAGCCAGCACATCGGCGACCTGGAACACTACGACGCGTTCGTGGCGTTCACCGAAACGATTCGCGACCTGGGATCCATGTACGATGTCCCGTGGGGGGAGTTGCTGGTGGTCCACGACTGCCATCCGCAATACGCCTCCACCGCTCACGCCCGCGGCCTGTCCGCCGCGGAGCATGTCGCGGTGCAGCACCATCGCGCCCACGTGGCGTCGGTGCTCGCGGAGCGGCAGGCATGGCGCGAGCACGTGATCGGCGTGAGCTTCGACGGCACCGGTTACGGGGACGATGGAACCATCTGGGGCGGCGAGATCTTCGCCGGCAGCGTGGCCGAAGGCTTCGAACGTGCGGCACACCTGCGCCGCGCCGCGCTGGCCGGAGGGGATGCGGCCGCGCGCTTCCCGGTGCAGGCGGCGGCAGGCTTTCTCGCGCAATTGGAGGGTACGCCCGATTTCGCCGCCGCGCCGTTTCGATTTCCGAAACGCTACCGGGAGTCGCTCGAACTGGTGCGCAAGGGCGTCCGCACGTTCGACACCACCAGCGTCGGGCGGTTGTTCGATACGGCGGCGGCGCTGGCCGGGTTTACTCGTCCCATCAGCTTCGAAGGCCAGGCCGCCATGTGGCTCGAGCACCTTGCCCGCCGCCACCAGGGCCCGGCGGACGCGTACCCGTTCCCGCTGGCCGGCGAGGAACTCGACTTCCGCCCTTTGCTGCTTCGCGTGGTGGAAGATCGCCTGCGCGGAAAAGACCCGGCCGCGATCGCCCGCGCCTTTCACCGCGGCATAGCGCAGGGACTGGCCGACGCCCTGGCGGCTCTCGGTCCTACGCATCGGTCGCAGACCGTCGTGCTCTCCGGAGGCGTGTTCCAGAACGAAGTGCTGCTGCGCGAAGTGGGCGGCCTGCTGGCCCAGGCGGGCTTCGCCGTGTGGACCAACAGCGCCGTCCCGCCCAATGACGGCGGCATCAGCCTGGGGCAGGCAGCGCTGGCCGCCTTCGGGCGGTTCGACATAGCCCATGAATGAGCTTCCGGCGGCGCTGAGTATAGTGGAGTATGGCCTCGAATAAGTACGCGGGTGCAGGGCTGGCCGCCACGCTGATCGCCGCGTTCTTCCTTCAAAGCATCTTCGCGAGCCGCATGAAGAGCCCTACCTCCGATGAGCCTCCGCATATCGCCGCCGGATTGTCCAACCTCCACGCCCGGGTGTTTTACGCAAATCCGCAGCATCCACCGCTGCTCAAGGAACTGAGCGCCGCGTCGCTGCTGCTTGCCGGCGTGCGTTGGCCCAAAAGTCCCCGGGCGCAGGCGCTGATCGCCGGCGCCACGGACCCGGACTGGCGCCTTGGGCTGGAATGGCCCGTAGGGAATGAGATCATCGCCGCCAATGGTCCGGACAGAGTCATGTTCTGGGCGCGGCTTCCATTTGTCCTGGTCGCGAGCCTGCTGGGATTCCTCATTTATGTCTGGGGCCGGAAGCTGGTGGGCGAAACCGCGGCGCTCGGCGCGGTATTCCTCTATGCTCTCGACCCGACCATCCTCGCGCATTCTTACCTGGTCACGACCGACGTCGGCTGTGCCGCCTTCACTCTGCTGTTTCTGTTCGCCCTCTGGAACTACCTGCGCCGCCCGGCGCTGACGGGCCTGCTGATGTGCGGTGCAGCGCTGGGCGCGGCCTTGGGAGCGAAGTTCTCGGCAATCGCCCTGGTGCCCGTCGCCGCGGCGCTGATGATTGCGGCCGCGTGGCTCTCCGGCGAGAAGCCGCCCGCGGGATCGCTCTTCCTGCGGCGGCTCGCAGCCAACGGCCTCGCCTTCCTGGGAATGTGCGTGGTGGCGGCCGTGGTCGTCGAGGCGGTCTATCTCTTCCCGCGCAATCCCTTGCTCTACGTGGCCGGCATCCAGCAGGTCAATGCCGACCATATCGCCAACTACCCGCACTACATGGCGGGGCGCATCGCACACCATTTCGACAGCTACTTTGTGGTGGCGTACCTCTTGAAAGAACCGGCCGCCAGCATCATTCTGGCCGGACTGGGGTTGCTGGTCACGCTGCGGACCAGGGCCGTAACGCCGCTCGACAAACTCTTTCTCGTGTTTCCCCCGGCGGTCCTGCTGGCGGGCTACAGCCTCGCCGCGGACGACCTGGGAATCCGGTATATCATTCCGGTCCTGCCCTTTGCGTATCTGATCGGAGGAATGGGGCTGGCGTTGCTGGTTCGCACCCGATCCATATGGACCCGCGGCCTCGCGGGCGTTCTCTGCGCGTGGCTCGTGGTTGCCGCAATCGGCATCTATCCCGATCACCTGGCGTATTTCAATGAGGCGGCTTGCCTGCTGCAAGACCCCGGCCAGGCCGGGCTCGACGGCGGCACCGCGTGCGGACCCCAATGGCTCGACGACAGCAACGTGGATTGGGGACAGGGCCTCAAGCAACTGAAATGGTGGCTGGATGACCACGCGAAAGGGACCAGGATCCGGCTGTATTACTTCGGCAGCTTCCCTCCGGCGTCCTACGGCATCCCGCTGGAGCCGGGCACTACCGGCTTCGAGTGGCAGAGCGGGCCGGCCGCGGATTTGCAGTCTTCCTTTCGGCCGCCCGGAGTCGTGGTCGTCAGTTCCCACATCGTGGCGCGCGTTCCGGCCATGGCCGCCGGCTCGTGGCTTCATGACATGCCTCCCGACGCGATCGTCGGCCACTCCCTCTACGTTTATGGCCTTCGCTGAGACGGCACACGGCTCGCAGTGCCGGATCTCAGCGGGATTTCCCGATGCGATGGCGCACGAGCAGCACGAGGGTCTGGAGCGTGGTGGATCCGAGCCTCATCTTGCTCGCGCCGCGCTTCAGATCGTATCGCAAGACCAGGGGCGCTTCGCCGAAGGCCGCGCCGATCCGGCGCAGTTTGAGAAGAATGTCCACCATGCACTGGAAGCCGCCGGCGCGTATGAAGTCGTCTCCGTAGCGGGCCAAAGCAGTCTGCAGCACTTCGCATCGATAGGCGCGGAAGCCGCAGGTAAAGTCCCGCACGCCCGGCGTGGGAATCAGTGTGCGGCACGTCAGGGACGCGGCATAGCTGATGACCCGGCGGCCCAGGGTCAGGCCGCAGACGCGCGCTCCCGGCTGGAAGCGGGAAGCGATCACCACGTCGCGGCCCTCGCGAATCATATCCACCATTCGCGGAATCAGGTCCGGCGGGTGAGTTTCATCGCTGTCCATGGTCACGATCACGTCGTTGGCGGGCGTGGATCTTGCCGCCAGGTAGAGCCCGTCCCGAATGGCCAGGCCGAGGCCCTGGTTCACCTCGTGGCGTGTTACGGTGATGGGCATTCGCGACGCATATTCCGCGAGAATTTCGGGGGTCCGGTCGACACTTCCGTCGTCCACCACGATGACGCGATAGGAAAGCGACGACTCATGCATCGCGCTCCGTATGCGGTCGAGCAGTTTTCCCACGTTGGCTTCTTCGTTGTATGCCGGCAGCACGACCACCACCCCGGATGGCCGCGAGCGAGGCCCCTCCTCCTCCGCTATCGTGACTTGTCGAACGGTTGTGTCGTGCATGCGTACCGGTCAACTGCAAGATCCCTGGTCTGCCGGGCCCACCGGTCCGCTTTTCCTTCCAGAAGAGCCGCCGTCACATCCAGCAGCGCGGCACAGATGTCGCGATGCACCAGCGGGCAGCCGGTGTCGAGGACGGGAAGAATCCTCCTGGCGACAGCGCAACCAGAGCCATCCATCCGATCGTACAGGTTTCGGATGTCGAAGGTGTCCAGGTCGGAATTGCTAACGAACTGAGCGCCCATCAAAGCGACGGCTGCCTCTTCAAGGCGGCCGGAGGCGAGTTGCGCGGAAGAGATGTTCCGGTAGATCGCGGGATTTCCGGGATCGAGGCGGCGTTCTTCCAGAAACGCCGCCAGGGCCTGCTGAGGCCGTCCGAGGCGGAGATTCGTCAAGCCCAGGGATGCGTATAAGCGGTCGAGGCCGAACGGCGCAATCTGGCCGGGTCTTTTTCCACGGGCCAGTTCCTGCTGCCGCATCCCGGCGGCTACCGCGCGGTCGACGACCACGCCGCGCGAGAGGACTTCGGCCGCGCGATCATACCAGGTCCGGCTGGCTTCCGTGACGACGTGGACGCCGCCGGCCCCTTTTTGGTCCAGGGACTCGCCCTTCTGACGATACAGCTCGCCAAGCTGCGCGTATACGTTGTTCGGGCCCCGGGCGGCAGGCAAACCGGCAACGATGGCCATGGCGGTTTCGGTCTCGGCGATGGCATCGTCGATGGAGTGTCGGGGAGGATCTTCATACAGCCATGCCTCGGCCAGTCCCAAGTGCCCCTTGAAGCTGTCAGGAGCGTTCGTCGCGGCCGTGGTCCAGAGAGTTACGTCGTCCGTCCAGTCGAGATTTCGCCGCCAGGTGCGAGCGCCCCACGCCAGAACTATCAAGACCAATACCGCCGCGGCGGTCCTGGAGCCCAGGCCGAGCCGTTTTGCTCCCGCACAGGCTGCCAGGACGAGACAACCGGCAAAGCCGGCGGCCGGGAGGTAAAGCAGGCGCTCCGCCATGATGGTGCCGATAGGAAACGCGAGGTTGGATACCGGAAGCAGAGTCAGGGCGAAGAAACCGAGGAAGAAGAATCCCGCCTTCTGAAACCGGTAAAGGGCGATGGCGGCGAGGGCCAGCAAAACGATGGCCGCCAATGCCGCCAGGGCCTTCCAGTCTTCCGGGCGCGACATGCGCCAGTCCACGAGCGGGATCTGGTTATAGGAGTAGTCGCAGGATTGGCGGGCAGGCCAGACGAGCAGCCACAGATATTTGCCGATGACTTTGACCGCGGTCAATCGCCCTTCCAGGAAGCCCGCCCCCCGGATCGGATTATCCACAAACGGATCTTCCATGGGACCGCTGTGCGCGAACGTCACCGCGCGAAGGTACCCGGCCAACAGCAGAGGCGGCCCGAATACCGCGTACCGGGCCCAGAATCCGCCGCGGGGAGCCGATCTGCGGCGAAAGGTTACGTCGAACAGCAGGGCCAGGGCCGGTATGACCGCGGCTACCTCCTTGGCGAGCAGGCCGGCCAGGGTGATGAGCATCAACGCCGCGCGCCAGAGCCATAGGCGAAGCGGGGAGGCAGGTCGTCGAACGTTCGGGTCGTTCGCCTCCATCTGCCCGAGATGAATATGAATCAGCAGTGCGCCGAGGACGGCCATCGCGGACAACTCATCGGCCCGGCCGACGATGTTGGTGACAGATTCGGTGGCCGCCGGGTGGACCGCCCACAGCGAAGCGGTCAGGACCGCGGGCCAGGGCCGGCCCATCAACCAAAGCGCCAGAAGGTAAAGCAGGAACGCATTGCCTGCGTGAAGAAAGAGATTGACGAGGCGGTAACCGGCTGCGTCATCGGGGTCGGGGAGGATGATGCGGTTCAGAAGATACGAGAGGGTGGTGACCGGGCGATAGAGATTGCTGTACCCGCGGGGCCACCAGTAGTTCTCCGTGAAGATCAGCGTGAGGTTGTGCCGGTTGAGGGCCAACACACGCGGGTCGTTCAGAATCCGGCCCCGGCTATCGAGGACAAAGCCGTCCTGGAACGAGTTCGAGTAGACGGCGAACACGAGCACCGCGAAGAGGCTCGCAGCCAATATGTGGCGCCGGCGGGCCGGCCAAAAAGAAGAGGCTGGCGGACCGCCAGCCTCGCTGTTTTCAAGATCCAAAGGTTTCAAAAACGATTAGGAGCGCCTGCGCCGGTAGTACCCGAGGCCGATCAGCCCCAAGCCACTGAGCAGGATGTCGCCGGCTCCGGACCGAGCGTCTCATAGAAACGATCGGTTGTCTGGGTGATGTCGCCCGTGCCCGAAAAGGAATCCGTGACCGTGATCGGTCCCAAGGTGCCGAGACCCAGCCCGATGTTGCCACCGGGCGGTAGCGGCCCAGGAGATCCACTGGTGAGCGTAACGCTGGCGCCGTTCGACCAAGTCACCGTCTCCGGGCCTGGCATAAATACCGAAGACGGGGCATAGACCGCGTCAGCCTGGGTGATCATCACTCCAGGAGTGACGGCCCCGAAGCAAGGATCCCCGCTCGGACACACCTCTATTGAAAAGCTGAGGTTGAAATTGGCCAAGGCGCCACCTACGCCAGACTGCGACCAGTTGCTGCCGAAATTCCACCCGTGAATAGCGACTCCCAACAATTGCTGGAAGATCAGGCTGCCCTGCACCGCGGTCGGCAAAGACGCGTTAGGTCCCAGCCCTGTATAGCTGAAACCCCAGTAGATTTTGTCTTGGCTGGAACAAGCGTTGGCAAGCGAGTTGAAGCTGGAAATCAACACGTCGAGCGTAGCTGAGGCCGGGCAAGGGACCACCGCCGCCGACAGATTACTCGCTCCAAATGCCGCCAACACAGCCACCAACAACAGTACCTTAATAACTGAGTTCCTCATTCTGAACTGCCTCCGACTCGAAATTTCGAGATATATTCATCATAACGCCGCAGTTTAAGGTCTTAAAATAGGGTGATGCCCTTAAGTGATTTCCTGACATCAAGATCGGCGAAGCGCCGGCCAAAGCGCCGGAAGGTAAAGCAGGAACGATTGCCGGGTCGTCTGGGTCGGGGTGGACGATGCGGTTCAAGATGCGAGAGGGCGGCGACCGGACGATAGAGCAGGCGGCGAGTACGAGCACCGCGAAGAGGCTCGCAGCCAATATGCGGTGCCGGCGTGCCGACCAAAAAAAAAAGGCTGGCGGTCGACCGCCAGCCTCTCGGTTTTCAAGTCTCGAAGACTTCAAAAACAAACGATTAGGAGCGCCTGCGCCGGTAGTACCCGACGCCGATCAGCCCCAAGCCACTGAGCAGAAGTCCCAGGGTCGCCGGCTCCGGAGTGGTCGGCGGGACCGTCTCATAGAAACGATCGGTTGTCTGGGTGATATCGCCCATGCCCGAAAAGTTATCCGTCACCGTAATCGGTCCCAAGGTACCGGCACCCAGCCCGATGTTGCCACCGGGCGGTAGCGGCCCAGGAGATCCATTGGTGAGTGTAACGGTAGCGCCGTTCGACCAAGTCACCGTCTCCGGACCGGGAGTAAATACCGAAGACGGAGCATAGACGGCGTCAGCCAAGTTGATAATCGTCCCCGGAATGACGGCCCCGGCGCAAGGATCTCCGCTTGGACAAACCTCTATTTGAAAACTCAGCGTGAAATTGGCCAAGGCGCCCCCTACGCCAGCCTGGGACCAGTTGCTGCCGAAATTCCACCCGTGAATATCGACACCAGCCAACTGCTGGAAGATAAGGCTGGCCTGCACCGCAGTCGCCGCAGATGCGTTAGGTCCGGGTGTGTAGGTGAAACCCCAGAAGATTTTGTCTTGGCTGGAACAGGCGTTGGCGAGCGTGTTGAAGCTGGAAATCAACACGTCGAGCGTGGAACTCGCCGGGCAAGGGGTCACCGCCGCCGACAGATTGCTTGCTCCGAACGCCACCAACACAGCCAGCAACACCAATACTCTTGTTACTGTGTTCTTCATTCTTGACTGCCTCCGACTCGAAATTTCGAAATCTCACCAATGATACGCGACCATTTTGGTCCTTGAAATAGGGTGATATCCTGATTTTCAGGAGCGCAGTACTAAGAGGTGGGTTTCGGAACCCTTTTTGCGCTATGTATGTGTCTTATTCGATACAGTCAGCTTCCTTCGCAAATCGACCGAGGAATGCACCTGTCTCCTGAGGCTCGGTGACAGGGTGACAGGGGTGACAGGGAGTTTTCGCGGTGCGCAGGCTCGGATACCCGCGTTTGCAGGGGATTCGGTCACCAAGCGTGACGCGGTGACAGGATGACAGGAGATTTTGGGGTGCGGAGCGCGTTGCGGAGGCAAGTTCAGCCTCGAAAAACGCGGAACGAACCCAATTCCGCGTGACGGGTGACGGGGTGACAGGGAGTTTTCGCGGCGAGTAGCCGCCCGCTGTTGGTGCACCTGGGGAGCCGGGGTGTCCGGCCCCACAGACACACCAACGGGAATGAGGCACACCTGTAGGAAAAGCCGTCGATGAGCGGCTGGATATTCAGTTGTCAAGGAGCGCAGGCGACAGAGGCTCTTGCGAGGTCCGACTACCTAACCTCTATTTTAGGAGACGAGACCCTCGCGGGCGGGTGGCGGAGGGCCGGGGATTGACTCGTAAGTTGATTCGCAAGAGGGAGTTACGGTTTATTTCGTGGGGCTGTGACCGATACCGGCTGAAATCAGGGTTGGATAGAGGGGAAGGGAGATCTCCTTCATTTTCAGGAGGTTGCCGACCGGCGGGGACCAACCGGGATTACTGGGGGCGCATGCCCGGCTCGGCGGGCGAAATCGAAACCGGCGCGCCCCGGCTCTCAGAACAGACGTCTGCGCCGCGCCCCGAGCAGCCCGAGCAGAGACGTCCCCATCAGCGTCCAGGTCGCCGGCTCCGGACTGACGAGGACCCCCCGGATTTCGCCGCCCGGGTCCACAGTCGTGTGAATGTTCAGGTACGTCTCGTCGTTGGCAAGCCCGCTGGCGAGGGTGGCTTCGGCCGAGGCGGTGGTACCGCCATTGGCCGAGATGAACGCCGGGTTCCAACTGGAGGCCAGGGTCAGGTCGAGCACGGTGTGATACGTGCCCGACGTGACTCCGAGCGGAAACCCGGCAAACGTCGGCGTGGTCGTCGCGACGCCGGCGTTGCCGGGTTGCGCTATGCAGCAGTGAATATGCGAAGCCGTCGTAGTGCCCAACAGACCCGTGAACGAGACATCGACCGTGAGCGTGTGGAGCACGCTGTCGTAGAGCACGGACGCCAAACCGGTGCCTGGCGAACCGGTCGGCGGAATCTCGGCCGCGCCGGTGAGTGCCGCGGTCTCAAAGATAACGGAAGCCTGGCCGGCGGCGGCGCAGCACAACACAAGTGTTACAACTATCAGCAACGATTTCATTGGTTCCCTCCGAGGAATACAGAATATCGTGGCGGAGGGCCGCGGTCAACTCGGAATTGGAGGAACTGGAATTCAGTGGGCTAGTGACGTGAGGGAACCGTCAGGGGGCGCCCGCCTTACCCAATCCGATTCACTCCCGCCACCAGCTCCCGCCGCACTCCCTGGAACTCGAAGTCGCCCGCCGTTTCGCGCGGCAGCGTCACCGTCGCGGCAGACCCCGACCCTTGCCGCTCAACCCGCACCTCGACCGCCCCTTTGGGATGCGGCACCGATCCAGAAACCATCCCCAGCTTTCCCAGGTGCGGCCGCACCGCGACCCTGCGGAACCCCGGCGCCGCCGAATCCACACCGAGCACGGTGCGGAAGATCTCGATATTCGGGCTGGCGCTCCAGGCGTGGCAATCGGACCGGGAGGAGCCGGTTGCCGACTCGGATGTCTCGGCGAACGTGGTCAGCCCCTTGGCCAGCATGGCGCGCCAGTCGCCGAGCTGGTCGAGATACCGGTCGCCCTCCCCGACCTTGGCGAGGGCCTGGTGCACGTAGAAGCGGAAGAAGAGGCCGGGCTGCGCCAGCCCCTCGGCGGTGAGCGCGCGGAGCATGAGGTCGCGCGCCTCCGCGCCGGCGGTGACTCCCGCCAGAACGGCCAGTGTGTTGGCGTGGAGCGAATACTGCTTCTTCAGCGGCGTATCGGCGTACAGCCGCCGGCCGGAATCCCAATACAGCTTCGGCACGGTCTCGCGAAGCTGCGCCTCGCGACCGCGGTAAAGCTCCGCCATCCCACCGAGGCCCAGCGCCGACTCCAACTCGACGCCCCATCGCAGCGCCATCATCAGCAGCAGGTCGAAGAGCGCGGAAGACCCGTCCGCCTCCTGCGGCGCGTTGCCGCCCTGCCAACCCGGCACCCAATCGAAATACCGCCACCACGGCAGCGGCCCCAGCGAGCCGTTTTCCTTCTGGTAGCCTTCGAAAAAGCCGAGCACCGCGCGGACGCCGGGCAACATGCGCCGCACGAAGGCCGGATCGTCCACGTACCGCCAGTAATCGTGGACCATGCCGATCCACCAGAGCGCGAATCCCGGGATGTACTGCTCCATTCGCGTGGGAAACCGGCTCATGGTGCAGCCGTCGCTTTGCCGCGAATCGTTGATCTGGTCGATGGCGTTGCGCATCAGGCGCCCGTCGCCGGTCATGAAGAGCGACACCTGGCATTGCACGCGCGTATCGCCCACGTACTGGAGCTGCTCGTAATAGGGGCAGTCCATGTAGGTTTCGTGGGCGCACAGCCGGGCGGTGCGCCAGCCCACGTCGAGGATCCGGTTCAGCTCCGGCGCGCCGCCGTCGAAACGCGCGCGCCGCTCGAAGGGATAGCCCACGTACGTGGCGCGCAGGTCTTCGATGGTAAGGGGCTCGTCCCTGGTCTGGACGTCCAGCTCCAGGTAGCGGTAAGTGCGCCACCACAGGGGGCGGAAAGCGCGGCCGACACCGCCATCGGCGACGAACTCGTCGTGGTTGCCGATGAAGACCTTGCCTTCCACCTCGTCGCGATTGCCCTTGCTCTGGCCGCGGCCACCCTGCGCCGGGGGATTGAACAGCGACTCCGCGTAACGCATCCGGATGACCGCGTCCTTGCCGCGCGAGACCGTCAGCTCCGGATGCGCCGTGGTGAGGTACGTCTGGTCGAGCAGCAGAACCGCGTGCGATGCCGCGGGAATGTGGATCGGCTCCGCGGCCGCGGGGAACGCGCGCGGCTCGGCGATTCCCGTGACGCGACGCAGCTTCTGCAACCGTTCCGGCCGCTCCTCCATGGCCGGGATGGGTCGCGGCACGAGCATCCACCGCGAGTGCGGATCGCTGGCCTCGCGTCCCGCGGCGTCGCCTACGATCGCGGCCGTCTTCCACGCCGAATCGTCGTAATCCCTGGTTTCCCAGCCCCACGGATACTCGGACGCCTGCACGCGATCGCCGGGGCCCGCCACGTAATACCCGTGCATCTGGCCGCTGGTAAACTCGATGGGCGAGTAGGCGCGGTTGACCATGGCCTTCCACATCGCACCCGTGTCGGCGGCGCGCCCGGCTTCGCCATCGCCTTCGAGCAGGAAACCGGTTTCGAGGGTGACCTGGGCTTCGGGAGCAAGCTCCCCGAAATTCCACACTTGCGCCGCAAAGACGTTCTTGCCGGCGTCGAGATAGGGCGCGGCGTCGATGGTTTCGTAACGCCAGTGGAACAGGTCGCCGCGCGCGGGTCCCCATGCCGCGCTTCGCCCATTGACGAACAGCCGGTAGCGGTTGTCGGCGCTGACGTGGACGGGGAAGCGCTCCGGTTTGCGCGCCAGGTCGATGATCCGACGGAAATGGCACACGCAATACTCGTGAGCCGGAGCGCCCGCGGCCGAGATCCACCGCGCGCTCCATTGGCGCCGAAGCAGATCCGTGGCGGGGGCCTGGGCCCTGGCTGCGGCCGCGACCAGCGGCGCGGCGCCCATCTGGAACAAGAAACGGCGGCGATTGTTTCGCATCGGCTAATAAGTAGCGCCGCTCATGTGCCAAGTCAACCTTGGGTGATTATTAACCGTCTTGGGGATCGTCAGTCGGGACTGCGTTGCGGGGCAGGTTGTTTAATTTGACCTGCGGCCGATTGGAAATCGGCCCGGCAGTGCTGACCATTGCGGCCTTGGCGGGTTGCCAACCCGCCGCAGGTTGGCAACCTGCCCCACAACGGCCGTGCCTCCACCCGTCAACCTTGGGCCCACTCGCTCGCCTGAAACGACTCGTAGGTCCGGCGGATGCCCTCTTCGAGACCTGTTGTCGCCTTCCAGCCCAGCGCCGCCAGCTTCGACACATCCAGGAGCTTTCGCGGCATTCCGTCCGGTTTCGCCGGGTCGAACACGATGGCGCCGCGGTACCCGGTCACCCGGGCAATCAGCCGCGCCAGATCGGCGATCGAGATGTCGACGCCCGTTCCGACGTTGATGATCTCCGGGGAATCATAGTGCTGCATGAGGAAAACGGCCGCGTCGGCAAAGTCGTCGACATACAGAAACTCGCGGCGCGGCTCACCGGTTCCCCACACCACAACTTCCGGCTCGCCGGCCAGCCGCGCACGGTGGATTCTTTGCAGCAGGGCGGGCAGCACGTGCGAGTTCCGGGGATGATAGGTTTCGCCCGGGCCGTAGAGATTGGTAGGCATCAGGCTGATCGCGGGAAAGCCGTACTGCCGGTGAAAAGCCTGGCAGAGCTTGATGCCGGCGATCTTGGCGATGGCGTACCACTGGTTGGTGGGCTCCAGCTCGCCGGTCAACAGATACTCTTCCTTGATCGGCTGGGGCGCCAACCTGGGGTAGACGCAACTGGAGCCGAGAAACAGAAGTTTGCGTGTTTCGAAGCGGCGGGCGGCCTCGATGACGTTGGTCTGCACCACCAGGTTGTCGTATATGAAGTCCGCCGGATAGCTGCTGTTGGCCAGAATTCCGCCGACTCTGGCCGCGGCCAGGAAGACATACTCGGGCCGCTCGGCGGCGAAGAACTGTTCCACGGCGGCCTGGTGGCGCAGGTCCAGCTCCGAGCGCCTCTCGAGCACGAGGTTACGGTAGCCGAGATGCTCCAGCCGGCGCCGGATCGCCGAGCCTGCCAGCCCGGTGTGCCCCGCCACGTAGATTCGGCTGTCGGTCCTCATGTGTTGCGTCCTATCGTTCGGCGCCGCCGTGAGGCACAAAGGAATGGCCGGCCATCCGCAGAGTCTGTTCCTGCCGGGCAAGCTCCATATCGTGATCGACCATCATACGCACCAGCTCTTCGAAGTCAGTGCGCGGGCTCCAGCCGAGCCTCTGGCGAGCTTTGCCGGCGTCCCCGCGGAGATGGTCCACCTCGGTGGGGCGAAGGTAGCGGGGGTCGCACTCCACGTGCGGGGTCCAATCCAGGCCGCAGCACGCCGCCGCCCGGACCAGGAATTCGCGCACCGAGTGGGAGACCCCGGTGGCAATCACGTAGTCGTCCGGACTCGGCTGCTGCAACATGAGCCACATGGCTTCCACATAATCGCCGGCGTACCCCCAGTCCCGACGCGCGTCGAGATTGCCCAGAAACATGTTCTGCTGCAAGCCCAGTTTGATGCGTGTCAGGGCGCGCGTGATCTTGCGGGTGACGAACGTCTCTCCGCGGCGCGGCGACTCGTGGTTGAACAGAATCCCGTTGCAGATGAACAGGCCGTACGCCTCGCGATAATTCACCGCGTACCAGTGCGCCGCCACTTTGCTGACGGCATAAGGGCTGCGCGGGTAGAATGGCGTGGTTTCGCTCTGCGGCGGGCTTTGGGCGCCGAACATCTCCGAAGACCCGGCCTGGTAGAAGCGGACATCGCGGCCGCCGCAGCGGACGTGCTCGCGAAGGGCATCGAGGATCCGGAGCGCGCCGACCGCGACCACGTCGGCGGTATATTCCGCCTGGTCAAAGCTCACGCGCACGTGGGACTGCGCGGCCAGGTTGTAGATTTCGTCCGGCTGCGTCCGCTCCAGCAACTGGCGCAAGCCGGCCCCGTCGGTCGAGTCGCCATAGTGCAAGTGGAGAGCCGCTCCCGGTTCGTGCGGGTCCGTGTAGATCCCATCCAGGCGTTCGGTGTTGAAGGTGGACGCGCGGCGCACGATGCCATGCACGGCGTATCCCTTGTCCAGAAGGAACTCGGCCAGGTAGGAGCCGTCCTGGCCGGTGATCCCGAGAATGAGGGCGCGTTTCATAGAGAAGTCATTCCGCGAATTCGAGAATTCGGTGTTGAACGGGCCGGACCGCTCCGTTCAGCCGCGGCCCGGTTCTCCAGGTTTTGTGGCGCCAGTGGCATTTTTCCGTGCCACGGGCATGCATGTTCTCAAATCGTCATCGCCGTGAACCCGCCGTCCACCCGCACGATCGATCCGGTGACGAACGACGACGCCTTCCGCGAGGCCAGGTACACGGTCACGCCAATCAATTCTTCGGCTTCGCCAAAGCGCTTCATGGGCGTGTGGGCGAGGATGCTGGCAACGCGGTCCGGGGTAAGCACCTTGCGGTTCTGCTCCGCGGGAAAGAAGCCCGGCATGATGGCGTTGACGCGAATGTTATGCGGCGCCAGGTCGTGCGCGAGAAACTGCGTGATCTGGTTGACCCCTGCCTTCGAGACGGCGTAGGTAAACACCTTCGATAGCGGCGGGCCGCTGGACACCGACGAGATGTTGATGATCGATCCGCCGCGCCCGGCATCGACCATAGCCTTGCCGAACACCTGGCAGGCGAGGAAAACGCTCTTCAGATCGATATCCAGAATGCGGTGCCACTCCTCCTCCGTGATATCGAAAAACGGCGTGGGCGAATTCACCCCGGCGGCGTTGATCAGGATGTCCACGTGTCCGAAGCGTTGGAGCGCAACCTGGAGAGCCTTCTCCAGGTCGGCCCTCCGCGTCGCGTCGCATTGGATCCCGATCGCCTCACTCCCCTTGGCCGAGATCGCTTGCGCGCGTTCCTCCGCCTGCGCCCGGGCGAGGTCCGCGATGGCGACACGGGCGCCCGCTGCCGCCAGTCCCTCCGCCATCGCTCCAGCCAGCACACCGCCGCCGCCAATCACCACCGCCACTTCGCCTTCCAGGGAAAAGAGTTCGTTAGTGGGCATGTCTTTGATAGTAGCAGGCACCATCGCCGGCAACCCGTCCGCGGTTGGCCTGCCGGGCGGAACGTGAGAGAATGGTTTCCCAAAACCATGCGACGTGGCTGGACTAACGGCGCTAAGAAGGCGGGCGCGGTCGAAGCCGTTTCGGGGGCCGGCCAGCCGCCCCCCGGCAGCTTTCGGCCAGTGGCCAGGATCGACTTCACCGACCCGCTCGTCCGCCGCTTGTGCCTTCTGGCGATTGCGGCCGCTGTCTTCAAGCTGACCATGGCGCTTTGCACGCAGGGCACCAACGATATAACGTCCTTCTGGATGTTCCATTTCAGGAGCCGCCAGATGGGTGCGATCCCCTTCTTCCATGCGGACCCTTTGTACAATCACCCTCCGTTCGTGCTCAACTTCCTCCACCTGTGGGCCGCCTTGCAGGATTTCACGGGCCTCCGGTTCGGATTCTGGATGCGCCTTTCGGGCACCTTGGCCGACGCCGGGAGCCTCTATCTCGTCTACCAGATTTCCCGGTGCTTCCTGGGTGAACGATTCCGCTTTGCGCCGCTCGCCCTGATGGCCATCTCGCCCGTATCGCTGTTCGTTACAGGTTTCCATGGCAATACCGATCCGTTCGTGGTCTTCTTTCTCCTGTTGGCCGTCTACTACGCCAGCGTAAAGGGACAATTCTGGCTGGCCGGCGCGGCGTTCGGCATGAGCTGCAGCATTAAGGTGTGGCCCCTGGTTTTGTCGCCGGTCATGTTTTTCTACCTGAAGGACTGGAGCAGCCGGTTCCGGTTTTTCCTCCTGGCGGGAGCGGTGATCTTCCTCGGATCATGTCCGTATATCCTCCAGGACCCGGACGTTCTCGCCGCCAGGGTCCTGGGCTATAACAGTGCGCCCGGCTGCTGGGGCATCACCCGCGTGCTGTCCTTCCGCAGTTCGTGGCTCATGGCGAACATGGCGTACATTCGAAACGGAAGGTACTACATCATCGTTCTGATCCTGCTGGTGTCTTATCTGCTGAACCGGCGCCAGGCGAGACCGCCCTTGTTCGCGCAATTCGGATTCGCCGTGTTCCTGTTCCTGGCCTTGACACCCGGCTTCGGGGTGCAATACCTTTCCTGGCTGGTGCCATGGCTCGCGTGGGCCGGCCTGTGGTACGGCGTAGCATTTAATCTCTTGGGCGGGACGTTCCTCTTTCTGGTCTACACTTACTGGTCGAAGGGCCTGCCCTGGGATTTCGCCAACGCCGCCGTCGGACCATGGGGTGGGACTGCAATCGTATTCGAACTCTTGACCTGGGGTCTGGTCGTCTTGTATTCAGTTTTGTCGCTTGCCGCTCTGTGGCGCGGGCAGGCCCAGGCCGTCGCGTTAATCGAGGAAAGGCACAGTCCGCAGTTCAAAGCGCAGGTGGCGCTGGAGGCGATCCGCGGAAAGCGCCCGCTCTCCGAGATCGCCGCGCAGTTCCACGTTGAGCCGGAGCAGATCAAGCATTGGCGCACGCTGGCGATCGAACGGCTGGATAGGCTCTTCGCGGACGACCGCCGGCAGTAGACCCGTCTTCAGGAAGAGTGGCCGCGCTACTTTCGGCGTGCCAGAGGAACCGCCGCAAGACCGGCAACGAGGAGCGTCAACATCATGAGCTTCCACGTGGCGGGCTCCGGGGTTATGGCGGTAGCATTGCCGGAGATCTCGACCCGGAAACCGGTCGGGCTCGGGTTGTCGGTGTTTGAGAGGAGCAACTGGATGGTGTTGGTGCCGGGAAGGAACCCACCGGTAACCTGCGCGTTGTTTACGGTCGTGTTATAGAACTGCTGAAAGCAGTATGGCTGCAACGACGGAGGACCGTTATTGCAAGCCGGCGTAAAAACCGTTGTGCCATCGACTACCACCGCGATCAAGTTATCGGCAGCCACGCTGAGATTCAACGTGAGAGTGCTGGGGATGAAGCCCGCCAGGCTGAAAGTGTCTTGCGCCGTCCAACTCGTAGGCGCGGCAAAATTGCCGCCGGGAACCGGTGACAGCCACTCGGAAACGGTATCGGTTCCCACCCAGCCGGGTGAGCCCCCAATTGGAGACACCACCAACGAGCTGTTGAGGCCTGTCGTGCCGGCGTCGGGCCGTACCACGTATTGCCAATTGTTATCGTTTGCGCCAAGGGGAAGGAGCCCGCCGGAACAACCTGACGCTCCCGTGTTTGCGCCGGCGCAAGCGCCGGTGCTGTAGATCTGTATCGCGGCGGCGTTCAGGTTTCCTGCCAGTGATGCGCCTAAGAGGATTACAACCAAAACCAGAGTAAACTTGCTCATAAACCACTCCTCCGAAAGAGTGAATCCACGCGAGAATTGTCCTTTACTTCTATAGCATGGTTTCCAGTCTACTTCAATACAAAAAAAGGGTTTAGGGACCTTATCTTCCGACCAGCCCACTTCAACAAGTACCAGTACAGGGAAAACCCTACACATCGCCAAAAGCGAAGCGCAGCATTGTTTTTTTTGGCGGTTCGGCGACCGGGAAACACCCCTGGCTACCGCTGCGGCAAGCGCAGCAGCTCGAGCTTTCCGAACACCGCGGAGTTCTCTTGCGAAACGCTCAGGTCGGCAAACCGGTTGAATGCCACCGAAAAACCCCAGGCCGGATCCGGAAACAGGTCGGGAGAGACCCGGCGGGCCAACACAAACGAGGTCGAGAGGCCAGGCATCGGTATGCCCCAATCCTCCACCGTCAGAATCCGGTAATCCCCGCAACGGTAGCTCGTCATGTTTGGCTTCAACGCGCGCCAATCCTTCACCTCGCCGTGACAGATGTAATAATTCAACGTCACGCTGCCATTCTGGTCGGCCACCAGGACACGCGGTTTTGGCGACCTGGTCGACAAGTAGGCGAGCGCGTTCTCCATCTGCGCCCGCTTGCTGACCTGCGGTATGTCGTCGAGGACGTGGTGCTGGGCCGCGTTCATCCACATGGGCACAAGCCACGCTGCGGCCGCGAGCAGCACCACTATTTTCCAGCGGGCCAAAAACGCGATGGCCACCGCTATGCCCGCCGCCAGGAAGATGGCCAGGAAGGCGTCATGCCGGCTGCCACCGTAGGGGTAAAGAGGGAGGCACGCCGCCGCGCCGGTGAACAGGAACGGCAAAACCAGCGCCAGCCCAGGAAGCCTCCGGCCGCCGGGCACCCCGCCCTTTCCCCACAGAAGCAGCGCCACGCCGAACACAAAAAAGAAGAACATCCAGGTTCCCAGCGCCGCATTCGAGAACACGTAACCGAACAGGGCGTCGGTGGCCCCGCGGAGAAAGTCCCAGAGCCCCTGGGCCTCCCGATGGTAATAGGAACCGCGCAGCCACACGTCCTGCGCAAAACGTTCTCCTCCGTTGCCCTTGAGCCGGTGCAGATGCGTGGCGAAGCCCAGGAGCAAAACGGCCACCGCCGCGGCCTGGGTCCCAGCCCATTCCAGGATCAGCCTCGGCTGCAGTTCCTTATTCAGAATGCGCAGCAGGGCGTACACCCCGATGGCGCCAATGTACAGAATGGACATGTACTCCGTCAGCAGCGCCATCACGCTGGCGGCGCCGAAAGCCCGCATCCATCCCGCCGACTTTTCCCGGAAGGCCTGCTCCAGGCAATGGAGCGAGACTGCCAGGAAAAACATCTGGATCATGTAGAACCGCACCTGCGCCGACAGAATGATGAGGGCCGGTGAAAAAGCCAGAATCGAGGCCGTAACCATCCCGGCGGTTTTGCCGAACGTGGCCGCCGCCCACCGGTAGGCAACATAAGGAAGCAAGGCCCCGGTGACCACCGACGGCATCCGGAACCACAGTTCGCTCGAGCCCAGGAAGGACATGAAATGCAAAAGAAAATTCGGAAACGGGCCGTGGGGATGCGCCAGCATCGCATGATAAACATTCTCGAGGCCGTGTTGCAGGGGGGCGGTCATGGTCATGGCTTCGTCGCCGTTCAGATAGTTGGTCGCCGCGCGCGCCAGACGCAGACCGAATCCCGCCGCGACCATCGCCCACACCACCCACTCCGTGCGCCGGCTCAACCAGGAATCCGCGGCCGCAAACCAGCGGCCAACCGCTGCGCTCTCCGTCGTGATCGCCGCCGGAGCCGCTTTCGGCGCATTGAGAGTGCGGGGATTTCTCTTTTTCGTCTTCGATTGAGCCATAGGAAAGTCCGGCGATCACCGGCCGGCGAGCGAGTTTCTCTCCGGTCCGGCTACCAGAAAACTCTCGTAGCCGAAAAGCCCCGGCATCAACCGCGTCAACAGGATGAGCGTGGCGTGCATCAGCCGGATCAGGGGATTCTTCGGCGCCAGGCCGATCAGAACCTCCAGCGGAATGACCGTCATCCTGTGCCGGATGATCGCATAGCCTTGCCCCTCCATGAGCTTCCGTATCGTCTTGCGCGTGAAGAATCGAAGATGGCGCCGGTCCAGGATTCCCCTCGGTTTATAGTCGAATCGGCCGAAGAGCAGCAGGAGGCGCACGGTGATGTTGGCGGCATTCGGCACCGAGAGGACCACCTGCCCGCCGGGCCGCAGCAGGCTCAGGCAATCGCGCACCAATCCTTCGGGATCGGTCACGTGCTCGATGGCCTCCAGCAGCAGAATCCTGTCGAATTTCCGCGGGTGGAGCTGTTCCATAACCCCGGCAAGCCCCGCCGGCGGCACGTCCACATCCACCACGCGGTTGCCTTTTTGAACGAACTCTTCCGATAGCGCTCCCCGCCCGCAGCCCACGGAGAGAATGTCTTCTCCCGTCCCTACCGCCAGGCGCACGAAGTGGTGGCAGGAGTAAGTGCTCTGCTTGACGGGGTAGTGGACGTAATACTCCTGGTATTCCGGATACGCCGCCACGGATCGCTTGGTGAGAACGTAGCGGTAAACCGCGCGGACGATGTCGCGCGCGTAGCGCAACCCGTTGACGTAACAGATCTCGTCGCCGTAGAAGGTCGGAATGGGCACTTCCGCAATGCGGAAGCCCTGATGCTGCAGCTTGACGATGATCTCCGTATCGAAATGAAAATCGCTGGTCATGCGGCTCATTTCGATCTTCTTCAGGGCATGCAGATTGTAGGCCCGGTACCCGCTGTGAAATTCGGTGAGGTGGAGCCCCAGCGTCCAGTTCTCGAATCTGGTCAGCACCCGGTTGCCCAGGTACTTGTACAGCGGCATTCCGCCCTTGAGCGGCCCTCCGAAATCCTTCATCATCCGCGAGCCGAATACGGCGTCGGCGCCGCCCTCGACGATGGGATGGTACATGTGCGCCAGCAGTTCGGGCGCGTACTGGCCATCGCCGTGGAGCAGGACGACGATGTCGAATCCGCGCTCGATGAAATATTGATACCCGGCCTTTTGATTGCCGCCATAGCCGAGATTGCGGGGATGCTTGAGCGCCTTGAGCTTGGGAATCTGCTTCAGCGACTGGATGCCGACGGCCAGTTCAAACGTGGAGTCGGGGCTGGCGTCATCGAAGATCACCACTTCTTCCACGTTTCGCCACACGTTGGGCGAGATGCGCTTGAGGACTTTCAGAATCGTGGAAACGGCATTGTAAGTAACGATGAGAATGCCGATTCGTTTGCCCCTGGCATCCGCGAGCGGCGTATCGTCCTGTAGCGTGCTGGGGCGAAACGCCGGAGCGGGCTCGTAGCCGAGTTCCACGGCTCGATCGGTTGTGGCATCGGATTGCGGAACACTCATCGAATGCCCTGGTATGCCCCAGTTTACCGCGTCGGGCGGTTCCTTCACCACGGAACACCGCCGCCCCTGCCTGCCCGGCTCCAGCCAGCCAGTTCTACGCCAGGTCCGCCGGATTGGTGGACCGCATCTCCAGCCAGCCCTGCTGTGGCACGGCGTCCATGGGGAGACCGCCGTGCCACAGCGAAAACTGAAACCGCAGGCCGCCTCCCGCGGCGATGCCCAGGCCATGAAGCGAAATCC
>DASQZT010000004.1:0-20488 GCA_035638575.1 Bryobacteraceae bacterium
GGAACACGTTGACGCTGACGCTGAATATCGGTTTCACCAGCGCGTTCGACGGCAACCGGGTGATCTACCTTGCGGCGCGCGACTCGGCCGAAGCCAATAATTCGGGCTGGCAGGCGCTCGGGTCGATTACCGTGCAGTGACCGGTTTCGGCCCTGCTCCCTTGGCGGAGCGTGGTTCGCCAAAGTACCGGATGAAAAATCAACTTGACTTTTGGATCGCGGAGAGTATTATAGTTTGAGTTTTCAACTAATGTAGGTCTGTGTATCTTGCTTGGAGGGGTCTAAGCACATGAAAAAACCACGCCGTTTTTCCATTGGGGCCGCCGCGTTGTTTCTGGCCCTCAGCGCTCTTACAAATTTGACAAGCGCCCAGGTTCTTTATGGGTCGCTGACCGGCAACGTGACCGACAGTACCGGCAGTTCGGTGCCCAACGCCCGAATTGAGGCGCTGAACGTCGCCACCGGAATCCCCAGGCGGGCCGTCACCGACGACCGCGGCGTATACCTCATCAGCGACCTTCAGCAAGGCGTCTATAAGGTGACCATCACGGCGGCATCGTTCGGGACAGTCATCGAGCAAGGCGTCGCGGTGGATGCTAACACCGTCCGCCGCGTCGACGCACAACTGCAACTGGCGCAGGTGAACGAAAGCGTCACGGTGGATGCGTCGGCGGTGGCGCTGCAGACGGACCGGAGCGACGTCAGCGCCGAGATCCGGACCGCGGAGATCACCGAGCTTCCGACCAACAGCAACGCGACACGGAACTTCCAGAGCGTCTTTCTTCTGGTGCCGGGTTACACGCCGCCTTATTCGACGCACTCGGAAGCCGGCAACCCGCAGGCTGCCCTGGGAACCAACGTGAACGGCGCGTCGTACAACAACAACAACACGCGAATCGACGGCGTGAGCGACCTTTACCCCTGGCTGCCGGAGATCGTCGCCTACGTGCCGGCGGTGGAAGCCATCCAGACGGTCAATGTGGTTACCGCGAGCTTCGACGCCGAGCAGGGCATGGCGGGCGGTTCGGTGGTAAACGTGACCATCAAGTCGGGCACCAACCAGTTCCACGGCACGGCTTGGGAATTCAACACCCTCAGTGCCCTGAAAGCCAGAAACTATTTCTATTACGGCGCCTCCAACCCCAAGAACATCATCAACCAGTTCGGCGGCAACTTCGGCGGCCCCATCAAGAAGAACAAACTCTTCTTCTTCGCGGATTGGGAAGAGACCGATAAACGCGCCAACGTCTCCGCCCTGGAAACGGTTGCCACCGACCCGCTTCGGCAGGGCAACTTTTCCGCGACCGGCACGAACATCTACGATCCGAATTCGGGAGCCTCCAACGGCACCGGGCGCACGCCCTTCCCGAACAATACGATTCCCTCGGCGCGATTCGCTTCCGCGTCGCAAAAGATGATTGCGTTGATGCCCGAGCCAAACCAGGTATCGGCTTCCGCCACGCCCACCAACGATTACTTCGGCAGCGCCGACTATGCCTCGACGCACCACAACATCGACACCAAGGTCAACTGGAATCCGAACGAGAAGAGCGCCGTGTTCGCCCGCTACGGAATTTCTCCCAGCCGAATCTTCGATCCCCCCGGACTGGGGGCGGCCGAGGGCAACACCCTGGACGGCGGCCAGCCCGGAACGGCGACCGGCCGCGTGCAGAGCACGGGCGTGGGCAGCACGTATACTTTTTCGCCCACCCTGGTGGCGGATGGAAGCGTGGGCTATACGCGCCTGAGGCTGGACGCCGAGAACGTCGATATCGGAACCAACTATGGATCGAGTGTCCTGGGCATTCCGGGCACCAACGGATCGTACTATCTGGATGGCGGGTATCCCAACTTTGGAGTCACCGGCTTCTCTTCCTTCGGGAATTCCAACGTCTCCAATCCGTTCCTGTTCCGGGACAACGAATACAACGCGGCACTCAATTTCAGTTGGATCAAAGGGTCTCATTCCTTGCGATTTGGCGGCGAGTTTCAGCACTTCGCCATCAACCATTTCCAGCCCCAGACCTCGTTTGGCCCGCGCGGCGGCTTCACCTTTTCCGGAGGCATCACCTCGCTCAATGGCGGGCCCGCATCGAACCTGTATAACGCGTGGGGGGATTTTCTCCTCGGCCTGCCGCAGCAGATGGGCATCTCCACCGAATACATCAATCCGGCCACGGTCCGGCAGTCGTCGTACGCTTTCTACGCCCGCGATCAGTGGCAGGTGAACCGGCGGCTGACGGTCAGCTACGGAATCCGGTACGAACTCTATCCTTTTGCCACCCGCGACAACTACGGCGCCGACATTTACAACCCCGTAACCGGAATCGTCTGTCTCGGCGGGGTCGCCGGCAATCCGCACGATTGCGGCGTGAACGTGGGCAGTGGCCAGGTGGCCCCGCGCATCGGAATCGCCTATCGCATGAATCCGAAAACCGTGCTCCGGCTGGGCTACGGCGTGAGCATCGATCCGAACAGCTACCGGGCCATGCGGGATGCCTACCCGGCAACCATCGCGGAGTCGATCAGCGGCGCCACCTCCTACCAGGCCGCCGGCTCGCTCGCAACCGGCATCCCGCCCATCGTTGGTCCGCTGCTGTCGCAGGGCAGTTTTCCGCTGCCGACCACCATCACCACCACCACCTACCCCGCGAACTACCGGCGCGGATACATCGAATCGTTCAACGCGACCCTCCAGCGCGACCTGGGGATTTTCACCATCCAGGCCGCGTACGTGGGCTCGCTCGCCATCCGCCACACCGCCGACATCAACATCAACGCGGCCGGCCCTGGCGGAGGCGTCGCCGGGCAAGCGTATTATGCCATCACCGGACAGACCACCGCCATTACGGAAAGCACTCCGTTCAACAATGCCAAGTACAATTCCCTGCAGACCCAGTTGACGCGGCGGCTGGGATCGGCCGGCTTATTCGGGATCACCTACACGTTTTCCAAAGCCATGGATTACGGGGATAACGATGACTCGGGGCTGACTTGGGCGTGGATTCCCATGTACCTCCGCAACTATGCCTTGGCCGGCTTCGACCGCCCTCACAATTTCCAGGCTTACTGGAATTACGCGCTGCCGTTCGGCCATGGAAAATCCCTGGCGTCTCACGGTGTGGCGGCGGTTCTGGCCAGCGGGTGGCAATTGAACGGCATTTTGAGCCGGTATAGCGGGACGCCCTTCACGGTCGGCTCGTCCGGCAGTTCTCTGAATGCGCCCGGCAATACGCAAACCGCCGAACAGATCCTGCCGTCGGTGGCCATTGAGGGAGGACACGGAATTGGCGCCAATGGCGCTTCGTACTTCAATCCGCTGGCGTTCGCGCCCGTCACCACCGTCAGTTTCGGCAACAGCGGCCGGGATATTCTTCGCGGCCCCGGTGTGTTCAACGTGAATGCGAGCCTGTTCCGCAACTTCCGGTTGACGGAGCGCTTCCAACTGCAATTCCGCGCCGAAGCATTCAACCTGACGAACACCCCGCAGTTTGGAAGCCCCGGCGCCACGGTGACTTCGGCCACGTTCAATGCGGACGGCAGCGTCAAGTCGCTCAACGGCTATACCCAGATCACCTCGGCCAGCAATGAGCGCCAGCTACGGTTCGCGCTCCGGCTCTCGTTCTAACCTGGCCGCGCGCGGCCTATTCGTCAAGCCTCTAAGCTTTTTCTCGGCCCCGCCGATCTATCTGGTATGACAGTTCGTCCGGACCCTGGTCAACGGCCGGCCATCCGGCAACTCACCGGCATACGCTGGTTTGCTGCGCTCCACGTGGTGTTCTTCCACTACGCGCCCGCGATGCCATGGCTGCCGCGGCAGATCGGGGAGAACGGCTACATGGCGGTGGGCCTTTTCTTCATCCTGTCCGGGTTTGTACTGGGCTACAACTATGCGGATCGGCGGTTCGACAAGGGACGGTTCTGGCTGGCTCGTTTCGCGCGCATCTATCCCGCATACCTGCTGGCATTCGTGCTGATGGGGCCGGCTGTCGCGGCGCGGCTTTGGCACGCACATCCGATGAGATTGGCGGCCACGGGACTGGCGGCCGGTGGATTGGTGCAGGGCTGGTTCCCGGGCCTGGAAACGGTGTGGAATGGCCCCGGGTGGTCGCTTTCGAGTGAGGCGTTCTTCTACTTGATCTTTCCGGTGATTCTGCCGTGGCTCTCGCGTTTCTCGCGTCGCGGCTTGTGGCTGATGGGCGTGGGCGCCTGGATCGCGGCCCTGGTTCCGCCCGCGGTTGCGCTCGCACTGGGCGGCAATCGCACCGCCGGAGCGGTGCAGTACATGCCGGTGTTTCGAATTGCGGAATTCGCCATGGGGGTGACGGCCGGCCTGATGTTTCTGAGGGCGCCCGGCGGAAGTCGGGAATCCCGATGGTTGATGCCGGTGTCGGCGGCGCTGGCGATCTTCGCCGCTTTCTCGCCGGCATACGTTCCGGGCGACCTCCGCGGAGCGCTGGCGGCGGCGCTTTTTGCGGTGCTGGTGTATTCCCTGTCCGCCAGCGACGGCGCCTTCAGCCGTTTCCTGGCATGGCGTCCCGTGTACCGGCTGGGCGATGCCAGTTACGCGGTCTACATTCTGCAATCGCCGGCCATGGCGTATTTCCTGCTGGCCACGCAAGGCATGCAAGCGACCGGGGCCCGGGCGCCGCTGGGATGGACCCAGTTCGCGTTGTACGTGGGGTTCCTGACGGCGGCCTCGCTGGCTTGCTTCACCTGGCTGGAGGCGCCCGCCCGCCGCTGGATCACGGGCCTCGACAGGCGCAAGGTCAAGACCTCAAGGGCGGCCGCCGCGGACCTCGAATACGCTCTGGCGGCGCCGCAAAACCGGGGTAGCTGGTAGCCCTACCGCTTCGGCACCGACACCGTGATGTTGCGGTACCGGATCACGCCCTGATGGTCGCCCTGGAGGAAGAACGGGCCGGGTTCGCCCTCGTTGCTGTCGAGCGCGCCGCCGGTAATGCCCGGGATCTCCACGTTGTCGTGGATCTTGACGCCGTCGCGGATGACGGTCACGGTTCGTCCGACGAACGTGATGTCGAAGGTGGACCATTCCCCGAGCTTCCTGGTGAAAGCGGCGGGCGCAAAATGGCCGTACACGGCGCCCATCTCGTGGCTGGGAACGGTTCCTCCTTCGGTTCCGACCTGAATCTCGTAGCGGCCGCGCAGGTAGATGCCGCTATTCCCGCCCTCCGGGCAGTTCACCTCGGCGTGCAGCTTGAAATCATCGAACTTCCGGGTGGTCTTGATATTGGCGCCGCCGTGGGCGGGATTGTCGTTGACCAGTTCTCCATCGCGGGCCAGCCAGTGACTGTTTTTCACGTCGCCAACCGGCTCCCAGCCGGTCAGGTCTTTGCCGTTGAACAACGGCTCGGGATCGGTCCAGGCTTCAGGCATCGGCCGCTGCAGGTCGGGGGCGCGCACGCCGGCGATTTGTGTGTCCGACGCGTCTCCGCGCTTCTGCACTCCGGTGACCTTGCTGCCGTCCGTGGTCAGGTCCCAGGTCGTCTCGGGACCGCGTCCGGCCGGCGTCACGGTGATGATCAGGTGCGAGCCATCCATCTTCGCCCCGACGATCGCGCGGACGGCGCCGCCACCCGGCTGGATACGGCCGTCCAGCCTGCCGTCCTTTTCCACGATCTCCATCCATTGATTGGCCGTGCTGTGCGGCGAGGTTACGGTAAGATCCCACCGGCCGAGAAACGGGTTCTTCGCGGCCTGCGATCGGGCGGGCGCCAGCAGCGCGGCGGCGATGGTCAAGACAAAACAGAGCGGCTTCATCACCGCATAGTGTAACGTTACTCGCGGCCGTATCCGATATGGGTTCCAGGTATTTGCAGAGGCAATACGTCTGCCCTGCACTTCTTGCCTTATGGGCAGCAGGACTTGCACCCACTTCGGGAGGCCTCCAGTGTCCACCGTGGGTTCACAGTTGTTCCCATACTTTCAGCTTTGGTCTCCAATCTGCTCTTGATGGAGAGAAGGTGAAACATGGTAACCATATTGATCGTCGTTCTACTGTTGTTCGTGCTCGGTGGTGGCGGGTGGGGATATTCTCGTTGGCGCGGGTAGCGTCCACTGGCGGCTCGATCCAGACTCGGGCCGTTGGCCCCGTCACTTCACATGCCCATCACGCGTGACGGGCGGAAGTCCTGAACCTACGAAAGGAGCTGTGCAATGTTTCTGACGCTGTTTGCTATTCTGCTGGTACTGTGGCTGCTGGGATTTTTCGCGTTCCACGTTGCCGGTGGACTGATTCACCTTTTGTTAATAATAGCTGTGATTTCCTTGGTGGTGCACTTCTTCAGAAGGGCGTAGCAGACTTGGAGGCACTCGCAGGAGTACGCCGGTCACACCTCGAGATTGACGGGCGCGATGAGCGGCGAGACGGCCAGGCCGGCGTCCAAGGTGTAGCCCTCGACTTCGCCGGACTCCGTGCTGTAAACCATGAAGCTGGACAGCACATCGGTCCTGCCGCCGTCGGCCCCAAACGTGGCGCCCATAATCGAGCCGGGATTGATGGCCAGCGTGCCGCCCACCCGCGCGACTTCGTACACGTGGTTGTGCCCGAAACACACCACGTCGAACTCGCCCGAAGCGGCAATGGCGCGCGCGATGTTGTCGTAATGGTTCACCGCCACGCGCCTGCCGCCCAGCTCGCCGCGAAACATCTCGCCGTGAATTTGGATGTGGCCGTACTTCCGCGCGTTGGCGGTGATGCGGAACAGGTCGCCGTCGTTGTTCCCGAACACGATGTGGATCGGGTTCGCAAAGGCGCGCCCCATCTGGTGCACGATGAACGGCGAGCAGAGGTCGCCGCAGCAGATCAGCGCATCGGCGCCGCGCACGGAGTCGAGCGCGGCCGCGAGCTTCCAGATGTTGTCGTGAATATCCGATAGAACGGCGATTCGCATGAGTGCCTCACGCGCCGCGCCGCAGCTTGGCGGCGAACTTCCGGCGGAATTTCGCGACCTTGGGCGCCACCACAAACGAGCAGTACGGCTGCCGCGGATTGTTGCGAAAGTACTCCTGGTGATAATCCTCGGCACGGTAGAAGGCCGTCGCTGGCCGGACTTCGGTGACGATCGGCCGGCTCCAGATTCCCTGGGCGTGCAGTTCGCGGATCAGCTCTTCGGCCACTGCGCGCTGCCCTTCGTCGTGATAGAAGATAACCGAGCGGTACTGCGGGCCCGAGTCGTTGCCCTGGCGGTCGCGCGTGGTCGGGTCGTGAATCGCGAAGAAGACCTCGAGCACTTCGCGATACGGCGTCACCGCCGGGTCGAACGTCACCTGCACGACCTCCACGTGCCCCGTCGTGCCGGTACAGACGTCGTGGTAGCCTGGGTTCTCGACGTGGCCTCCCATGTAGCCGGACACCGCCGAGACCACGCCCTCCATGACGTTGTACACCGCTTCCAGGCACCAGAAGCAGCCTCCTCCCAATGTCGCCGTTTCGTGCATGTTCCCCTCGCGCGCCCGATTCGGCAAGCCGAACGCCTGCCGCCCTACTGCATCTGCACGACCACGGTCACGTTGGCGGTGACCGTGACCGCGCCGGTTTGGATCGGGGTACTCGCGGCGGCGCCGGCCGCCACGCCGGGCGCGTAGACCGGCGTGTACGTAGACCCCTCCTGGGCCGAGACCACCGCGCCCGTGTGGGCGTTCAGTCCCGCGGCGATCGCCGCGGCATAGGTCAGCGCCTGCTTGGCCGCCTGCGACAGCGCCTGCGCGACGAACGGATCGGGATTGCGGAGGCCGAACGTCACGCCCCCGACATTGTTCGCCCCGGCCCCGTTTGCCGTGTCGATGAGCTTGCCGATGATCGAGAGATCGTAAGTGGTCACCAGCACGCTGTTGCTGGCGGTGTAGCCCACGATGGTTGCCGGATTCGCGTTGTTGTAGCGCGGGGAGACCGAGTACGAGGTGGTCTGGATGGTCCCGTTGGCGCCCAGAACCCCGCGAATGGCCGCCTGCACCGTGGTGGAAAGCGTGGCATTTTGTTGGGCCGCGTCCTGCGCGGTGATGCCTTGCGTTACGACCCCGATGGAAATACTGGCCTGGTCCGGGTTGACGCCGAGGCTGGCGTTGCCGGTGGCCTGGACGGTGCCTGCCGCAGCCTGGGCGAACAGCGCGGCAGTGGTCACCAGGCAGACAGAAAGAGTTCGTATCAGTTGCATGTTTCAACTATACGCCAGGGGGCGGCGTCCGGTTTGTGGAGATTTTGGCCGTACCGCAACTTGCGGGCGGCTATTGGAGTTAAATAGGTAAGAGGGTAAGAGATGCGCCAAAGAGCACTCGTTGGGCTGGTATCGGTCTGTTGTCTGGCTGCGTTTCCGGTGGTGACCGCCTGGGCCGGCAAAACCAAAACCAGCAATACGCGCCAGTTCCTCAAAGAGATTCCCAAGAACGAGAGGATTCCACAGGCCCTGAACCGGCTGACCTTCGGCCCGCGGCAGGGCGACGAAGCGGCGGTGCGCACCCTGGGCCTCAAGAAGTGGATCGAGGTCCAGATGCACCCCGAGCGCATCCCCGAAAACCCCATCCTTCTGGAGAAGCTGAAGACCCTCGACACCTTGCAGATGTCCAGCGAACAATTGGTGCGAAACTACCCGTCGCCGCAGATGGTGCGCCAGATGGTGGCCGGGCAGATGCCGTTTCCGGCCGATCCGGACCGGCGCATGATGCTCGAGAAACTGGTGGCCAGAACCGAGCGCAAGCAGGGTGACGGCAACGGCGTAACTCCCAACGCTCCGGAAGCTCAGCCGCTCGCCGAACTTCTGACGCCCGTCCAGATTCGCTCGCTGCGCACGGGCACGCCGCAAGAGCGGCTGGCCGCGTTCCAGGCGCTTCCCCGCGACAAGCAGGCGGATGTGATCACGGCCCTGCCCGGCGGCATCCGCCAGGGCCTGTTCCAAATCGCGCCGGCCGAAATGCGGCGCCGGATCGAGATGGCCAACGGCCCTCAGCAAGTGGTGGCCAGCGACCTGACGCAAGCGAAGCTCCTGCGCGCCATCTACAGCGACCGCCAGCTGGAGGAAGTCCTGACCGACTTCTGGTACAACCACTTCAACGTCTACCTGGACAAAGGCGCCGATCATTACCTGGTCACCGAATACGAGCGCGAGGTGATCCGCCCGCACGTTTTGGGCAAGTTCCAGGACATGCTGGAGGCCACGGCGAAGAGCCCCGCGATGCTGTTTTACCTGGACAACTGGCAGTCGGTGGGACCGAACGCACCGGGAGGCCGTGGAGGCGCGGCAGCCAAGGGCCCGCGCCGCGGCCTGAACGAAAACTACGGCCGCGAGCTTCTGGAGCTGCACACGCTGGGCGTGGACGGAGGCTACACGCAAAAAGACGTCACCGAAACGGCGCGATGCTTCACCGGCTGGACCATCAATCAGCCGCAGCGCGGGGGCTCCTTCACGTTTAACGCGCGGCTGCACGACAACGGCGAAAAGACCGTCCTCGGCGTGACCATCCCGGCCGGCGGCGGCGTCGGGGACGGCGAAAAAGTGCTGGACATCGTGGCGCATCATCGCTCGACCGCGCGCTTCATCTCGAGGAAGCTGGCCCAACGCTTCGTGGCCGACGATCCGCCGGCGGCGCTGGTGGAGCGCATGGCCCAGACGTTTCTCAAGACCGATGGCGACCTGCGCGCAGTGATGGCGGCCATGCTGAACTCCAGGGAGTTCTGGTCGGAGGGCGCGTGGCGCAGCAAGATGAAATCGCCGCTCGAGATGGTGGCCAGCGCGGTGCGCGCGGTCGCGGGAGACGTGGACTATGCTATGGCGTTGGCCAACCAGGTGGCGCAGCTCGGCCAGCCGTTGTACCGCAAGGCGGAGCCCACCGGATACTCCAACTCGAGCGAGGCGTGGCTCAACTCGGCCGGCCTGCTGGCGCGCATGAATTTCGCCCTGCAACTGGCCAACAACCGGGTTCCGGGCGTGAAAGTGGAGCACGCGGACCCCGTGGAGGCGAAGACCCTGGGTTCACCGGAGTTTCAGAAACACTGACATGACTACTCGACGCATTTTTCTCCGCAATTCGGCACTGGCGATGGTGGGTGTGGGCTCCGCGCCTCTGTGGTTGAAGCGCGCCCTGTACGCAGCCGACGCGCCGTCGCCGCGCAAGAAGATCCTGGTCGCCATTTTCCAGCGGGGCGCCGCCGATGGCCTGAACATCGTGGTGCCGCACGGCGAGAAGGCCTACTACGACCTGCGGCCGACGATTGCGGTCCCGCGGCCCTCCGCCGGGGGCGACAGCCGCGCGGACGCTGCCGTCGATCTCGACGGATTCTTCGGACTGCACCCGTCTCTCGCGCCCCTCAAGCCGCTGTTCGATCAGCAGCACCTGGCGATCGTCGACGCCGCCGGCTCGCCCGACCCGACGCGCTCCCACTTCGACGCGCAGGACTTCATGGAGTCCGGCACGCCCGGATTGAAGGCCACGCACGACGGCTGGATGAACCGCGCGCTGCCCAAGGAGACGGGCAAGGTGTCGCCGGTGAGGGCCGTGGCGCTGGGGCCGACGCTGCCGCGCTCCCTGGCCGGCGACAACGCGGCGATCGCGCTCCAAAGCATTCCCGCGTTCCAGGTGCGCGACCCGCAGGCCGCCGCGCAGTTCGAGCAGATGTACACCCAGAGCAAGGACCCGCTGCTACGCGCGGCCGGGCGTGAGACATTCGAAGCCGTCGCCATCCTGCAATCGATCCAGAAGCAGCAATACACGCCCGCTGGAGGCGCCGAGTATCCGCGCGGCCGTTTCGGCGACAGCCTCCGCCAGATCGCGCAGCTCATCAAGTCCGACGTCGGCGTGGAGATGGCCTTCGCCGACATCGGCGGCTGGGACCATCACGTCAACGAGACGGGGCAGCGCGCGTCAGAAGGCCAACTGGCCAACCTGTTGCACGATTACGGCCAGGCGCTGGCTGCTTTCTGGCGGGACATGGGCGACCGCATGGCGGACGTGGTGGTCACGACGATGTCGGAATTCGGCCGCACGGCGCATGAGAACGGCAACCGCGGCACCGATCACGGCCACGCCAACTGCATGTTCGTGATGGGCGGAGCGGTGAAAGGCGGGAAGGTGTACGGCAGGTGGCCGGGACTGGAGCGCGACCAGCTCTACGAAGGCCGCGACCTGGCGCTGACCACCGACTTCCGGGACGTGCTGAGCGAGATGGTGTCCCGCCACCTGGGCAACCCGACTCTGAAGGGCGTGTTCCCCGGTTACCAGCCGAAGTTTTTGGGCCTGGTCTAGGGGTTGACGGCCGTGCGGCGAAGCCGCATGCCGCAAAGGCACGTTATAATCCGGTCATAGCCCGCGGATGTGGCGAAATTGGCAGACGCGCTGGATTTAGGTTCCAGTTCCCGTAAGGGAGTGTGGGTTCAAGTCCCTCCATCCGTACCAATTAAATCAGTCACTTACATGCAATAACAGGCCGACAAGGGGCGCTAATGGGTTCTTAGGGAAGCGCAAGGGTAGCGCTTATCAGGGACAATTGGGGGATTCTCGGGGTCTTGCCGCGAGTTGTTGCCGAAGAGAAACGAGTCTCTCGAACTCGGGATCAGTCAGCGACTCGACTCGCGCGGCTAGTGCTTTGACCTCAGACATATGCCTCGCTGCTGCTGGTATACATTCATTTTCTTGATCACGACGTCGAACGCCTCATCGTCGCCGGTGTAGCTGGTCCCCGGTGATTTCCAAGGGACACAGATTATCCCAAAGGTCTCAGGTGCGTGAACGGCTCGTAATCCGGCAGCTGATCCCACGCCAGCTTTTCGTCGGCTGCCGGCACATACCGTGGTTCCAGGCCCAGCTCCTTTAGCGCGATATTGCGTGCCATGGGGATTCCTACCTTCTTGTAGAGCGCCAAGTGACGGTTGAAGCCCTGCCGTCCGAAGCCGCAGTCGGTCGACAGCACGAGTTTGTCGGCCGGGATGAATTCCAGGCAGCGACGGATGCGGCTGGCGAGTGCCCGCCCGGCGTTAATTTCTCTGTCCGGCCCTTATATCAGCCGCGGGAGGAAGCCTGTTCTTTACAAAAATGTGCCTATCGCGCCGATATGTTAGTTCAAGCTTCGCCACTTCGATGGCGGAAACCTTACTGCCGTGGTCACGGCAGAATTCGGAGGTCTCAACGATTGTCCGGGTCGGGGTCCTTATCGGGTCGGCAGTTATGGCGCGCTTTTGGCCCGCAAGCAGGGTAGAAGCAATGCTATTTTGGTCAGTTTTAGCGATGTTCATCGGGCCTTTGGGATTGCTGTTCCTGTGCCTGAATGGACCGAAGCGGGTATATGACGCTGATACTGGAATATTCAAGTTGAAGAGCTTCACGATGGACACCAAAACAGGCCGGTTCACCGTCAATGGTCGCTGTTATCACCGGTCGGCAGTTCGCGAAGTGCATTCCGAAAGGTTCCACAAGATGACCGGAAGTGAAGTTGGGGGCAAGAATACGATTGTAGTGAACGATTTGCAGCACCCTGTACACCACCTCATCTTCCGTACGATCTTTCGCAGACTTTGACGCACACGTTGAGCGAATGAAAATGCTCCTCTGCAACTGATACATTTTCGCGCGGATTCACCGGCTCAGGTCCCAATGCGAACCCGGGTGGGTGGCGAGATCGCATCAACTCAACCGGCTCTAATTCGGATGAAGGGAATCGCCCCCAATGCGTACTTATCGCGAGGTGGCGTTACCGGAAACTACGTCGGCTGCGCAGCCCCGTGTAGTGGAGAACGACTATGTTCGTAAGAACGGAACTTCTTTTTCGAGCGTTGCTCGTATGCCTGCTGTCCGTCCCGACGGTACAGGCGCAATTTGTCCAGCAGGGAAACAAATTGATTGGCGCCGGTGGTGTGAGCGTACCAGGTAATTTCTCAGGCGTATACCAGGGCTTCATGGTTGCGATATCCGCCGACGGAAACACCGCGGGCGTGGGCGGTCCTAACGATGACGGCGCCATCGGAGCGGTTTGGATATTCACACGCGGCAACGGCACGTGGAGCCCCAAAGGCCCCAAGCTGGTAGGCACCGGCTGGACGCAGCATCCATATCAGGGACAGACAGTCGCACTCTCCGCGGACGGGAATACGCTGGTCGAGGGCGGGCCCGGCGATAACGGCGGAAACGGAGCGCTGTGGGTGTTCACGCGCAGCAACGGGACCTGGAGTCAACAAGGAAATAAGCTCGTACCTTTCGACACAGCCGGCCAGCCGAACCTGGGCACTTCCGTAGCGCTCTCAGCCGACGGGAATACCGCCATCGCCGGCGGCCCGAATGACTTTTGCTACAGCAGTACGAGTTGCTGGGGAGGCGCCTGGACTTTCACACGCAGCAACGGCCACTGGAGCCAGGGGGTCAAACTGACGGGGGACGTCCAACTCTATTCTCCCGGTCCCCTCCAAGGCGAGTCCGTAGCGATCTCAGCCGACGGGAATACCGCCCTTGTGGGCGGCCCAAACGATCTCGACGGCAAGGGGAATAAGATCGGCGGAGCCTGGGTATGGACGCGCAACAGCAGCGACGGCTGGAGCCAACAAGAGCTCATTGGCACCAACGACCAGGCAGGAACGGATATCGAGCAGGGCTGGGGAGTGGCGCTCTCGGCCGACGGGAGTACAGCGGCCGTGGGCGGTCCGCAGGCCTACGGAGGGCACGGAGCGGTCTGGGTGTACAGCCGCGTCAACGGCGTGTGGCGCCAACAGGGATTGGAATTGGCCGGCACAGGGTTGCTAGGCCCATCCTTCCAAGGTGGACAGGATGGCGTTGCCCTTTCCGCGGACGGGAATACGCTGATCAGCGGTGGCAGCGGCGACAACCCCTTGAGTGGCGGATCGACGTATGGCGCCGTCTGGGTATTCCAACGGAGCAACGGCACGTGGACCCAGCACGGAAGCAAACTGATCGGTAGCGGAAGTACTGGCGCGGCATCCCAGGGTTTCTCGGTAGCGCTCTCCGGCGATGGCAGCACCTTGATCGAGGGCGGGGCTAGTGACAACGCCAACCAGGGAGCGGCGTGGGTGTTCGTTCAGCCGCGCGCCAACCACTTCTCGGTCTCGGCCCCGGCCTCCACATCCGCAGGCACTCCCTTCAACTTCACCGTCACGGCCCTCGATCCCAACAACAGTGTAGTGCCTGGATATAGCGGAACGGTGCACTTCAGCAGCACCGACAGCACCGCCATCCTGCCAGGCAACGTCACGCTTACCAGCGGCACGGGGACATTTTCGGCGACCTTGAACGCGGGCGTCAGCCAGACCATCACCGCGACGGACACGGCGCTCTCCTCGATTACCGGAACCTCCGGCGCGATCGCGGTGGGAAGCGCAACCGTGTCGATGGCCCCGGGCGCAGTCACCCCAGGATATGGGAGCGGCATGAGCCAGATGATGAGCTTCACTTTTTCCGATCCGCGTGGTGTTCATGACCTCGACGTCGTCAACGTTCTGATCAACAATTTCCTCGATGGCCGAAGCGCCTGCTATCTGGCCTACAGCAACTCCGGCAGCATGCTCTACCTGGTGGCCGATAACGGCGGGACGCTGCTTCCGCTGGCCCTGAACGGTTCCGGCACGGTTTCCAACAGCCAGTGCACTGTGACCGGAGCAGGCTCCTCCGCCACCGGCAGCGGCAATACTCTGACCTTGACCTTGAACCTGAGCTTCAACCCTGCGTTTGCCGGCGACAAGGTGTTCTATATGGCCGCGCACGATCTCCAGGGCGGCAATTCCGGATGGCAGGCGCTGGGCACATGGTGCGTGCCGGGCGCCAGCACCTTCCCGGCGGTGACGGCCGCGGCGCCGGCACGCGGCGCGGGATCAAGCCAGGCCTTCACCTTCACCTTCACCGATACCAAGGGCTTCCAGGATCTGGGCGTCGCCAATGTCCTGATCAATAGCGCCCTGGACGGCCGCCAGGCTTGCTATATCGCTTACAGCCAGCCCTATAGAACGCTGTACCTGGTAGGCGATGCCGGCGGAGGATTGTCGCAAGGTCTGGCGCTCGGCGGTTCGGGGTCGGTGAGCAACAGCCACTGCACGATCAAATGCGGCAGGCTCTTCGGCCACCTTCAGCGGGAACACCATGACGCTGGTGCTGAACATGAGTTTCACCGGCTCGTTCGACGGCAACCGGGTGATCTATGTGGCCGCCCGCGACACTACCGAAGCCAACAATTCGGGCTGGCAGGCCATGGGTTCGTGGACCGTGCAATAGCGCGACGGCGTAAAGAAGGAAGTCCTCCGGACGATAAGAAACCTGGATGGCGGCCTGCCAGTCTTGTTTGCGGCCTTGTGAAATCACGCGACACAGGAGCCGTTTGTCTGGTTCGCGATGAGGTGCGAGTATGAAAGGTGCGTATCGGCTCTTCCTGCTGTCCTGGCTCACGGCGGGCATCGTAACAGCCACCGCAACCGTCAACTTTGCCGAGACGACCAGCGCCACTTCCGTCCCGGACTGCTCCAATCCGTCGTCTCAGGTCACCAGCTTCGCGCCAACGGCAACATCGGCCAGCGTGTTCTTCACACTGGACAATCTTTTACAGGGGGACATTGTCTCTGTTTCCTGGATGGACCCATCCGGCAGTTCAGACGCGACGGGTACCTGGAACCCGGTGTCCCACAGCGGTTCCGGGTGTTTCATCGACACCATCCAAATCGCGGGTACGGCGGCAGCTTCACGGCCGGGGAATTGGAAAGTCCGGATTCTCGTGAATGCCAGTCCGCTGACGACGTTATCATTCACCATTTCGGGCGCCCTCAATCTCACCATCAACCAGGTCGATACCAGCAAGTGCCCTACGGTCACACTCACCGCCACCGTCACCGACAGCACCGGAGCGGCCGTTTCCGGTCTCGGAAACGCGAACTTCATCCTGACCGAGGACGGCCAGACGCTGCCGGCCAACGTGACGCAAATCGGCGGCGGCGGTGGTGGCAGTGGCGGTTTGTCCGTGGCTTTGGTATTGGACGCGAGCGGCTCGATGGCCACCGCCAAGTCCCAGCTCCAGAGCGCCGCCAAAACCTTCGTCGACTTGATGCCGGCGAACGTTTGCTGTCGCGATTTACCTCGTGATGAATCAGCCGGCACTATTCCAGGATTTCACCACGGATCATGATTTATTGCACAGCCGGATCGACAGTCTCTCGAATTACACGTTCACCAGCGACTCTGCGATACTCGACACCGTTGGTGCGGCGGTGGGCGCATTAAAGACGAGCCGCCGGGCGCTTGTGCTGCTGTCCGACGGCGACGACAACGCCAGCGCGCAATATCATTGCCAGTCGGCCACCGATTGTACGGCGGCGTTGCAAGCCCTGGTCCAGTTCGCGAAACAGGACCAGGTGACGATCTACACGATCGGATATGGCGACACCGGGGTCACCTACAACCACAATGCGCACCAAATCATGACGACCCTGGCGAGCGGCACTGGCGGCGCCTACTACTCCGCCACAGATTCGTCGGCCCTGCAGGGAATCTTCCAATCGCTGGCCGGCCTGGTCGCGGGCGGCGGCACGCCCGAGCAGTACCTGATCACCTACAAGTCCGCCGATGGCGGCGTACCTAACCACAACATCACCCTCACCGCCATTTCGGGCGGCAGCGTGAGCGTGGCCGTCGCGGCCTCGGTAAACGCGTGCGCTTCGAATCCAACCCCACCATCCCCCGGCGGTGTTACTCCGGGATCGGGCAGCGGCTTCGGCCAGGTGCTGCAGGTCACCTTCAGCGATCCGCGCGGCTGGCAGGATCTCAATGTGATCGACATCCTGATCAACGGCTCCCTGGACGGCCGGCAAGCCTGTTACTTGGCGTACAGCGTTCCCCTGGGGGTGCTGTACCTGGTGGACGATGGGGGCGCGCTGTTAGCGCTCACTCTGAACGGATATGGGAGCGTCTCCAACAGCCAGTGCACGGTGACCGGAGCAGGCTCCTCCGCCACCGAAAGCGGGAACACGTTTACCTTGGTCTTGAATCTGAGCTTCAGCGCCGCCTTTGCGGGCAACAAGATTGTCTTCATGGCGGCGGGTGATCAGCAGGGCGGCAATTCGGGATGGCAGGCGCTGGGGACATGGGGCGTGCCGGTCACGCCGTCGGGAACCATCACTGTAGTGAGCCTTGCCCCGGCCCGCGTCGTGCCCGCATCCGGGACGGCCCAAACCCTGGCCGCCACCCTGACGGACCGCAGGGGAGTTGGCGATTTCGGCGTCGTGAACCTGTTGGTGAACGACTTCATCGACGGCCGGCACGCCTGCTATCTCGCGTACGTGGCTTCGTCCAATTCGCTGCTGCTGGTAGACGATGCCGGGGATGCGGGCGGACGGTTCGCCGGCAGCCTGGTGTTGAACGGAAGCGCGGGGACCATTCAGAATTCTCAGTGCAGCATCAGCGGCACGGGATCGTCCGCCAGGCAGAGTAGCAACACCCTGATCTTGACGCTGAACGTCACGTTCACGCCGGCCTCCGCGGGCGATCGTATCGTCTGGGTCGCCGGGCGCGACGCCCAGGGCGGCAACAACACGGGCTGGCAGGCCATGGGGACAAACAGCGTGCAGTAGCGCGCCTGCCAAGCTAGGCAAGGGCTCCGCCCTTGATCCGATTGCGGATGGGAGTCAGGAGTCAGAATGGCGGCCGCGTGGGCGCCCATCAGACGGCTGACTTCTTCGGCCGTGGTCGCCTCTCGCCTCCTGGATCCTGCATCCGCAACAAGATCATCGGCCAGGCGGCCGGTGGAGTCAAACTGACTGCCGAGGGACGGCCAAGGGAAGAAAGGGTTTCCAAAGGGAAAGAAACCGTAGGTTTTGGGCCACGGCGCGGATTACCCATCGGCCGTCGAACGCATTCCGGTCTGCGGCGCGCGGACTGGCCCCGCGAGGCCGCCGCTGTCTTCTTGGCGATCTTGGCGCCTTTGCGAGAGACAACTCTGGGCCTCGCCATGTTCTCGGATACCCGCAATCGCCAAATGGAGGTAGTCCCGGAAATTTCAAATATTTTTGGCTAGCATTCCGATCAGGACGGCCTCCGCGAAACCAACCCGCACGCCTGCGGCGTGGATGAAGTGCATTGCGGGCACATGAACGAGCACGGACAGCCAGGAGCCTGGAAAGTCTCCGTCTATTATAGTGGGACGCCGTTCCGTTGTTTACAGTACCGTTTCCGATTCGCCCGTCGGTCATTGACCCGGCCCAAGACCTCCCTCGAGTAGCTGGTCCCCGGTGATCTCCAAGGGACACAAATTATCCCAAAGGTCTCAGGTGCGTGAACGGCTCGTAATCCGGCAACTGATCCCACGCCAGCTTTTCGTCGGCTGCCGGCACATACCGTGGTTCCAGGCCCAGCTCCTTTAGCGCGATATTGCGTGCCATGGGGATTCCTACCGTCTTGTAGAGCGCCAAGTGACGGTTGAAGCCCTGCCGTCCGAAGCCGCAGTCGGTCGACAGCACGAGTTTGTCGGCCGGGATGAATTCCAGGCAGCGACGGATGCGGCTGGCGATGACGTCCGGGAAGTCAGCTTGTAGCGTGCGGTGGCTGATCACCCCGACGGCGATCTTCTTCTTCAGCGAGTTCCGGTACGGCTTAAACAGCGGAAGCTCTTGGAAATCGTTCTCGCACGCTTCGATGGTCCACACATCACCCTTCAGGCGCTCCAGGTAAAGTTCCATCGAGTTCGCGTACGACTCATCGGTGAACACCTTCTGCATATTTGGGTTGCCCCAGCAGGTGTGTATCCAGACCTCCACGTCATCCAACCCCTCGACCTCCCGGTTGAATGCATCCACCAGAAAGCTGATGAATTCCTTCTGCTCCGGATTGTAGCGGGCCATGAAATGCAGCGTGGGCTCCTCCACCTGGATCACCTGGCACCCCGAGGCCGCCAGTTGGCGCAGTTCTTGGTTCATGGCCTCGGCCATGTCCCAGATCAACTGCCTCTTGTCGACCAGGTCGTACTCCTTGGAATGGCTGTCCAGGAAGAATGCCAGCACCTGCGCCGAGCAGGTCCCGAACTTCACTGGCCGGCCAGCTCGTGCCGCGGCCTGCTGCGTGATCCGCCAGATCTTCGCGTACTCGAGTGGGTTCTTGGGATCGTGCTCGACCTTGCCCGACACCCGCGGCCAGCGCCACGTCTTGTAAATGGAATCGAGCATCGTCCCCACTGGGTACGAGAGCAGGGGTGAGCGGGTCTTTTCGGTCTGCAGCTCCTCGTGTTCCAGCCCTTTCCAGCGTTGTAGCGGATAGTGGTGCCAGGAGCGTCCGGCGACGTCTTCGTCGAGATGGTAATCACCGGTGGTCAGAATGTCGAGACCCGCGCGCGCCTGGTCGGAAACCACGATGGCGTGCGCGTCGGAAAACTGCTCGCGAAACCACGGGTCCATCATGGCCGTGTCCAGCGGTCGGCCCCAGAGATTCTGCGTGTACCAGCGCGGGCGCGGCCATGAACCGGTCACGGTTGCGGGGAGCATCAGATCCTTCGTCGCGGTAAATGCCACACTTGCCTCCTGTGCTTGTCATGATACTATACACTTCCGCGCCTTTGACGGCATCCGTCTGGTATCCCCCTATCGCTATATAGTATGTGAGTTGTCCGGTTGCACGAGAGTTGTCCGCACGGCCGGGGAGGGGTGATGCTGGGTAGTGGACGAATCCCAGCAATACTCCGCCGCTGAGATGGAGCGGATGATGAAGGTTCAAGACGCGTTGTTGAAGGCGATGGCCAAGAAGATCACATGGTGGGAAGCTGCGGAGAACTCCGGGGTGTCCGCGATTCTGGTGATCGCGGAGAGCGAGGGAATGAGCGTTCTGACCGCATGGGCGGCGGGCAAGTTCTCCGGCGCCCAAGTAGCTGCCGCGGTGAAGGTCAGCGGCATCGAGGGGCAACTTGCCAAGCGTCGCCTCATCCTCCCCGGCTATGTCGCGCAGATCTCGGACGAGGTCGAAGAGGGACTTCCCCGGTGGGAAGTTCTGGTCGGGCCGTCGGAAACCTGCCCCACTTTAGAATCTGAAGCGAACGGATACAACTGCGTGCCGCGCCGGCAGAGCCGCCGAGGTGATCTGACCGAATGCGGCATTGGTGTTCGCGCCACCCGGGGTACAGGCTCCGTTCACCGCGCTGCAATTGATGGCGAGCGAAGTGTTCGGGTTGTTCGGGTTGAAGTGGTTCAGTGCGTTAAACGCCTGAATCCGGAATTCCAGCGTCTTGTTCTCGCCCCAGACAGGGAACTCCTTGAACAGACTGAAATCCGTGTTCTCCACGCCGGGACCATAGGTAACGGTCGGCTGCTCGTTGCCGACCCCGAGGGAGTTGACCGGGGGAAGAGAGAACGCCGAAACGTTGAAGTCATACCACAGGGGCGAAGGAGCCGTGGGCGTCTGCGATGAATTGAACAGCGGGCCGTTCTGCTGGCAACGGAACGGAATTCCTCCCGTTGGCGTACCCGTCCAATAGCCGATCGGCGCGCCGTTGGCGGAGCAGCCGATGGACAGGG
>DASQZT010000005.1:0-71137 GCA_035638575.1 Bryobacteraceae bacterium
ATCCGGGAGTATGTCGCGCGATATGCGCCGAGTTGCGGCATCCCACTGATGAGTTCGTTTCGCTGGCCGCTCGCCGCGTCCTGAAAGAAGTGATTGGTGATCTCGGAAGGTGAGGTCTGGTTGCGCTGATCGTTGTGGAACTAGCGGCGCATGAAGTCAAACGCAATCTCGCGCCCATATCCGTGGGCGACCGCGAGTGAGATCCAGAGCATGGCAAACGGTTCCAGCAGGCGCGCCTGGCCGAGCGGCCCGGCGTCGTGCGCATCGAGACCGATTTCCGCGGCCAATTGATGGACCACCTGTTTCGCCGCCGCGTCGTCCCCGCAATAGAACATGGATGCGGCGCGATCTCCAAAACGCGGATTCGCCATGATGTTGAACCCGATCGTATTGAACGCCTTTACTACCCTCGCGCCCGGCGCCCAGGACGCAACCTGTTCCGCACCGGAGGTGGTGTTGCCGAACTCCAGGCCCGCCAACTGCGGCAACAACGGATTGGTGGCGTCGATCAGGATCTTGCCGGCCAGGGGACCGGCGCCCTCGATGGCTCCCCGTGTCGCCGGCCAAGGGGTCGCGACCAGCACGATGTCACTAGACGCCGCTGCGTCGGCCGAGGACGCCGCACGGGCCGTGCCGCCCGCTTTCCGGACGAGTTCCCGCATGGCTTGCGAGCCGGGATCGCGCGAGCCGAATGCGACGGCGTGCCCGCCTGCAGCCCAACGCGAACCTAGAGTTCCGCCCACGTTTCCAGAGCCGATAACACCTATCTTCATATATCCTTATTTTCACTGCCCGGCTTGGGCATTTCCGTCATGGACTGTACAGTTACGGCACTGCATCGCCGGGGAACGCAACGGGTGTTAAGGTAATCCAGTGAGACCAAAACTCGCGCTGCTTTGCCTGGGGTTGTGGTGCGCCGGTGTGCGCGCCCAGCCTGACACGGTCATCGCGGTGGATGCGTCGCGGACCGGGCACGCGATTCCGCGCACCATCTATGGCACGTTCCTGGAACCCATCGGGCACAGCACCTACGGCGGGCTGTGGGCCCAGATCCTGGAGAACCCCAGCTTCGAGGACAGTCTCTGGAGCGCGGGACGCCTGTCGCGGATGATCAGCCAGCGGAAGGAACTAGCGGACGCCTCCAATATCGGACTGCCACTACCCTGGGAGCCGCTCCATCCGGCGCAGGGATGGCGCTACGAACCGCGGTGGGGCGACGCGGCCAACTCCGAGCGCTCGCTGTTGATCATGGCGCTGCCCGGGCAGGAGACGGGCGTGCGGCAACTGGTGTACCTGCCGGTTCACCGCACGCTGCGATACACCGGCAGCCTCTACGCCAAGCCGGTAAGCGGACCCCGCGAACTGGAAGTTTCCCTCCGCCGGCGAGACCGGCCCGACGAGGTCTTCGCCCGGCAGAAACTGCGGCTGCCGGCGGCCGGCTGGACGCGGTACGAGTTCTCACTGGAGCTTGCCAAGGGCGCTGTGGCCGGCCTGGAAGCGGTGGATTTCGCCATCGCCATTTCCGACGAAGCGCGCGTGCTGGTGGACCAGGCATTCCTGTTCCCGGCCGATGCCATCGACGGAATGAACCCCGAGATGATCGCGTATGCGCGCGATATGAAAACCCCGCTGGTGCGGTATGGCGGCAACTACACCTCCGGATACCATTGGCGCGACGGCGTGGGGCCGATGGACCGGCGCGTCACCATGCTCAACCAATCGTGGGGCATGCCGGAATACAACCACTTCGGCACGGACGAGTTCCTGCGGTTTTGCGAGTTGATCGGCGCGCAGCCGCAGATCGCCCTCAACCTGGGCAGCGGCACGCCGGAGGAAGCGGCGGACTGGGTGCGATACGTCAACGGCAAATGGGGCGACCGCGCGGGCGGCCTGGTCTGGGAGTTGGGCAACGAACTCTGGGGCAATTTCCAGATCGGCTATCCGACGCTCGCGCGAATCGCCGAGCGGACGAAGGAATTCAGCGACGCCGTTCGCCGCGCGGATCCGCGCTCGCGGCTCATCGCCACCGGGCAGGACCCGGATCACTTCGAGCAGTGGAACGCGGCACAACTCAAGCTTGGCCCCGATGCGCTGAACTATCTTTCCACCCACTTCGTGGTGAGGACGGCCGACGTCCAGAAGGCCAACCCCTCGCCGGAATTCATCGCGCAGGCCGCGCTGGCGCTACCGGTGGGCCTGGAGCGGCAGTTGCGGAGCATGAAGCAGCAAATCGATGCGGACGCCGCGGCGCGCGGCCGGGTCCGCATCGCTTTCACCGAATGGCTGTTCACCGGCCCCGCGGCGTCGGCCCCCACGTACGACAATTTGGGCGGGGCGCTATGCACGGCCGGCTTCCTGAACACGCTGCTGCGCACGGCTGACTTCACCCCGGTTTCCGACATGACGGGGCTCATCGAATTCGGCGGCGTCTGGCAGAAGCGCGCACGGGTCTACGGCGTGCCGGCCTACTGGGCCTTTCGCATGTACTCGCGCGCCGACGCTGCCACGCTGGTGGAGACCAAGGTGCAAGGCGAGCAGTACGATGTGGACGAGGGCGTCAAGCGCATTCCGGCGATCCGCTCCGTGCCGTACCTGGACGTGGTCTCGGCATTGAACGCGGGCGGCACACGGCTGACGCTGTTCTGCGTGAACCGCCACCTGACGCGCCAGATACCCGCCGCGGTGCAGCTTTCGGGGTTTACCGCGGTGTCGTCCCGCGCACAGCAGCTCACATCGAAGAGCCTGTACGACGGGAACAGCGAGGAGCATCCGGAGGCGATCGTGCCGGTGGATGTGAGGGTGAACGCGCAGGGACGCGCATTCGAATTCACGTTTCCGCCCATGAGTGTTACGGTGATCGAGTTAGAAGGGAGACACTGAGATGCGACTGATTCTGACATGCCTGGCGCTGGCCGCGGCTCTTCCGGCACAGCCGCCGATTCCCAGTTACGGAGTGAAGCGCGCCGCCGGCCGCATCGTAATCGACGGCAAGCTGGACGAGAAGGCCTGGCAGGAGGCGTCCACCATCGAGTTCGTGTTCCCCTGGGATTTCCAGACCGGCGCCAAGCAGAAGACCACCGCCCGGCTGCTGTGGGACGACGACTATCTCTATGTCGGATACGAGTGCGAGGACAAAGACATCGTGGCGCTGCGGACCGAGCGCGACGATCCCACGTATCAAGACGACGCGGTAGAGATCTTCATCAACCCGCGACCGTCGCAGACCGGCGTCTACTTCGGCCTGGAGATGAACGCGCGCGCGGTGCTGTACGACTACGTGATGGTGGACGCCCGGTATGCGTTCAAGCGCTTCAACATGCAGGGCGTGCTGCTGGCTACGTTCATCCGCGGCACGCTGAACGCACGCGGCGATGAAGACCAGGGCTGGAGCCTGGAAGTCGCGATCCCGTGGGCAAATTTCGAAGAACTTGCAAGGCGGCCGACTCCCGGCACCATCTGGACCGCCAATCTCAACCGCTGGGACGGGGTCGAGCCCGACCGCCGCCTCAGCATGTGGTCCGATCCGGTCCAACCCCGGGCGCAGCCTCACGTGCCCGCGAGGTTCGGCCAGTTGGTATTCGTGCAGGACGCGAAATAATCACCCGGCGTCCTCCGGCGGAAGGCGCACGGGCCTGCGCTCGTTCGAAGAGCGGTAGATGGCCGCGATGATCTCCACGACTTTGCGGCCATCCTCGCCGGTCGCCAGCGGCGGGCGGTCCTCGAGAATGGCGCGCAGAAAGTCGCGGTCCTGTGCGGCGTGATAATGCGTGACGGGGTCGATGCGCCGGAACGCGGCGCGATCCTCTTCCTCGAAGACAGGTAGCAGGTGTTCCTCGCCCGGAATCGTCCAGAGATCGTTCAGCGGCGGCTCGGCGACTCCGGTCATGCCGGCGATGAAGGTGGCGCCGCTGTCGGTCTGGGCGCCGACCGACGCGCCGTTCGAGCCATGCACGTGGATCTTGGTGTGGATCCCGGGCTTCTGGCTCAGGCTGACCACCACGGAACCGAGCGCCCCGCTGCGGAACCGGATCATGGCCAGGGCGGTGTCTTCGACTTCAATGTAAGGATGATTCAAATTGGCGTAGCAGCCGCTGATTTCGTCGATCGGTCCCATGAGCCATTGCAGGATGTCCAGGTGGTGTGGCGACTGATTGATCAACACGCCGCCGCCTTCGGTTTCCCATTTCCCGCGCCACGCGTCGGACCGGTAGTAACTCTCGTCGCGCCAACTGAACATGGCCACGGTGCCCAAGGCGGGAGCGCCGATTTTGCCCGCGTCGATGGCGGCCTTCATGCGGCACACGGGTTCGAAGAAACGGCGCTGGCTGACCACTCCCAGCTTGACCCGATGGCGCGCGGCAGCCTCGATCATGGCGTCGCAATCGGAGAGGGTGGAGGCCAGAGGCTTCTCCACCAGCACGTGGATTCCCGCTTCGGCCGCGCGCACGGCTGGCGCCCGGTGCGCCGGATGCGGGGTGCAGACAATCACGGCTTCGATGCGGGCTTCCGCGATCATGCTCTCGAGATCGCGGCAGGCTCGCACGTGGTAGCGGGCCGCAAATTCGGCCGCGCGCTCCGGCGCGGTATCGGTGACGGCCACGAATTCGGCTTCGGGCAATTCGCCGAGAGCGGCGGCGTGCAGGTGGGCCACTTTGCCGCAGCCCACAATGGCAGTTCGGACCTTGCGGTTCATCTCCTATTCCTTAAAGTGAATCGCGATCATCCTGCGCAGGAACGCCAGCGACTCCGCCATCTCGTCCATCCCGTTCATGCCGTCTTCGATACTGATCCAGCCGGAATAGCCGTGCCGCGCCAGGATGCGGAAGATCGCGCTGTAGTCGTTCAAGCCCTTCCCGGTGACCCCGTGGCGCAAACTGGGCGAATAGCCGAGAGTGCCGTCGCTCTGCCGCAGTTCGTCGAGAGACGCGCCGGGCGCCAGGAAGCGATCGCTGGCGTGCATGCTGACCACACGGCCGGCGACGCGCTCCAGCAGGTCCACCGGGTCGTCTCCGGCCACGATGGCGTTGGACGGATCGTACTGCACTCCGAAATACTCGCGCTCGGGGATGGCGTTCAGGACGGCGAGAAAAACATCCTGCTTCTGGGCGAACTCCGGGTAGCGCCAGAAGCCGTCCTTGTAGTGATTCTCCAAGCCGAGCACGATGTCGTATTCGCGGGCCACGGGCACGAGCGCGGTGATGGCTTCCACGACCCACTCGATGCCTTGCTCCCGGCCGACTTCGGGATAGCGCTGGCCGGTGAGCACGCGGCACACGGTCCGCGGTCCGCCGAGCCGGCGGGCCACACGAATCATATCGGCCTCGTGTTCGACCGCCTGCTTGCGGGCATCCGGCAGGGGGCTGGTGAAATCGGGCGAGCAGCAGAGCATGGGCATCTCGAAGCCCGCCCGGTGAATGGCATCGCGGACCTTCGCCAGATAGTCGGAATCCAGGCTGGTGAAGAAGCCTTCATACAGTTCCAGACCGTCGGCGTCGAGGTCTTTGGCCATGTCCACCCACTCGAAGACGGACATGGTGCGAGCTGCCGCGATTTCATCGAGGTAGCACTTGGGGAAAGCGGAGATTTTCGGCGGCATAAGGGACCGTAAAGCCAATCGTATTACGCGAGCCCTAAGGCCTGCCGCAGCGCGTCCTTCATCACCGCCTCCGGCGCCTTCCGCCCGGTCCACAATTCGAACCCGATCGCGCCCTGATAGACGAGCATGGCCAGGCCGTCGAGAACCGGCAGGCCCCGCTGCCGCGCCGCGCGGAGCAGGCGCGTCTCCGGCGGGTTGAAGACCACATCGCAGACCAGCATTCCCGAGTGCGCGGAGCGCAGGTCCACGGGCGGCATGGCGTCCACATCCGGATACAGGCCGATGGATGTGGCATTGACCATGATATCGGTGTCAGCGGGCACCGCATAGGTACTTTGCCATGGCTCGAACCGGATCGGCGCGTCAGTTTTCGAGACGAGATCAGAGACCATCGGTTCCCCGCGGCTCACCGAGCGGTTTACCACCAATACGTCCGAGGCCCCGGCCAGGGCCAGTTCCGTCACGATTGCCCGTGCCGCGCCGCCGGCGCCGAGCACGGCCACGCGCTTGTTCCTCGGGTCAACTCCGGCGTCCGTGCGCAGGCCCCGCAGGAAACCCTTGCCGTCGGTGTTCTCGCCGATCAACCGGTCCGCTTCCCGTCTGACCGTGTTCACCGCGCCGATGATCGCGGCATCCGGCGCCACCGCGTCGAGGTACTCGATGACCGCGACCTTGTGCGGAATCGTGAGGTTGAGGCCCTGCATGCCGAACGCTCGCATTCCGGTCATGGCGTCGCGCAACCTCGCGGGCGGCACCTCGACCGTGAGGTATCGCCAGTTCAATCCGATGGCCCGGAAGGCCGCCTCCTGCATGGCGCCTGTCGGGTTCTCCGCCACTGGCTGGCCAAAGCAGCCCACTAACTCCGCCCTGAAATTTGCCGGCATACGAGCCAAGTTAGCACGACAAATGTGATGTGCTGCGGTCTGTTACAGTTGTCACTTACAAGCCATGAAGACAGCCACTCTCGAACAGCCGGGCCGATTCACCCTCACCGACACCGCGCAACCTGGCGCGCCAGGACCGAGGGAAGTTCTCGTGCGCGTCTTGGCGATTGGCATTTGCGGCACCGATCTGCACGCGTTCGAAGGCACCCAGCCATTTTTCACTTATCCGCGAATTCTCGGGCACGAACTGGCGGTCGAGGTGATCGAGGCCGGCGACAGCGACGGGCAGTTCAGGCCCGGCGACCGGTGCGCGGTGAACCCGTATATGACCTGCGGCGAATGCGCGGCCTGCTTGTTGGGACGGACGAACTGCTGCGCCAAGATGCGCGTGATCGGCGTCCATTCCGACGGCGGCATGCGCGACCGCATTCTTCTGCCGGCGAAACATCTGTACCGGTGCGAGAGCCTGCCGCCCATACAGATTCCGCTCGTGGAGACGCTCGGCGTCGGCATCCACGCCGTGGGCCGCGCGGCGCCGCAGGCGGGCGACCGCGCGATCGTCGTCGGCGCCGGACCCATCGGGCTGTCGGTGATGCAGTTTTTATTGCTGGCAGGCGCCGATGTCGGGGTGATTGAGAAGATGCCGGAGCGCCTCGAATTCGCGGCCCGGCATTACGGCTTGACGCGCTATTATCCGTCGCACCAGGAGGCGCGGCAGGAAGAGCCGTCCTTCCTGGTGTTCGACTGCACCGGCGACAAGAGTTCGATGGATGGCTCGATTCAGCTGCTCCAGCAGGCCGGCACGCTGGTTTTCGTCGGCCTGATCAACGACACGATTTCCTTATTCGATCCGGACCTTCACCGGCGCGAGGCGACGATCCTGGCGAGCCGCAACAGCACGCCGGCCGAGCACCATCGCGTGCTCGACTACATGGAGAACGGGCGGATCGATGTGGCGTCGTGGCCCACGGAGTGCGTTGGTCCCGACGCGATGAACAAGCGGTTTCCGCCGTGGCTTCACCGGGAGGCCGGCGTCGTAAAGGCTATCGTCGAGTGGTCTTGAGTTGCGTTACGGCGCCACCGGGCGCGCTAGCACGCGCAAGGTCACGATCGCGAAGGGCGGCATGGCCACGTCCACGCCGTCTTTCGACACGGGGATCTCGCGGAGGTTGTCCTCGGCGGCGTTCGACAGCCAGGCGCGGCTGAATTCGAGCAGGCGCGAAGAGAGGCGCGCCTTGCCCTCGCGGCCGGAGGTCTCCAGCAGACGGACGATGTAGCCCTCGCCATCCTCGGCGGGCTTGAGCGTCTCCAGTTCGACGCCGCCGCCCGCCAGGCCGAGGAAACTCGCGGGCGTGGCCGGCAGCGTGCCTCGCAACCCGACTTTATCGTTTCTCCCCAGCTCGCCGGTTTCGAGCGGCGTCAGCGATTCCCTTCCCAGGCGGCTCAGCAGCGCCGGATCCAGCGTGGCGCCGCTTGTGACCACGTAGCGGAAAGTGAACTCTCCGCTCTGCACGCGCGGGAAGTTGGTGTGCCAGTAGTTGTTCAGCGCGTAGGAGAAGATGGCGGACGACTTCGGCTCGAACTTCTCCGGCCACAGGCCCCGATTGATGTCGCCGAAGGTCACGAGCGGCGCATCGACGGGGATCAACGCCGCGCTGAACCCGCCGCCGCTGACGCGCGCCCAGTGTCCCGCCGTGTACCATTCGCGGCAGCCGCCGGCGAGTTCGTCGCGCCCCGGATTGACGGTTCCGCTCTGGCCCTCGTACTCGAATTCCGGCTGCGGCGCCGCGAAGGGGAACGCAAAGTAGATGGCCTCCTTGTCGTTCACCGGCTCTTTCTGGAAGCGATTGACGATCTCGATCTTCTTCTCGCCGTTGAACAGGCGGATCTCCACATCGATGCGGGGCGCATGGAGGCCGCTCGCCCGGTAAGTCAGAGACTGTCCCCACGGCGTTGCGGCGGCGTTCCCCGCGGACGCAGCAGCCGCGGGGGTTACCGTCAGGTTCGCGTCGGGCAAGTGTTCGGATATGTGGATGAGGCGTGTGTTGTCGCCGCCCGCCACGTACATGTATTGGTCGAGCACGTACGGGTTCTTCGGATCGGCCAGCTCGCGGCCGGCCTGCTTGTCGAAGATGCTGGAGATCCCGCCGCGGTTCGAATCGACGGTGACGCGGTAGAACTCGTTCTCGATGGTGTTCGCCGGTTTCGGCTCGGGCGACGCCGGCGCGGTCTGGCTGCTTTCCATCCGGTAGACGCGATAGCCCATCGCGGGCACGCTGCCGGCCAGGAATCGCACGCGCCGGTATCCGTTTCCGGCCCGCAGCGATTCCAGCGCCGCCGGCTGGCCCGTTCCCGTATCCACCAACTGCGTGCCATTCGAAAGATCGAGTTCCACCAGGCCGCTGCGCTCGTGGGCCAGCGAGTTGAAAACGACAATCGCGGGCGGCTCGATCCGGATGCTGTCGAGCAGCCGGCTCATGGATTCCTGGGCGATCCAATGCGCCGCCTCGCGGGCGTCGGAGACGTGGAAATGTTTGGTCTCGATCTGGCGCACGCTCTGTTCGCTCTCCGGCCGCGAATAGCCGCCCGAGGACGTGTAGGTGTGTTCGGCGTAGAGCAGCAGGTCGCGCCACAAACGCCGCAGTCCTTCGAGCGGCGGCGCCCATTCGGGCTTCTGCAGCGCGGCCACCGAGGACAGCTTCTCGACCGACAGCGCGCGGCTCTCGGTCTCGCGGTAGAGGGCGGCGAATTGCGCGTCGGTGCCGATGCCGTCCTCCCAATAGGGTCCGAAGTCGCCGCGGACGGTCTCGAGCTGGTCTCCGAATTTCTTCTCGATGGTCTCGAAGTAGTCGCGGAAGGTCGCCAGTTGCAGGCGCGGCCAGGCGTATTTGGCATTCCAGGCGCGGACGAATTCGCCCTCGCCGGGGATGAGGTCGGTGTTTTCGAGTTGGCTTCCGAACATCAGAACGACGTCGGGGCGGTAGCCCGGCGATTCGAAGGTCTCGAAGAAAGTGGGCAGGCCATCGCGGCAGCCGGCCTCGCGCGGCGGCAGGCCGCAGATGAACCAGAGGTTGGAGTACTGGCGTGTGTAGGCCATCAGCACCTTCGCGCCGTCGGGGCCCTGCCACCAGAATGGCGAGCGGGTCTGCCACCGGCCGTAAAGGGGCTGCGGGCCGCGGTCGTCATTGGCGCCCGCGGCGAAGTACTTGACGCCGGCGGCGGCCAGCACGGATGCGTAGCTCCAGGGATAGGCCGGCACGTCGGTGATGTTGGCGTAGTCGTTCGGTCTGCCCGCCTCGCGATTCAGCGCGCGGCCGGCGTAGGTCGAGCGGATCAGCGTCTCCAGGCCGGCGCCGCCGGCCATCAGGTTGGCGTACTGCGCTGGGATCGAGATGCGGCCCGCGCGCACCGCCTCCAGGAATTCTTTCCGCGCCGCCGGAGAGCGCGTGCGCAGGTACTGCTCCACCAGCCACACACCATCGAGAGAGAAGCGCATGTCGGCGTCGTGGCGCATCTCTTCCAGCAGGCGATCGATGTTGCGGTTCTGCAGCTCCTCGATCTTGGGCTGGTAGTCGGTGAAGCCGATATCGAGGTGGGTGTGCGGCACCAGGTAGACGGTGAGCTTTCGTTTGGGAGTAAGCCGTTCGGCACGCTGGTAGCTCCTGCCATCGAGCAGCAGGGCGGCGCGCGCTTCGGAGCCGGCGGCGAACTCCGGGACCTTGAATTCGAACCGCTGCTGGCCGAAGCGCGCGGGTGCCAGTTCGGCGCGATACTCGGCGCCGCCGATCGTCAGCGTGAGAGTCCCGCGAGAGACCACCGCGGCAGCGGTGACAGTCGTCGTAACCAGCTCGCGCGTCACGCCGTTCTCCGTAACGAAGAAGTACGCCGGCTCGACCGAGATTGCAGGTTCCGCGGCCGCCGGGCCGGTGTGCAACAGCGCCAGCGCATCCCAACTGATCTGCGAATCGCCATTTTCGTCGGCCGCGTCGTCCACGGCGGTGATGCGCAACTCGTTATCGCCTTGCCGCAGCGCGCTCGCCGGGATGGGAATGCGCTCCCGGGCTTCGGCGCAGATCGGCGAATCGGCGCGTCCCTCGGCATGGTAACTCAGGCGGCGGTCGATAAACGCGGTGCCCTGCGCGCCGTTGAGCTCGAATTCCAGGCGGGGCACCCGCGGATTGCCGGCCATGATGGCGAGATCCAAAACATACGACCCGTCAGGCGCGGCTTCCATCCGGAAGCGGATGGTGCGGGAGTGCTGCTGCGGGCCGGAGCGGGCGTTGAGGCTGCCTGCTTGCGAGGACGGCCAGCGCCTGGCGGCATCCGGTGCGCCGGCGTCAACCACCACCGGCTGCGCGCCCACGCGCCCGCCGAACTCGGCCGAGGCGTGGTCGAACGTCCCGATGCGCCAGACCGTGGTCTCCTGGCTCCACAGCGGCAAGCCCGCACCCAGCAGCGCGAGAGTCAAAACAGAGGATCGGATGCTCATTTCATGGATCATTCTACGCCCATTCGTCGCCGTCTACCCGCTATAATCCAGGCTATGGACGTCGAGTGCGCGGCCCGCCCCTTCCAGATCTGCGGATCGTGCAGGGGCGTGTGGGTGACGTGGGACAGCTTCGTGATGGATCCGGCCGTGCGCCTGTTGGGCCTGCAAGCCGTGATCACCAATCCGGAGATCAACCTGCTGGTCTTCGAGCACGGCTGCGGCAGTTCCATCTCGATCCTCTCCCGGCGGCTGCGCCATCTGCTGCCCGCACCGGAACCGGGCGATCCGACCGCCAGGCTGCTGGGCACCGATCAATGCCGGAGGCACTGCGTCCGCCTGGAGGACCTGGAACTGTGCGACGCGCCCTGCAGCAGCGCGCGGGACCGTAGGCTGATCCGCCTCCTGCAGCAAATGAAGAAAGAGGCCGGTGGTTCTCAAAAGCGGACACTCACGCCGTGAGCGATCCGTCCGGCAGTTAATAGTTTCAGCCACTTGTCCAGCCCTCGGAACGGACCTCGGCTTGCACCACGGACAGGCGGATGTTCACTCTCCTCGGAGATCTGCGCTACTCTTTCCGCACCCTGCGCAAGATGCCCGGCTTTAGCATCGTGGCCTTGCTGGTCCTGGCGCTCGGCATCGGAGCGAACACCGCGATCTTCAGCGTGGTCAATTCGGTGCTGCTGCGTCCGCTGCCGTTTCCCGGCGCCGATCGCCTCGCGCTGATCTGGGAGACGGATTTGAAGGACGGCATCCAGCGCGAAGGGCCGTCCGCGCCGAATTTCCTCGACTGGAAGGAGCAGAATCAGTCCTTCGAAGATATGGCGCTGCTCGAGGTCGGCACGGGCACCGTGACCGGTGAGGGCGAGCCCGAGCAGGTCATCGGCCTGCGAGTGACCACGAATTTCCTGTCGATGCTGGGGGCTCGAGCCGTTCTCGGACGTGGCTTCACGGCGGCTGAGGGAGAAGGTCAGGCGCGGTACCCGGTGGCCGTGCTCACGAACGGGTTTTGGAAGCGCCGCTTCGGAGCGGACCCGCGCGTCATCGGACGAGCCTTTACCATGAACAGCGAGCCGTACACCGTGATCGGCGTGCTTGCGGCGGATTTCTGGCAGCCGCTGCCCAGCGACCTTTATGTGTCGTGGCCGGTCGCGGAACTGCGCGCCAAGGAGCGCGTGGCGCACGACTTCGGTGTCATCGCCCGCCTGAAGCCGGGCATCACGATCGCCCGGGCGCAGGCCGAGTTGAGCACCATCGCGCGCCGCATCGATGCCCAGACGCCCAGGCTGGCAGGCTGGGATGTGGCCGTAGTGGGGATGAAACAGGCGCTCTTCGAATACATCCGGCCCGCGCTGCTGCTCCTGGGGGCGGTGGGACTTCTTCTGCTGCTGGTCTGCGTCAACGTGGCGAGCCTGCTGCTGGCGCGCGTCACAGGCCGGCGCAAGGAGATGGCGATCCGCGCGGCATTGGGCGCGCGGCGCGGCCGCCTGGTCACGCAGATTCTGAGCGAGAGCCTGCTGCTCAGCCTCATGGGTGGCGCGCTGGGAGTCTTCGTCGCCCTCTGGGGCGTGGACCTTCTGAGCGCGGTCCTGCCCGGCACACTTCCGATGACGGAGGCCGGAGCCGAGGTCGTGCGGCCGGCCCTCGGAGTGGATGCGCGCGCGCTGGTCTTCGCGCTGCTCATCTCGACCGGGGCCGCGCTGATTTTCGGACTGATACCAGCGCTATATGTCGCCCGAACCGACGTGAACGATGCGTTGAAGGCGGGCGGGCGAACGTCATCCCCATCGGTCGGCCGGTCGCGGGTATGGGGTCTGCTCGTGGCTGGAGAGATCGCTCTCGCCAGCATGCTGCTGATCGGCGCCGGGCTCGCCATGAAGAGCTTCGCGAATCTGCAACACGTGAATCCGGGGATACGGCCCGATCATGTCCTGACGTTTCGCATGCGGCTGCCCACGGACAATCTCTACAAGAGCGATCGCGAACAGGCCGGGTTCTACCGGCGCGTGCTCGACACAGTGGAACAGATACCCGGCATACAAACCGCCGGTCTAACCGATGTGCTGCCGTTCGGACAGCAGAACGACCGGGAGTACTTCACCATCGAAAATCGTCCCCTGCCGCCGGGTCAGGCGCTGGTCGCCGACTTCCGGCGGGTCAGCCCACGGTACTTCAACACCATGGGGATCGCGCTGCTCCAGGGGCGGCTGCTTACGGATCGCGATGTTCGCGACGCCCCGCTGGCGATCCTGATCGACGAAACCCTGGCCCGCCAGTATTGGCCCGGCGAGAATCCGGTCGGTCGCCGCATGCGGTTGTGGGGCGAATTTCGCGAAGTCGCCGGCATCGTGAGCCCGGTGCGTCATTATGGCCTGGAGAAACAGCCGGAGCCCACCATCTACGCGCCCTACGAGCAGATGCCGGACAAGGCCATGGCGCTGGCCGTGCGCACGACGATGGAGACCGAGGCGGTGGTGAAAGTCGTGAAGCGGGCCGTGTGGTCCGTGGATCGCGGCCAGCCGGTGTTTCAGATCCGCAGCATGGACGAGTATCTGTCGCTGGCCGGCGCCGCGCCTCGCATCTCGACGGTGCTGCTGGCGATTTTCGCGGGCATCTCGATGCTCCTGGCCGCGCTCGGGGTTCATGGAGTTGTCTCCTACGGCGTCGCCCAGCGGACCCGCGAGTTCGGACTTCGCATGGCGCTTGGCTCCACGCCCGGGCAACTCGAGGCGCTGGTAATCCGGAACGGCATCCAGACCGCGGTGATTGGCCTTCTGGCCGGGATGGCCGGCGCCGCCGTGCTGGCGTCGTCCCTGCGCGCGCTGCTCTATGGCGTTGCGCCGCTCGATCCGATTGTGATGGCTGGAGCCGCCGCGTTACTGCTTACGGTGGCGCTCGTCGCGAACTATGTCCCGGCGCGGCGCGCGACGCGCATCGATCCGCTGGAAGCGCTGCACCACGAGTAGCAGGATCGGTGAGCGGGCCTCGCTCTGGCGCTGGTTGCCTGAAACTCGGGGCCAGAATGCTGGAGGGGTGTCGAAAAGTGGTGGGCGCAAATTCAGGGGATCTGCGGTCATCTCCGTCTCAACACAGCGAGCGACCTTGCCGGTGGGCATCCCGTATGGTGACCTCGGAATCCGTCCTGATGTAGACACCCGCTCTGCGGCTTCGTTCAAGTCGGCTTGCGCCCGCTGATGTGGCCCTCCCGCGCGCCCACCGCGCGAGTGCGCAGCCGAAGGCGACGGAATCGACGACCGGGCCGGCGGCGCCCGATGTTTCGGGTCACGAGCCTCCGGCGCAGTACGCGGGAAACGAAGGCGTTCATCGCGCTCGCTCCGTGATGTACACGCCCCCAAAGATGACAAGGCCCGAGACCACCAGCGCGAGCGTGACGTGCTCATGGAGAATGCAGATCCCGAAGACGGTGGCCAGCAACGGCTGCAGATACGAGAAGGCAGCCAGGTGTGAGGCTTCCATGCGGGCTAGCGCGTAGTAATAGATGAGGTAGCAGATCACCGACGGCAAGAGCGCCATGTAAAAAACGGCGGCCCAGGCCGAAAACGGAACCGCGCGGAAGTCAAACCCGGCCGATTGCCACAGCGTGACCGGCGCAAGCAGCAGCGCGCCGCCCGCGTACGCGAAAGTGTTCACGGTGATGGTGCCATACCGTTTGGCCTGCGGCTTTCCCAGCACCGTGAACATGGAGAAGGCCAGCGCACCGCAAAACGTGATGAAGTCTCCCGCCAAAGTGGCTTCACCTTGCGGGCCGGTATCGAGCGTGCGCAGCAATACCACTCCCGTCAGCGCCACCATCACGCCCACCAGTTTCCACGCGGTAAGCCGTTCCAGACCCCGCACGCTGGCTAGCAGCAGAATCAGGATCGGTGTGGTGTTTGCGAAGATCGACGAATGCGCAACGCTGGTGCGGCTCAGACCGAGCACGAACAAAAACTGATTGAGGGCCACGCCGAACAGGCCCAGGCTGACCAGTTGCGGCACGTCCCGGAGTGTCCATGAGCGCGTGGTGCGCTGCCGCTCCCACCAGTAGGCCGGCAAAATCAGGACACCAGCGATTGAAATGCGTAATCCGTAAAGCAGCACTGGGGGGAACGCGTGGAGGGAGATCTTGCCGGCGATGTAGTTTCCGGTCCAGCCGGCAATCATCAGGGCGATGAGGGCGTAGAGGCTGGCGCTGACCTTCAACCGATGGGCTCCTCGCGTACGGTGATCCTGCGGATGAAATCGCGATCGAGCGCGCAGTCGAAGCCGGGTTCGTTGCGGACCACGATGGCGCCCTGCGGAGCCACGTCGCGAACGCGTTTGGCTTCCGCAAAGCCGGCCGCGCGGCTCGGCATGGCGTTGGTGATGTCGCAGTCGCGCTGGACCGCCTGTTGGGCGTAATGGGCGGTGCGGATGGATTCATCGAGGCAGACCGGAGTCTGGACCTTGGACTGGGCGCGGTTGATGCTGTCGTCGTGGCTGAGGGGCTGGTCGATCATTCAGGTAGAAATCGTCCACCTTCTCCAAGTGAGCGGTTTCGGCCAGGGTATTGGCGGAGTTGGCGTCCACCATCACGTTGATGGAAGGATGGAAAGACTCAGCTTACCGCCTTCCACGGGCCTCGGCAGCCGTGGTCCTGCGATCCACAACGCCTTTGTGCGAAGCGGCGCCCGCCCGCATTGGATTTGCTGTCCTCCGGGGAGGCGCAAAATCGACGCTGAGGACCCTTCGAAGATCGTCGACTCAGTGAGCGGGGCGCCTACCGGCGTGTTTTGACGATGAATGATCAACGCGCGTCGCGAATTCTGTCGGTTACCGCAACAGCTTCTGATACCGCAGCCAGTCGCCAAACCGCTCGATCCAGTTGTCTGTCGGACGGCCGCGGGTGGGCATGCCGAAGCCGTGGCCGCCATCGGCGTAGCTGTGCAATTCGGCAGACTTGTTGGCGGCTTTCCAGGCCAGGTAGAGCGATGGACTGGAGGCCGATACCGGGTCGTTGTAGGCCTGCAGAAAGAAAGCCGGCGGCGCATCATCCGGGACCTTTATCTCGGCGGCATTCACGCAACAAGCAGCGTAGATCGCTCCGACGAACGTGGGCCGATTGGCCGAGGTGTGTTGCAATGCGGCTTGGAGAGCCACGCAGCCTCCCGCCGAGAAGCCCATGATGCCTGCCTTGGCGGGGTCAATGTGCCATTCCGCGGCATGCTGACGCACGATTTCAATGGCGCGAAGACCATCTGCAGCGGCCATCTCTCGAATCCCGGTGGGTGGATCGACATCACCACCCCCCTGTCCCGGACCAGGCGCACCCGCCCCACCCCGGCCAGGGCCGCCCCGAGCGGCGGTCGCGCGGGTATACTCCTCATCGGTTCCGGTGTCAGCGAGGCGGTACTCGAGACCTCGGCATTACTCCAGAGCATTCCGGCGACGCTTGCCGCCGCGCTTTTGGCCGCCGGCAATGATCCCGCGGGGGAGGCGGAATTGCAAGAGCTTCGCGCGCTTCACCCGAATCTTTACCAGATGTCCTACCTGCTGAGCCCCCGCCAGTCCTTGCGAGGCTTCCATGCCGAAGCCTGGGCCACTGCCGAAAACGCCTATACTCTGGCGCCATGGAACACCGGTGCTACCGGGCTCTTTGCCGGAGCCCTCATGCGTGCCGGGGAACGCCGCCACGCGGAAGAACTGCTGCACGACCTTCTCCCCGGAGATCGTTATGGGACACCTTTGGGACTGCTGGTCTATTCCGTGATGTGCTCGGAAATCGAGCAGGCGGCGAACTGGGCCTGGAAGGTGCTCGAACAACGCGACCCGCGTTTGATTTTCAATATCGCGCTATTACGATCGCCCTCTCATAGCTTCCTTCGATCCAGTGACAGTTGGTCGGCGCTGGCCGCCAGACTCGATCTGCCATTACCCGGTATGAACAGAAGGACTAGCGAATAAATCTTCGGAGCCAAACCGCTCGCCGGATCACGGCTGTCGGGAAGTAATCCACTGCGCGCGGCATGTTACCGCGCGGCAAAGGGCTTGCCGCGCACCGTGGTGTAGACGGAGTCGAAGACGGTCAGGCCATTGATATTCGCCACGCCACCAACGGTGATCGGATCGCTGAGATATTGGACCTTGCTCTCGGCGTTGCGGAACGCAGGCCACGGGGGAAGGCCCGGGCCGTTTGGATCGCCCGACTTCGCGAAGTTGACCAGTAGCTGGACATCTCGCCGGCCAATTTCCGGTCTCCCGCGGTCCAGTTCCAGGGCGACTGGTCCAGGTGGTCGAAGACATACCAGAGTTCCGCGAAGTGGCTCGCGCCCCAACCCGCGTAGACGGAGCCGGCGGGGAACGGCGGCTGCTGTCGAAACGAGTAGTAAAAGACAGGATGCTGGCCGGTTCCGGCTTGTAACCTCGCCCAGGCCCACATGTCCCAGCCGAAGCGGAGGTCGCGCTCGAGGCCGAGTTGCGCCTGCCGGGCCTGTTCGTCGGTGGCGTGGGGATATGCCGCGACCAGCGCAGCGGGAAGTTGGCTAACGCTGCGCTCCAGATCGCTCGAGAACGTGGCGGCCGTCTCGTGAGAGACGTCCACCATCGCCCGCGCCTCCTCGGCGTTCGATCCGATCAGCAGCGGGACATCGTTTTGCTGCCCGGAAGTGAACGCCTCGTAGGGCGAAGCGGGAAGCACATTGGGTTCGATCACCGCGTGAACGATGCCTCCGGCGTTGCCGGCGAGTTGGCTCGCGGGCAGCCGGCGCAGTTCCTTGAGCGATGGCGCACCCAGCGAAACAGCGTACTTCTCCCCTTCGCGTTCTGCATTGGCCAGCAGGAACTGTGGTCCAAGCTGCAGCGGCTCAAACAGGCCGCCGCTCTCTCCGATGGCGCGCTGAAACAAGCCTTTCGCAAGAGGCGAGGCCATCAGGATGCTGACTGATATGGAACCGGAGGATTGACCGGCGATGGTTACGCATTTCGGGTCGCCGCCAAAGGCTGCAATGTTTCTATGCACCCATTCGAGTGCGGCGATCTGGTCCATCAGGCCGTAGTTCCCGGACGAGTGGTGCGAGGACTCGCGCGTCAGCTCAGGAAGCGCAAGAAAGCCAAGCGGGCCAAGTCGATAGGCGATGGTGACAACGATGACGCCTTTGTGGGCGAGGCGGTCACCCCAATACAAGGGCATCGAGGCCGACCCGTTGATGTATCCGCCGCCGTAGATCCAGACGATCACCGGCAGATGCTCCTGTGGACTATTGGCCGGCGTCCAGATGTTGAGGTAGAGGCAATCCTCACTCACTGCCGGCGGCGTCTCGCCCGGCATGGACACACCCACTTGCATACACGCCGGAGCAAACGCATCCGCCTTGCGCGTGCCAGTCCAGGGTGCAGCCGGCACCGGGGGCGCCAGCGTAGGTCGCCGACCGGCGGGGCGGCGAATGGGACTCCTTTGTAGACACTCGAGCCATTTGCGCTTACCCCGGATATCGTGCCGGACTCCGTCAGGACTTCGAGCGCGACGCGGGCAGTGGCCAGATTTGCCGCCGCTGCCAGCACACATGCGAGCTTCCAGCGATTCTGCAATTGGCCCTTCTTGATCATCTGCCTCCTGGCGCATTCGCGCTGAGCAATAATGCTCAAGTGCGATGAGATCGGATGTCGACACACATCACCCGACTTACGTCACCCGACCAGAATGTTCGCGTCAGGCAGCACGTCGTCTCCCGCTCGCCGCTCGTTATCGTCGCCGGCATAAGCGTGCAACCCCGCGGTGCGCGGCCGGAGTCCGGCCGAAATCATCTCTCGCGGCCGGCAGCTCGAACGGGTCGCAAACGGCCGGAGTCGGTCGCTCGCGTTTCTGTAACCTGTTGATTCTGCGTCCTCGGCCCAGGGCAAAAAGGCCGGAGTCGGGGGCAAACCGCCTCCCCTGGGCCGCCGCCCGATCAGTATCGCCAACTTGCGTTATCGTATCGGAAGATGGACGAGCCCTACATCCGCGCCCGCGGCCTCGCCAAAATCTACAAATCCGGCGCCACCGACCTGGTGGTCTTCGCCGGGCTCGATCTCGATGTCCAGCGTGGCGAAATGCTCGCCCTGGTCGGCGAATCGGGCGCCGGCAAGTCCACTTTGCTGCACTTATTGGGCGGTTTGGACACGCCGTCGGAAGGTACGATATACTACGGGAGTAAAGAGGTTTCGGGACTCGCTCGCTCGGAACAGGCGGATTTTCGCAACAGGGAAATTGGGTTCGTTTGGCAGATTCACTACCTCCTGCCGGAGTTTACCGCGCTGGAGAACGTGATGATGCCGTTGCTGATTCGGGGCTGGCCGCACACGCGCGCCGTCTCCCAATCGCTTGCGAGGCTGGATGAAGTGGGGCTTAGCGCACGGGCATCGCACCGCGCCGGTGAACTATCGGGCGGTGAGCAGCAGAGGGTGGCGCTTGCCCGCGCCCTGGTTGGAGAACCTTCCGTCTTGCTGGCCGATGAGCCCACCGGTAATCTCGACTTCCGGACGGGCGAGATGATTTTCGAGCTTCTCGAAGGCCTGCACCGCTCGCACCAGCTCACGTCGGTCTTCGTCACGCACAATTTGTCGTTCGCACGGCGATGCGACCGGGTACTAAGCCTCGACAAAGGCGGCTTGGTACCGGGCGACTCAATTGATTCGCATCCAAGCACGTAGCAGGAGTATCTTTAGTCTTAGGGGGCGTCACATTCTATGTTTGAGCGATACACGGAGAAGGCGCGACGGGTGATCTTCTTCGCGCGGTACGAGGCCAGCCAGTTCGGGAGTCCCTACATCGAAACCGAACACCTGCTCCTCGGCCTGCTGCGCGAAGACAAGGCGCTGGCCAACCGTTTTCTGCGCTCGCATGCCGCAGTGGAATCGATCCGTAAGCAGATCGAGGGCCACACCACCATTCGGGAGAAGGTCTCCACCTCCGTGGACCTGCCCCTCAGCCATGAGTGCAAGCGCGTGCTGGCCTATGGCGCCGAAGAGGCCGAGCGGTTGAACCACAAGCACATCGGTACCGAGCACCTGCTGCTGGGCCTGCTCCGGGAAGAGAAGTGCTTCGCCGCCGAGATCCTGCACGAGCGCGGCCTGCGCCTTTCCACCATCCGTGAGGAGCTGGCGCGTTCCCAGAGTGAGAAAGTCGCGTCCGCGCGGCCCAAGGAAAGCTCGCTGCTGGCGGAGTTCAGCCGCGACCTCACCCAGGCCGCCATGGACAACACCCTCGACCCGCTCATCGGACGCGACTACGAGCTGGAGCGCGTGGTGCAGATCCTCTGCCGCCGCACCAAGAACAATCCGGTACTGATCGGCGAGCCCGGCGTCGGTAAGACGGCCATCGTGGAAGGGCTGGCGCAGCGCATCGCCGAAGGCGACGTCCCCTCTTTCCTCGCCGACAAGCGCATCCTGGCGCTCGATCTGTCGCTCATCGTTGCCGGCACCAAGTACCGCGGCCAGTTCGAAGAGCGGCTCAAGACCATCATGAAGGAGCTGATGGAAAACCAGAACGCCATCATCTTCATCGACGAGCTGCACACCCTGGTCGGCGCCGGTTCCGCCGAAGGGTCGCTGGACGCCGCCAACATTCTGAAGCCCGCCCTTTCGCGCGGCGAAATCCAGTGCATCGGCGCCACCACCCCGTCGGAGTTCCGCAAGTCCATCGAGAAGGACCGGTCGCTCGAGCGCCGGTTCCAGGCGGTGAAGGTTCCGCCGCCCACCGAAGCGGACGCGGTCAAGATCCTCTTCGGCATCAAGGACCGCTACGAGAAGTTCCACGCCGTGGCCTACACCGACGAGGCCGTCGAAACCGCGGTCTACACTTCCAGCCGTTACATTCCCGACCGCTATCTGCCGGACAAGGCCATCGACCTGATCGACGAGGCCGGCGCCCGCGTCAAGCTGCGGCAGACCACCCTTCCCGCCGACCTGGCCGACATCCAGAAGCGCATCAAGTTCATCGTGCACCGCATGGAGAACGCCATCGCCAACCACGAGTTCGAAAAGGCGCGCTTCTACTCCGACGAGGAGCGCAAGGAGCGCGAGAACATGCGCCAGCTCCGCGAGAAGTACAATCTCGACGACTCCTCCACCGGCTGCGTCACCAAGGACGATATCGAAGACGTGGTAGCCCGCTGGACCGGGGTGCCGATGACCTCCATCAAAGAGGAGGAAATCACCAAGCTGTTGCGCATCGAGGAGGAGCTGCACAAGCGCGTCATCAGCCAGGAGAAGGCGATTTCCGCGCTGGCCCGCGCCATCCGGCGTTCGCGCGCCGGTTTGAAATCCAGCAACCGCCCCGCCGGCTCGTTCCTGTTCCTGGGTCCTACGGGCGTGGGCAAGACCGAAGTGGCCCGCGCGCTGGCGGCCTTCCTGTTCGGCAGCGAGAAGAGCCTGGTCCGCTTCGACATGTCCGAGTACATGGAGAAGCACTCGGTTTCCAAGCTGATCGGCTCCCCTCCCGGATACGTGGGCTACGAAGAAGGCGGCCAGCTTACCGAGCGGGTGAAGCGCAATCCCTACTCCATCATCCTGCTGGACGAAATCGAAAAGGCGCACCCGGACATTTACAACATCCTGCTGCAGGTGTTCGAAGACGGCCAGTTGACCGACGGTCTGGGCAACCAGGTGGATTTCAAGAACACCATCATCATCATGACCTCCAACCTGGGCGCACGCTTCCTCGAAAAGCGCGGCCACCTGGGATTCTCGGCGCCGGCGGGCGAAGGCTTCCCGTCCAAGATCGAGGACATGGTTCGCAGCGAAGTCAAAAAGGCGTTCAATCCCGAGTTCCTCAACCGTCTGGATGAAGTGATCCTGTTCACTTCGCTGACCGACGACGACCTGATCAAGATCATCGACCTTCTGGTGGAGCAGGTGAACGGCAACCTGGTGGCCAAGCAGGTGAAGATCCGGCTGGCGCCCGACGCCGCCAAGTACGTGCTCGAAAAGACCTGCGGCGACCGCAGCTACGGCGCGCGCCCGCTGCGCCGCGCCTTGCAGAAGTACATCGAGGACCCGCTTTCCGAAGCCCTGATCCAGGGCACGCTGCCGCGCCCCTCGGAGCTGGAAGTTTACCTGGGGGACACCGGCATCTACTACCGCGTGCTCTCGCAGGAGACCGAAGCGCCGGTGACGGCCGGCGGGCCGGTAGAGCCCGCGCCGGGAACGCTGCTCTACACGTTCTGAGCTTTCACTGCGGCAGGGCGACCGCGATGGTGACCCCCCTCGGCAGGTAGACGCCATCCACCACGATCAGTATCGGCATGCCCGATAGCGGCCAGGAAGACGCATAGCCCGTCAGGGCCGTGGGAAGGCGCAGGTTGATCTGCGTGACGCTGGAAAGCGAACCGGGCGATGGACCGGCATACAGGACCGTGGCCGGAGACGGTCCTGCCAGCCAGACCGCGACGTTTGCGACAGGTCTTGCGTCAGTCGATACGGAGACCGCCCCTTCCACGCTAGCCGGCGAGGTGGCGCCGAGGCCATCCACAAAAATCGTCATGAGGGAGCCCAGCAGCGCGGGATTGGCAGGGTTGTTGAGCGTTCCGTCCTGGTTGAAGGCCAGCGCCTGCCCGGTGCCCGAGCCATCGGACGTGAAGATGTAGGGATCGGTCGCGGTTACGCCGGCGCTCAGCGGCGGCAGCGGGCTGCCTTGGTATTCCACCTGGACATTCATCGCCGTTCCCGGCGCGGCGCCGAACGGCACGATGGCGTTCACCTGCCCATCCTGCGCGTAGAGCACCGGTCCGGGAACACCGTTGAACAGCACGCGCGTGCCGGCCAGCGAGGTTGGGGCGCGCCCTTCGGCATCGACTTGGGATGAGACGCCGCTGGCGGGTCCGAGACCGGCCCCGATGACCGTGACGATCTCGCCGGGAGCCACCATCGCGCGGCCGCTCATGCTGGCGGAATCATACACGCAGGTCGTCCAGGCGCGCGGTCCCGACGTCAGGTCGATGCTCGCGATGCCCTGATAGGTGCTCACCACGAGCCGGCCCTGATTGTCGAAGCCGATGGGCGACCCGTTGGAATCCATCACGCGCGCCAGCACTACCATCCCGCCGGGATCGATCTTTGCCAGGTACCCCGGACCGCAGCCAGTGGTGAGGTAACCGCCCGGAGTCTTTACCGTGGTGGAATCGCTCCCGGCATCCACGTCCACGAGGACCAGGTTGTCGGAGGGGTCCACGGAGATCTGGGCCTCGATGAACGGGCTGTGGTAGACCTGCTTGCCGGCGGCATCGAGCTTGGCGAGGAAGTATGTGGCCCCAACAGTTCCCTGGACTCCCGTGCCCCCTATGCCGGAGACCCACGCGCTGCTCTGGGAATCGACGGCGATCTCATAGCCTTGGAGCGAGGTGGCGCCGCGAAAGTATGTGGTGTACAAGACGGCCATGCCGGCGCCGTCCAGCTTGGCGGCGAAGGCGGTGGACGCATCGGAGGCTCCGGTGAAGTACAGGTTGCCGGCGCTATCCACGTCCGTCTTGACCGAATTGTAGGGTAAATAAGTAAGGTAGCGCAGCGCGCCGCTGTTCCGGTCGAACCGGGCGGCGAACCCGGCCTCGCATCCGTAGTGCGGGCACGCGGCGGGCGGCGAGGTGCGGTTCGTGACCGGCAGGCCGGAGGACGCGGAGCCGACAACGTAGAAATCGGCGCCGGGGACAGCGTGCAGATCCCAGGCGAAATCGGCGGCGGGACCTCCCAGGTAGGTGGAATAGAGCAGGGCGCCGGTATTGCCGTCGAGCTTGGCGACGAAGATATCGCCGCTCACGACGTAGTTCTCCGGGTCGGGCGCGGGCGCTCCGGCGTAGGTTTTCTGGAACGCGGTTGGCGTCACCGGGAAATCGGGCGAGCTGGTTTCGCCGGTGAGGTAGACGTTCTCGGCGGGCGCCTGAAAGATGCTGCCGAACTGCTCTTGAACCGCCACGCGCTTGGCGTTCTGATCGCCGCTGCCGCGCAGATACGAGATATAGATCAACTGGCCGGCGGGCGAGTATTTGGCGACCGCCACATCGTTGCACGGGATCGCGTATCCGTTGGCTACGCGGCATGTCCCGCCGACAGGCGCGGTCTGCTGTGTCGCCACTTCCTGCAAATTCCCGATCTGATAGAAAGCTCCCGAGGGCGCTGCGGTAAGCTGCGTGCCGAACCCGTACTGCGGCGTGCCCGGGAAGGACATGTCAATGGTGACCGGCTGGGTCTTGTCGTACGGGTCCAGTACCACCGTGAAGTGGCTGGAATCCAACACCGAATAGTGGGCCGCGATCGAGGCCTGCCCCTGATGGGCAACGGGCGCCGATTGCAGCAAACTGGCCCCCGGCGAGAGGCTGATCTGGAGGCTTCCTCCGAAATAGCGATCATTCAGGACGGTCAGCCCCTGCGCGCCCGTCACCGCGATGCGAACGGCGCCGGGATCCGCCCCGGGGGCGAGCGACAGGCGGTAGGTGAAGGACGGCGCGGGAAGAGGATTCCCGGTGACGATCAGGAAGGAAGCGTCGATTCCGGGATAGATGGCCGGAAGCAGCACGCTGGCATATTGATTGAGATTCGTGAGCCACCGCTGCTGATCGGCGCCGCTAAACGTGTTCACATGCCCCGGCAGTGTGTCGCCGGGCGTCATTCGGGCGTTCGGATTGGCGCCGGCAAACTGGATGGAGACCTGGCTGGGCGCCAGCACCAGCGAGCTGGCGGTGAGGTAGGCGCCCGGCCGATAGCCGTAGAGGATGGCGGAAGAGTATTGACCTCTGTTTTCTTCGAAGCCGAGTGGCGGCGTGGCGGGGATGGTGACGGCGGCGAGGCCTTCCAGCACAAGCGCCAACAGCAGGAGTCCGCGGAGATGGAGCATCGGATGCACAAGGGCATTCGGGTTGCCAAACCGGGATCGTTGGAATTTCGCGTCTTGAACTGTAATCGGATAGGATAAGCTGGAGGCAGCCGTGAATATCAGCGGAGAATTCGTCGAACGCCGGGATGGTAGCTTCTATCTGAAAGGAAGTCGTGTGCCGCTTGGCCATCTCGTGCGGGAGTACCAGCGCGGAGAATCCCCGGAAGCCATCCGATCGCATTACCCGATGCTAAGCCTTGAGCAGGTTTATGGCGCGATCACCTTCTATTTAGGTCACAAGAGCGAGGCGGAAAACGACATAGTGGAGCGCGAGCGCGAGGAGGATGCATACAGCGCGTCGCATCCGACGCCTCCCGATCTCAAAGAGAAGTTCGACCGCATGCGTCAGCAACGGATGGCGCGACGAAGCTGACGCATGATCCGCTTCCTCGCGGATGCCGACCTCAACCATGCCATCGTTAGCGCTTGTTTACGCCGCGAGCCCGGGATGGACTTTCGCTCTGCAAACGAGGCAAACCTGCAAGGACTTCCTGATCCCGATGTGCTAGCCCTCGCCGCGGAGCAGCATCGAATTCTTGTCACTTCCGACCTCAAGACCATGCCTCGGCATTTTGGTGAGTTCCTTCAGGCTCGGGGTTACTGTGCAGGTGTGTTTCTGGTGAAGCAGCGCGCACCGCTGGCGGATGTGATCGAGGCACTCCTGCTGGTTTGGGCGGCTTCGGATGCGGGCGAGTGGCAGGACCGGATCGTGGAGATACCGGAGTCGTAACGTGCGCCGGGGTTCGCGGCGTATCTCGCCCATGTGGACGCCGCGGCGGAATAGCTATCGCGCCGCCGGCAGCATCACTTTCTCGCCGCTGCGGCAGGAGCGGTAGATGGCGTCCACCAGTTCCAGCGCCTGGTAGCCTTCCTCGCCCGAGACCAGCGGCTTGCGCCCGTTGGCGATGGCCTCGCCGAAATCGCGGAACTGGCGCTCGAAGGGCTCGAGCGAGATGGCCATGGGGTCCGACGCTCCCGAAGCCACTTCCTTAGCCACTGGCGCCGGTTCGCCAGAATCGTTCTCCACGTCCCAGGTCGTGAGCTTGTCGCCGGAGATGATCGCCGTACCCTTGGTGCCGTGGAATTCGGTCCGCTCAGTGTATCCCGGCCAGAACGCCGTGGATGCCTGCACCACCCCGGTCGCGCCGCTGGCATACCGCATCACCGCGTTGACCACGTCTTCGGATTCGATCTTGTGCAGCGCGCCAAGCTGCCAGGCGCCGAACACCTCCGTCACCGGACCTGCCAGCCAGCGCAGGATGTCGATCTGGTGGATCGCCTGGTTGATCAGCGCGCCGCCGCCCTCGGTCTTCCAGCTTCCCTTGATGGGGCGCGAATAGTAGGCCGGCGAACGGTACCACTTCACGTAACAATCGCACTCGAGCAGCTTGCCCAGGCGTCCCGCGGCGAAGGCTTTGGAAAGGAACAGGCTGGCGTCGTCGAAGCGGTGCTGGCTCACCACCCCGAGCAGAATCCCCGCCCGCCGCGCGGTGTCGATCATCCGCCGCGCGGTTTCGAGGTTGGTCGAGATGGGCTTCTGCACCTGCACATGCTTCCCCGCCCCGGCGCAGATTTCGATGGGCTCCATGCGGAAATCCGGGAACGTGCACACGTCCACGTAGTCCACCGCCGGGTGGCGGCACACCTCCGCGTACGTCGGGACGAACTCCGCCCCGTACTCGTCGGCGAACTTCCGCCCGGCGTCTGGGAAGATGTCCGTGCAGACAGTCACCCGGTAGCCGATGTTCCGATAGGCCTGCGCGTGCTTGTGGGAGATCGCGCCCGTCCCGATCATTCCGACTCTCATGAGAAATCTTATTCTACCGGTTCGGCGGGCGCTCCAGGGGTACAATGAGGGTTCGGCATGAAGTATCGATCCGTACCGTTCGCGGCGGTGTTGGCCGCCCTCGCACTTGCGTCGTGCAGCCACGCGCCTCCCGCCAACGTTGCCGCGCAGGTGAACGGCAACGCCATCACTTACACCGAGTTGGACAAGGCCTACCAGACGCAGCCCCAGCCAACCGAGGGCGCCAACGAAGACCAGGTCCTGACCACCAAGCTGGAACTCCTCAACAGCCTGATCACCAGCGAAATCATGCTCCAGCGCGCGTATAAGCTTGGCTTGTCGGCGGTGGACGCCGACGTGGAAACCGAGTTCAACAAAATGAAGGCGCCGTATACCAAGGAGGAGTTCGAGCGGCGGCTCACCGAACGCCACATGACCGTGGACGACCTCAAGGCGCAGCTTCGCCGCGACCTGACCCTCAACAAACTGATCAACAAGGAAATCACTTCGCACATCAGCATCACCGACGCCGAGGTAGCGGGCTTCTACAACGCCAACAAGGCCGCCTACAACCACACCGAGCCGCTCATCCACATGGCGCAAATCCTGGTGACGCCGTTCCCCGATCCCAACGTGCGCAATCTGAAGAGCAGCAAGGCGCAGAACGACAAAGAGGCCCGGCAGAAAGTGGAAGACATCGCGGCGCGCCTGGCGCACGGCGAAGACTTCACCATCGTGGCGCAGAGCTACTCGGAAGACCCCAACACCGCGCCCAACGGCGGCGACATGGGATTTATCCCCGAATCCAACCTCGACAAGGCCAGTCCGGAGCTCAAGCGGCTGATCCTGTCGCTCCCGCCCGGAGTTGCTTCCAAGCCGGTGCCGACCCAGGAGGGTTACCACATCTTCAAAGTGATTTCACGGGAACCCGCGGGCCAGCGCGATTTGAACGATCCGCGCGTGCAGCAGGAGATTCACGAGACGCTGCTGAACCGCAAGGACCAACTGCTCAAGGCCGCCTACTACGAAGTGCAGCGCAACAACTCCAAGATCGTGAACTACCTGGCGCAGAGTGTGGTCGATAACGCGGGGAAAACCAAGTAACCTCGCCGCCCCTCCACATCCCCGTTTCACCTCCGGACTCCGGATGGCGCCGGATCAGACGAGAGCGCATCCCGCCGATAACATGTTGTGTGAGCCGGCAGAAGCCGGTTTTAGCATCGAGCAGCGCGTGCCGGGCCGGGCCTGCAAGAACGCTGATAGGGAACGGAAAAGGAATCACCGTGAACGGGTTTGCTAATGTCAACATCGGAAAGAAGATGGCGGTCTTCGTGGGAGGGGCGGTCCTCCTGCTCGCCTGTATGGCCGCGGTGGTGTGGTGAGGGCTCGATGCGATCAATGCGGCTAACGAGGACTGCAACAGCAGAGTCGCAAGATTGCGCTCGCGGAGAGGGTTTCGGGAGACGTTGACGGAGTCGTTGTACGCATTGCCGGCGCGGTGATCGTCAAACAAGCCAGTGCCCAAGATCAGTCTCGGATACAGGCGCTCCGCAAGGATTAACTGAGCACCGTCGAAGAGCTTCGGGCCCTCACCCAGACGGAAGAAGACAAGCGCCAGCTGGGGGACCTGGAACAGGCGATTACTCCCGCCCGGGAGGCGGACAGCCGGGTGCTGGAACTGGCTCAGGAGGGCAAACGCAGCGAGGCGGGCGCCGCCTTTCAGGTGGCCTTGCCCTTGATCGGCGCCATGGAAACCGCCGCCCGCGACTACAGCGCATTCCGCGCGAAGCGGTTGGATGAAGCCAACCAGAAGCTCCATGCATCCATTTCGAGGATCTGGCTCGTCATGATCCTGTTTGGAGTGGTCGCGGTGGTGACCGCGGGTATCTTTGGCACGCTGCTCAGCCGCAGCATCGCCAAGCCACTCGAAGCCGCGGTTGGCCACCTCGACGAGGTTGCCCGCGGGGATATCTCGCGCGATCTTCCGAACGAATACCTGGCGCGCAAGGACGAGATCGGGCTGGTATCCAGAGCCCTGCAAACCATGTCCGCCAGCTTGCGGGACATGATGCGCCAGATGGGCGAGGGACTTCACCTGCTGTCCTCCTCTTCCGCGGAGCTTTCCGCAAGTTCAGGGCAGATGTCGTCCGGATCGAGGCACGCCTCGGAAAAGGTTCACTCCGTGGCCGCGGCGGCCGAACAGATGAGCGCAATATCGCTTCGGTGGCCGCGGGAATGGAGCAGACCAGCTCTAACCTCACCAACGTCGCCTCGTCCACCGAGCAGATGACCGCGACCATCGGCGAGATTGCCGGCAACTCCGAAAAGGCGCGGCGCATCAGCGACGAGGCGACGCGTCAGGCAGCCTCGATCAACGAACAGATGAAGCAGCTTGGCGAGGCTGCCCGTGAGATCGGAAAAGTGACCGAAACGATCACCGAGATCTCTTCACAGACCAACCTGCTGGCGCTCAACGCCACCATCGAGGCTGCCCGCGCGGGCACCGCCGGCAAGGGGTTTGCCGTAGTCGCGGGCGAGATCAAGGACCTGGCCCAGCAGGCCGCTACCGCCACCGAGGATATCCGGGCCAGAATCGATAGCGTGCAGACTTCCACCGCTGGCGGTATCGCGGGAATCGAGAAGATCTCGCAGGTCATCCATGAGGTGGGGGACATCGTCTCCTCCATTGCCGCGGCCATCGAGGAACAGGCCACCGTGACAAAGGACATCGCCCGCAATATCGCCGAGGCGTCGGCGGGTGTGGGCAACGCCAACGAGCGTGTATCGCAGACCTCACAGGTGTCTCTGGAAGTCGCCCGGGACATTGTCGCTGTCGATCAGGCGGCCGGCGAGATCGCATCCGGCAGCGAGCAGGTGCGCGTCAGCGCCACGGAACTATCCAAAGTCGCCGAGCAGCTTCAGGCGACCATGTCCCGGTTTCACGTCTGACTTGGAACTCTAGTTCGTCTTCCCGATCTCGTACACGTAGATGCGGTGTTCCATGGATCCGGTCTTGACCAGGAGCACTTCCACCGCTTTCCATCCGCGGATCGGGAACTCGTTGGATACAACGCGCGCTCCGGGCTTGAGGTACTTCTCCAGGTTGGGCTTCAGGCGCTCGTTCGAACTGGTCAGGAGGTACATCGTCACCACGCTCGCCCCGCTCAGGTCCACGTGTAAGGCGTTGCCCTGCACCATGCTGACACGGTCATCCAGCCGCAGTTCCTTGATGCGTTCCTGAGCCTTTTTGACCAGGTCCGGCCGGATCTCCACGCCCACGGCCTTGGCGCCGAATTTCTGCGCGGCCGTGATCACGATCCGGCCATCTCCGCTGCCCAGATCGTACACCACGTCCCCAGGCTGGACGTGTCCCGCCTCGAGCATCCTCTCGACGATGATCTGGGGAGTCGGAATGTACGGCGCCAGGTTCTCGGCGGCGCCGAAACTTTGAGCGACAGCGGGAAATGCAGCTGAGGCGAAGAGCAGTGCGATAGGGAATGCCCGCATGTATTTACTGCGAAGACGCGTTTGCGCTCGCCGTCCTCCCGAACTTTGATTTTACTATACGGCCCATGATCTCGGTCCAGGAGAAGAACACGTCGCGCGGGCGGGATATCGTATACTCCAAGCCCTTGAGGTACCGGACGGCGTTGCCGATGGCATCGCGCCACGGATTGGTCTGCGGGTTAAGGGTGTAATTCATGTAGAAGACGGGGGTTTTCACGTCCGCAAGCTGCTTCAGGGTGTCCGGGGGAAGACCATCGTCCAGCATCACTTTCGGGCCCGCGAAAATTACCGCGTCGGCCGGTTGCTTGTCCTCCCTGAGTTCCTTGGTGATCAGGTTGGACAGAAACTCCGTATCGCCGTGCTTCTGGCTCAGCCGCTTCAGGTCCACCGTGCCCAGGTTCAGCGAGCTGAGCGCCTTGCCCAAGGCGGGAAAGTCGATCTGCGAAGCGTTCTCCTGCCGGTAAAGCACTCGTTGCTCCTGCATATTGAAGGCGACTATGGAGAATCTCCCGATCCGCGGCTCGCGCGCAATGTTGCGTAGGATCGAAATCAAGGCGTTGGTATCGAGCGGCTGGAGGGTGGCGGAACTCGAATCCTGCGGCGCGAAATTGACCACCACCTTCACGTGGGCCGTGTCATGCTGCTCCCGCTCCACCGGCGCCTCCTGCTTGAACGGTTCGCTGTCCGCCGGCTGGATGATGCTGGGCGCGATATCCAGGGCCATCTGCCTGTCGCGGGGCGGCAGCGCCGCGTCGACATCCCAGGAAAACGAGCAGACTCGCTCGGCCCGATCGCGCATGAGCCAGTCCACGTGGTACTTGCCTTCCCCCACCTCGATGGTGCCTGGCAGGTACGCCGAGCCGCCGGCGTCGTCGTCGAGCTGGGGAACCGAAATGCGCTGCGAGAAGTAGACCGGTTCGTCGCGGTGGTTTTCCGCAGTGATCCTGAACACCATGGTGAGCTGGTTGTCCGATCCCGCCAGGTCTTTCAGCGGCAGCGTGACTTCATAACCCGTATGAAACTTGAGATCAAACCCCAGGGTCGCCTTGCTGGGAGTCACCGTGCACGGAAGGTCCTTGCGGGCCTCTTGAGCCTCCAGAATCGCGGCGTCCGAGGTGAAGAGCCGCACCATGCCCCCGGGCGCGGAAGCGGTCATGAGTTGTTGGGCGGAAAGAGCGCCCGAGACTGCCACAAGCAAACCAGCGGAGTACGGCATTTTGCCGAGGAAACCGAATCGCCGCCCGACCATCGCTATTGAGCTCAGCACCTGTGGTACCAACTTCCCCGCCTAAAGGAATCGGCTGTTCTACGTATTATGCGCCAAATTTCGAATGGTGCAAAGGCAAAAATCACCCAACCTTGTGCAGTATTGGCATACTGACACGCGGAGTGCGGAAAAAGGGTAAGTCCGGCACGGAACCACACTCGAAGAGCAGCGCGCCGGCGGGGGATGCCGCTAGTGAACCGCCGCCGCGGCCCGATGCTTGACTCTGCACCGGCAGAGGTACGCCGCCCCCTCGGGGGCCGGCTCGGGTACGCTTGCCGCGTGGATCTCCTCCAACATCGCGGTCACCTGGATGCTCGCAGCCGCAAAGCCCGACGCTTCGAGCGCGCGCCGCACGTCGTCCATCCGCCTCTCGTAAGCGGGAAACTCCACCAGCGTAGCGGCCTCCGCCTCCTCGTGGTGGTCGGGGTACACATACACCAGCGCCGCGTCGTGATAGATCTGCGGGTTGATCGGGAAATCGAGGCTCGCCAGGGCTTCCAGAAGCGCCTCCAGCCGCCGCGGCTCCACGCTGATCGATACGGAAACCAGGACCCCTTCGCGACTCGACAGCGAGGGACTGTCCGGCAGTGTTTCAGGCCAGACGCTCATCAAACGCTCCAATCCGGCGAAGGGGGCCCGCTCAAAACAAAAAACCCTGGAGCCCAAAGGCGCCAGGGTCGAATTGTTCTCGAACAGACCGACTCACCTTTAGCACTTTTTTTCGTGGTTGCAATTAGCTGGGCAAACTCGAGCGCCCTAAATCAATCCACGTCATAACAACACTAACATCCCGGCGACCGTCTGGCAACAGATTTAATGTTTGTACCTTGCCCTTCTCCCCGATTGCCTTTCCACCCCTGACAATGTTAGGCTCAAGCTCATCTGGAGGGAATCAACCATGAAGAAACTACTGTTCGGCCTGCTGGCCGCGGCTGGCCTGTTCGGTCAGGGCGTCACGCCGCCGCACACCAACCTCAAGGTGGGTGACATGGCGCCTGATTTTACGCTGCCGGCTACCACCGGAGGCCGAGTCACCCTGTCGGATTTCCGCGGGAAATCCAATGTAGTGCTGGCCTTCTTCCCCGCCGCCTTCACCGGTGGCTGAACCAAGGAAGTCAACGCCTACCAGGCTGGTATGGCAAAATTTGACGCAGCGGACACCAAGGTTTTTGGGATCAGCACCGACAACACGCCCTCGCAACGGGAATTCGCCGCGAAGAACAACGTGACGTTCCCGCTCTTGAGCGATTTCGCCAAACGGCAGGTCGCGGCCGCGTACGGCGTGCTGATCACGGAACAGGGAATGGCCAACCGCTCCACCTTCGTGGTGGACAAGCAAGGTAAGATCACTTACCTCGAGGAGGGGAACACGGCCATCGATCCGACGCAGGCGGCGGAAGCCTGCAGCCGGGCCGCGCACAAGGGACAGTAGGGGGCCGCGGAATTTACGTCTGTGTAATCTCCAGCTCTAGCCGCGCCCCGCAGTTTCCGCACACCACGGTTCCGTCCTCGGCGGCATAGACGGCGGTGGAGTCGCACCGGGCGCACTCCGTTGTCGGATCGGTCGCCTCCGGCAGCGGGTCCGGCGGCGCCACTCCGGACAACGTGCCGCCCGCGGCTTTCGTTGCGGGTTCGAAGGTCGCTCCGCAATCCGCGCACACGTGGTTGAAGCAGCAGTTCGGCGTGCAACTGTAAAATACGTTGCCGGAGCCGCAAGCCGGGCATGGGATGCGAAGCTTGGTGGTCTTCACTTGACAGCGGGCGGTGCGGGCGGCGGCCCGGGCGTGGCGGCGGGGCCGAAGAAATCCGGGTCGAGGGTTACGGCGCTTCTCCGCTCCAGGGCCTGCATGGCCCTCTGAGCCGCCTCCGGTCCCATGTGCTTCTCCAGATCGGGCCGCGCCTCGTCGAAGGTCTTGGTCTCGTGCGCCTCGACCTTGATCAGGTGATATCCGAACTGGCTCTTGACAGGCTCGCTGAGCTCGCCGGGTTTCATGGCAAATGCGGCCTGCTCGAATGAGGGCACCATCTGATTCTTGTGGAAGAATCCGAGATCTCCGCCCTTGGCGCCGCTGCCCTGGTCGTCCGATTCGGTGATTGCCAGCGTCGCGAAGTCGGCCCCGGCGGCCAGCTTTTTCCGCAGCTCCTGGGCTTTGGCCAAAGCCTCGGCGTCCGAGAGGTCCTTCTCGCCCGGCTTCACGGGCACCGGCGAGCCCTGCATGCGAACCAGGATGTGACGCGCGTGAACCTGTTCGAATTCGGCCGGGTGCTCCGCGTAATACTTCCGCAGATCGGCTTCCTCGATCTTGGCTTCTTTGGTGATCTGCTCGAAGGTCAGGCCGGCCAGCACATTGGCGGCCTGAAACTGCGCCTGCGTTTTATAAGAATCGGATGCGTCGAGCTTGCGCCGCTTCCCCTCTTCGGACAGCACCAGGACCCGCACCAGGTTGTCGGCGAACTGCTTCCGGCCCGGCCCGCGAGCCTGCACGCGATACTGTTCCGGAAGAGAGTTGATGATGGACTCGAACTGCGCGTAGGTGATCTTCTGCTCTCCGACCGCGATCACGACCTTCTCCGGAGGAACCACCAGCGTGGGAACCGAAGGGGGAGGCTGCATCGACATCGTGATGGTCGGCTGGGGCGGCGTCGCGGGCTTCGGCGGAGGCGTCTGCGCCATGAGGATTGCGATTGGGCACACGGCTAGTAAACTGCGGTAAAACGTCATTTCTCCATGATACCAGCCGTGGAGTCCGGGGTTGTGTGATACTGTCCAGGGACCGCGCCCGCGGCCCACGCTGGGGGGATTCCGACCGTGCCGGACGAGCTGACATCCGCCGAACTGGAAGAGAAAATGCGGCGTGCGCTCGCCGATCCCGGCGCCGTTCTGGAGTTCTACCGGGCGCTCGTTTCCACCACCGTTTACGTGATCGGCACGGCCCACGGCGAGGACCAGTACGCGCCGACCCGTTTCGAAGCGGAGGGAAAATCCATCTACCCGGTCTTCACGTCGCGGCAACGATGCGAAGGATATCTCACATCGGGAAAGTGCTATGCCACGGACCTGCGGCCGATGTTAGCCGGTCTGCCGGCGGGCTCGCATGTCCTGGTCAACCCGGACGATCCGGGCCACAGTTATGTATTCAACGATCTGCTCGTGGCCGCGCTCTCGAGCGGCACGATTTTCCAGGTGGATGAAAAAAGCTTCAACGGCGCCTTCTATACGGGACCCTGGCGTGAACCCAAGGCGGCGCTCAAGAAGTTGCTGCGGGATGTCCTGAGGCGATACGACAACGTCGAAGCCGCCTTCCTGACGGCCCTTTTCGAGCCCGCCAGCCCATATCCTCCGCATCCGGCCATAGGGATTGCCGGCCGCGACGTCATGGCGGCGATCCAGGAGTCGAAGACGGCGATCGACCGCGCAACCGGGGAGCGGGCGTCGATCTATGGGATAGACCGCGACGATCTGTCGCAGTACGCCGTTCGGAATACCGCGCCCTTCTACCGTAGGACGCCGCCGGTTCAACTGCCGGATCCGCTGGCCGCGGATGAGATCGTGCGCTTTCTTCAGGCGCTGTCCGACGACCCCGTCATGGTCAACAGCCTGCTGAAGCTGTATCTGAATTCCGGGATGGACGCGCAAGAGGCGGCGGCGTTGTGGCCGGCTCTGGAGGAGCGCCAGCGGCGCAGGTTCAAGACACTCGACGCATACACCGAGTGGTACATCGCGTCGAAGAAGGAGGAACGCCAGCGGTACCAGGCGGCGTCCACACATTCCGAGGCACGGCGGGTGCTCCTGGAGGCGCTGACCAAAGACGGGAGGTTTTGCCTTTACCTGCACGATTTCGGCGGAGAAGCGGCTCAATCCCTGGAAGACACCCCCAATCCGGAAGTGAAGCGGGTGCGGTGGCTGTCGCTGCCCATGCGCGCGGTGGACGAACCCCTGCGGCGATTCTTCCAGTCGATTTCCATGCCGGCAATCGGGGTGTCCAATCCGCGCGAAGCCGTGCGCCTGTGGCCGGTGGTGCCATTCCTCGAACTGGAAGACAGCGAGTGGCTCCGGGTGGTGGTCAGCCTGATCTCGATGGCGGCCCTGATCGTGCTGTCCGTCGAGAACACCGGACCCGGCTTGCAGAACGAACTGTTCGCGATCCAGAAGTTCAGCCGTGAGGATCACACGTTCATCCTGATTCCGGACGAGGCGGCGGAGAAAGAACGGAGAAAGCTGCTGGACATGCTGGCCGCCACGGGGGACGTCATTCCCCGGAGCGCGGAGCCGGTGGCGTCCAAGCTGCGGAACAGGCTCTCGACGTACGGCATGGTCTCTACGTGGGCCGAATTCGCCAAAATCGCGGACCGGTTTGGGAAGGGCGAGGGAACGAAGTAGCGCGCGGCGCTACACCCCGGCCATGGCGCGCCGCGGTTCGAAGGTGTAGCCGAAGCCGCGGACGGAGTGGATCAGCACCGGGCTGGCGGGGTCGCGTTCGATCTTCTGGCGCAGGCGCAGGACGTAGACGTCCACGGCGCGGTCGGTGATGGCGCGGTCCTGGCCCCACACCGCGTTCAGCAACTGCTCGCGGCTGAAGACCACGCCCGGACGGGCCATCAGGAATTCGAGCAGCCGGAATTCCGTGGCGGTCAGCGAGAGCGGCGCCTGGTTCAGGCGAACCTGGCGGCTGCTCGGGTCCAGCTCCAGCCCGCCCGATTCGAGCACTCGCAGCGGCGTTGCGGTCTGGGCCCAGATGGCGCCCCGGAACTGGAGCTTGATCCGCGCGATCAGCTCGCGTACGAAGAACGGCTTGACCACGTAATCGTTGGCGCCCAGTTCCAGGCCCACGATGCGGTCCGTCTCGCTGGCGCGCGCCGTCAGGAAGATGATGGGGATCGCCGCCAGGTCCGGATCCTTGCGGATGCCTTTGCAGATATCCAGGCCGTCGGAATCGGGCAGCATGATGTCCAGCAGAATCAGGTCCGGCTTCGTCTGCCGGCAAAGTTCTATGGCCCCCTTGCCGGTCTGCAATCCCGTCATGGAAAAGCCCTCTTTCTCGAGGTTGTACTTGAGCAGCGAGAAGAGGTCGGAGTCGTCTTCGATCAGCAGGATCTTTTTCATGCCGGTTTTGCCTGGGCGGGAGGAATCCCCGCCCCACGAATCCAAGCTACAGCACTCATTGTTACAGATCGGTTAAGGCGCAGTGAATTCGGGATTAAGCTGCTGGGCGGCGGGGGACGGCTCGTCCACCGGAAGTGTGAAAAAGAACGTGGAGCCTTCATTCGGGCGGCTCTCCACGCGGATCGATCCGTCGTGCGCGGCCACCAGGTGCTTGACGATGGAAAGGCCCAGGCCCGTGCCGCCCATCTCGCGGGAGCGGGCCTTGTCCACGCGATAGAAGCGCTCGAAGAGGCGCGGCAGATCCTCTGGGGGAATGCCCATGCCGGTGTCGCGAACAAAGACCTCGATGTGGGTTGCCCCGGGACGCGCCCCCACGGTGATGCGGCCGCCGGAGGAAGTGTACTTGATGGCATTGTCCAGGAGGTTGCTCAGGATCTGCGACACGGCTTCGGTGTCGCACCAGGCTTCGGTGCCGGGAGGCGCCGGATCCAGTTCGAGCGCGATCTGGTTCTTGAGCGCCATGGGCCGGACCAGGTCGATGGCATCCTCGAGCAGGCTGTTGACCATGTGGGGTTCGAACTCGAACTTCTGGCGCTTTTGCTCGATGCGGGAAAGCGAAAGCAGGTCGTCGGTAATCCGAGCCAGGCGCTCGGCATTGTGGCGGATGATGCCGAGGAAACGCAGATTGTGCTCGGGATCGTGGAGCGCGCCGTCGAGCAGCGTTTCGGCGTAGCCCTGGATGGAGGCGAGGGGCGTGCGCAGCTCGTGCGATACGTTGATCACGAAGTCCTTGCGGATGCGCTCCACGCGTTCCAGCTCGGCGTGCTCGCGCTGGAGCTGCTCGACGGTCTTTTGCAGGTTGCGCGCGGTTTCGTTCAAGGTCTGGTTGAGCTGTCCGAATACGCCTGCGCTGCTGCCCGCCAGCCGCGCGCGGAAGTTGCCGCGCGCCAGCTCCGTGGCGTGCGTCATCACGGTGCCCAGGCGGCGGGAGACCCAGCGCGAGAACACCGCCGCAATGGCAATGGCCGGAAGGAAGGCCAGCGCGGTGCTGACCAGGATCTTGCCGCGAATCCGATTGACCTGCCGATCGATTTCCGTGGTGGGAACAGCCAGGCGGACGGCCCCGCCCGGCAGCGGTACGGCCACATACAGGAAGTCGATGCCGATGGTGGGGCTGTGGCGCTTGATCCATCCGACCTGGCCGTGAAAGGCCTGCCTCAGCTCGGGGCGGTTGCTGTGGTTCTCCATGGTGGCCGCGTCGGCTTCCGAATCCACCAGCACCTTGCCATCCGACTGCACCACGGTGAGGCGTCCGCCCGCGGCCTCCGCCAGGCGGCGGGCGTATTCGGCATCGAGCGCCATGGGACCGGGCGGAGAGACGGCCAACATGCGGCCTTTGTCGGCCAGTTGCTGCACGAGGCTCTGGATGTACGAATCCTGGGCCACCTGGGTAGCGTAGTAATCCACCGTGAACAGCGCCAGCAGCAGCAGGCAGAGCACGCCCAGGATCAGTTTGAGAAAGATTCGGCCGGTCATTCGGATTCCTCGAAACGGTAGCCGAAGCCGCGCACGGTGGTGAGGTGGCGCGGGCTGTCGGGTTGCTCTTCGATCTCCTCGCGCAGCCGCCGGACGTGCACATCCACCGTGCGGGGCGTCACGTAGCGCTGCTCGCCCCACACCGATTCGAGAAGCTGCTCGCGGCTGTAGGCGCGGCCGGGGTGGGCCAGGAAGAATTCCAGCAGGTTGAACTCGGTGGAGGTCAGGGCCAACTCGCGGTTGCCGAGGAACACGCGCCGCGCGGTGCGGTCCAGGCGGAACGGGCCGCTGCCCAGAGTTTCGGGTTCGGCGTCCATCTCCCCGCGGCGCAGGTGCGCTTTCACCCGCGCGATCAGCTCGCGGGGGCTGAACGGCTTGGTCATGTAGTCGTCGCCGCCAAGCTCGAGGCCCAGCACGCGGTCCACTTCGTCGGAGCGCGCCGTGAGGAACAGGACGGGGATCCGCGCGAGGACGGGGGACTGGCGGATCTGGCGGCACAGCTCGAAGCCGTCCAATTCGGGGAGCATGACGTCCAGCAGAATCAGGTCGGGCCGCGCCTGCTCCAGGCTTTTGAGAGTGGAATGGGAACCGGGCAGGATCTGGGTGTGGTAGCCGTTGTGCGTGAGATTGTAGTCGATGAGTGAGGCGAGCTCGGCCTCGTCTTCGACAATCGCGATTCGCTTGGGCATGGGTGGACGCGGGTTACGTTATCTCCATATTGTAGCTTTGGTAAACTCAGGGAGCAGGGCGGGCGTTGCGCCAAGTTCACCCACCCTATATAGAGGTGCGCCATTTCCTATCGGTTCTGGTTTATCATTGGTCTCCTGTTGCTGATGCGCACCACGGCCCAAAGCGCCTGCCGTGACTGCGCACAGCCCGGATTCGGAGGTCCGGCCGAGAACCGGTTCACCGCCTACGATGTGGTGGGCGCGGGGAATCCGCAGGTTTACGTGAACCTTTCGAACCTCGCGCTGTATCTGCGCGCGACCGACCTGGCGTTCGGCGGCGGGTTCGCCCTCGAGCGCTCCTACAACATGGACGATACGAGCGCGGGGCCGTTCGGCATCGGGTGGGCGTTCAACCTGGGCGAGACTCTGACGGCGGACGCCGACGGCAATCTCGTGCTGCGGCGCGGGTCGGGGCGAATCGACCGGTTCGCGGCGGCGGTGCCGGGCGCGAGCAGTTATTTCGCCCTGACCGCCACCACCGATGCGCTGGTGAAGAACAGCGACGGCACGCTCACGTTGCGCAGCCCGGCTTCCACCGCGAGCCGCGTGTTCAGCGCGGATGGCCGCTTGCTGGCGATTCAGGATTCCGGGACGCCGCGCGTATCGCTGGATTACGACAATGCGGGGCGCCTGGCGGCGGCACGCTACCGGGGCACCAAGATCCAGTTCTCGTACGATGGCAGCGGGCACATCGCGTCTGTCTCCGACACGGCCGGGCGCACGCTGAGCTATTCGTACACCGGCGACGGCCACCTGGCGCAGCAGACGAATGCCGGCGGGAACACCGTGGCGTATCAGTACGACGGCTCGGGGAACCTGGTTTCGTTGGGGGCCTTCACGATCGGTTATGCCGGCGACCCGGGATACGGCTTCGTCGCGAGCGTTACCACGACGGCGTTGACGCGCGCGTACGATATTCCGCAAAGCCCGGCGCAGATCCGCGTGACGGACGGCAACGGCAATGCCACGCTGTACGGATCGAGCGCCGCCGGGCTGCTGCTTTCGGTTACGGATGCCAACGGCAACCGCGTCTCGTACACCTACGATGCGTCGGGGCGGCGCACGTCGGTGGTGAACGGAGCGGGCGAGACATCGAAGTTCAGCTACGACGCGAACGGGAACCTCACGGGCACCACCGACGGGGCGGGCAAAAGCTGGTCGGCCGATTACACCAGCGCGGGACCGGCGCACATCACCGATCCCAACGGCAACGTGTGGACCTTCAAGTACGATGCGGCGGGGAACCTGGTGGGGGTGACGAATCCGGCGAGCGGGACGGTGACGGCGACCCGCTCCGCGGCGGAGCAGATCACCAGCATCACCGACGCCGTGGGGAACAAGCAGAGCTATCAGTACACCAGCGACGGGCTGCTCGGGACGTTCATCGACGCTCTGGGCGCCACGTGGACGTATCAGTATAACGGCGCGGCGCTGGTTTCTTCGCGCACCGATCCGGGCGGCGGCGTGCTGGGCGCCAGCTACTCGGCGGATAACCGGATCAGTGAGCTGACCTCGGGCAGCGCCACGCTCGACATGCTGCTCTCGTTTCAGTTCTGTAACATAGGACCGCCCCTGAGTTGTGGGGATGCGTTCGGCAACACGCTCACTTACGACGCCGCCGGCCAGTTAGTCGGCCTGACTATGCCGGGCGGCAAGACGGTCCAGTATCAGTACGACCACCAGCACCGCCTGAGCATGGTCACCGACTGGCAGGGCAACTTCGCGGTGTACCGCTACGACGCGGCGGGATGGCCGGTGAGCGTCAGCGTTTCGGGCGGGCCGATTACGATTTATCAATACGACACGGCGCGGCGGCTGCGGGCGATCGTGAGCACGGGGCCCGATGGATCGCCGGTGGCGGGGTACCGCTACACCGCGGATGCCAACGGGAATCGCACGGGCGTGAGCGCGCTGGAGCCTTCGACCGCGCCCTTGGCGGCGGCCGGGTATACGTACCAGTTCGATGCGGCGGGGCATCCGGTGAGCCGCGGCGATGGCGAGACCTATCAGTACGATGCTCGGGAGAACCTGTCGGCGATCCAGGGCGGGCGCAACGTGTCGTTTGCCTACGATCCGTTCGGCAGGTTGCAGGGCTTGGGCGGCGATAATCCGACGACGTATGCGTACGATTCGACCGGGCTGCGCACCGTGCGCAACGTGAACGGCACCGAGAGGCACTACTCGTACTACGCTTCCGCCGCGGGGCCGCGAATGGAAATGGAGACCGACGGCTCGGGCGCGCCGGTCGCGTGGTACGTGTGGGGGCTGGGCCTGCTGTGGAAAGTGACAGACGATGGAACGGTGTACTTCTACCACTTCGACGGCGACGGCAACGTGGTGGCGCTTTCGAATCCGGCCGCGGGCGTGGTGAACCGCTACCGGTACGATCCCCTGGGGCGGCTGGCGGCGAGCAGCGAGGGCGTGGAGAACTCCTTCCGGGAGCGCGGCGAAGCGGGGTGGATCGACGACGGCAATGGGCTGGTGTTCACGGGCAGCGGCTTTCTGGTGCCCGACCTGCGGTTGACGCTGCCATCGTCGGCCGACCCGGCGGCGCCGAATCCGGCTTTGGTGCCCCAGCTTTCCGGGGCGGGGGCGTGTTTCGTGGACGGCGTCGCGAGTTGCCTGTTCGCCACGGGCAGGAGGGAACGATGAGAACGAGGATTCGTTCCGTCTGTCCCCAGGCCCTATTGTTGGGACTTGCCGCGGTGACGGCGGCGCAGGCGCAGGGCGTGCTCGCCTCCTTGAATTGCGGCGACTTCAAGGATGGGATCGTCAGCCCGACGATCACCGACTTCTATGACTTCGTCAACCCCACCTTGCAGCCCGGAGATTCGGTCGCGATCCGGGTTGTGTACATCGGAACGGATCCCGCGGCAATATTGACCATCACGTTGGTGGACCGGAATAACCGGACCGTGACGGCGAGACAGAATTCTGCTTCCGATCCGCTTGCAGCGGGCGCCACTTTCGCGGCGGAGTACGACCTCAGCCTCGACGGGCAGTATCAGATCAAATTGCAGAATTTCAGCAATGCGCCAATCTCCTACCGGGTGACCTTTACGTTTCTCAACAAAGCGTGCGCGGCGCCCGCCCTGAGCTGCGGGGTTTCGCAGCAAGGCAAGATCACCGACGTCTTGCAGATGTTCAGTTATGAGTTCCCGGCAAAGGCCGGCGATATGCTTTCCGCGCGTCTGGCCCAGGTCGGCACCGTGGGAAAAACCTACGATGTGGGGATGGTCATATACTCGAATGCCGGACAGCAAGTGGGGTTCAGGGACACGGCTACCGGCGGCTTGGGCATTTTCAATTTTCCGGTGACGGCCGACGGTTCGATCACCATCGTGGTGCTGGATCCGCACAATTCGACCGGGGGGTATGTGCTGGCGGTAACCAAAATCAACGGGGGTTGCGCCGCCAAAAGCCTGGCCTGCGGCGCACTGCTATCCGGGAATATCGCATCGCCCCTGGGGACCGACTCTTACTCCATTTCGAACATCGCCGCCGGCGACGTGGTCTCGATCCGGACTGCGCCGGTCAATACGAGTTCCACGCTGGTGCCGGTGGTCGAGGTGTACGACCCCCAGGGAAATCGGATAACCGGAACGATCGCCAGGCAGCCGACGTTGACGGGGCGGCTGATTGTCACCGTGACGTTCACCGCAACCACGTCCGCACCCGGCTCCTATACAGTCCTGGCGGAGGATGGAGCCACCGGGCTCAACACCGGGCAGTATGCCATCACCATGGTGCGGCTCAACCGGCCCTGCCCGGGCGCGCAGACGCTGCCCTGCGGCAAGAGCATCGACGATTCGCTTCAGGGCCTGCTGGACACCAACTCCTACCAGTTTGCGGCCGGCGCCAACGACAAGTTCATGCTGCGGCTCCTGAGCAGCGACCCCAACGGCCTGTTCGTGCCGCACGTGGATATCTACGATGCGCAGGGAAACAACCTGCAAACGGCCAACCTGACAAGCCTTTCGCCGCTGAACTTCGGTGTCGCGGCGGCGGGCACGTACACCGTCATCATGTCCGATGCCCGCGACAATTCGCAGTCGGGATCTTACTCGTTGTCGCTGGTCCGGGTGAACGGAGCGTGCAGCACCGCCGCGCCGGCGCTGAGCTGCGGCGCGGTCGCGGCGGGAATCTTCTCGAAGCCCCTGGATAGTCCCGAGTTCACTTACAACGCGGCGCCGGGACAGGCTTTCAGCGTGCGGCTGATCGACGAGACCGGAGCCCTGCAGCCGGCGCTGGGGGTGTACGATGCGCAAGGCAATCCCGTCGGGCAGCCGGTTTCCGGCAGCTTCGTCGGCGTGGACGTGGCCAAGGCGGCGGGCGGCCTGTACACGGTGGTGGCGCTGGATAACAGCGGGCGGGCGTCCGGCGCGCCGATCGGCGTGGATCTCCTGACACCCGCCTGCGCGGCGACGGCTCCCCAGGGGCAGACGGTGAGCGGCGCGGTGAGCGGCACGCGGCCGTTCGATTCTTTCAGCATGACCGCCAGCGTGGGCGATGTGCTGTCGGTGCGCGCCGTATCGTTCACCGCGGGCTTCACGGCCCAGATGGATCTCTACGATCCCACCGGCCAGCGGGTGGATACCGAGGCCGGACAGCTTTCGCGCAAGGTATCGACCGGCGGGACCTACACGGTGGTGGTAGGCGCTTCGGTGGCGCGAACGGGCGGCGCGTACTCGCTGGCCTGGCAGCTATTGAACAACCCGGCGGGCAGTGCTCCGCTGGCCTGCGGCGGCTCGGCGGTGGCGTCGCTCACGCCTGCGAACGAATTCCGTTACTACACGGCGAACGCCGGTGCGGGCGACGTGATGCGGCTGATCTTCACCAGGCTGTCGGACAATTTCTCGCCGCAGGTGGAGCTGTTTCAGCCCGATGGAACGCGCCTCGCGCAGACATCCGACATTACGCAGAAGGCCGGCGTGGACGGGAACTACCTGGTGGTGGTGAGCCCGTCGACCACCAACGGCGAGACTGGAACGTTCAACCTGGCCTATCAACGGCCGAACCATCCGTGCGATCCCGTGGCCCTGACCTGCGGGCAGACCACCTTGCGGGCGGTGAACTTGCCTGGGCAACTGGACTTGTTCACCTTCACGGGCAGTGGCGGACACCAGGCCGACGTGAAGCTGACCCAGCGGACCGGCACTTACTCTCCGTATGTGGAGCTGTACGACCCCGCCGGGAACCGGCTGACGACCAGCAGCAGCGGGCTGTTGAAGTACGTCCTGCCGGCCGGCGGGACCTACTCGCTGCTGGTGCGCGATCTCAACGCGGTGAACACCGGCAGCTATCGCGTGGCGCTGCAAGACGACACCAGCGCCTGCACGAAGACCGACACCGAAGCTCCAGTCATCACCCTGGTGCAGCCTACGGGCGGAGAGGTGATCGTGGGCGGGACTTCGTACCACATCCAGTGGCAATCCGACGACAACGTGGGGGTGGCGACTCACGATGTGGCGCTCTCGACCGACGGGGGCCAGACGTTCCCGTCGGCCATTGCGGCAGGCTTGAGCGGCAACGCGCAGGGGCTCGACTGGGCTGTGCCGCCGGACATCGCGCCGAGCCGCACGGCCGTGATCCGCGTCACGGCGACGGATGCGGCGGGCAACGCGCAATCGGCGGCCAGCGGCCTGCTCTCGATCATCGGCTCCGGATTCCAGCCCAACAGCACGGGCACGTTTACCTACGACTCGCTGAATCGGTTGACGCAGGCGTCGTATGCCGGCGGCCTGACGATTCAGTACACCTGGGACGCGGTGGGAAACCTGGTGGGGATCCAGGTCTCGTCGCCGTAGTTACGATACCGGGGGACGGGGAGCGGGGCGCCGCGCGTCGTTGTAGCGGATCAGGAAGTACAGCGCCAGGCTCATGGCGACGGCGATGGCGGCCAGGGTCCAGCCGTTGCGCGTGAGGAAGCCTTGGGCGTCGGCGCCGAGTTGCAGGCCCAGCCAGGCTTCGCCGAAATAGCGGATCACGCGGGCCAGAAGGATTACGCCGAGGAACTTGGGGAGCGACGTGCGCAGCGCGCCGGCCGAGATCACGAAGACCTTCAACGGCAACGGGATGAAGGGCGTGACGGCCGGCACGAAAACCGTCAGGAGTCCGTAGCGGTTGAACCATTCCTGGAACCGCTGGCGCTTGCCGGGCTCGGGCTCGCCCTTGCCGAACAGGCGGCGGCCCTGTTCGGCGGCTTTGAAGAGAATGATGTTGCCGCAGACCGATCCCACCACGGCCATCAGCGCGGTGAGCCAGGCTTCGCGCGGCGCTTTGGCGCTGGCGGCCGCCACGCCGATCACCCAGACATCCATGGCGGCGGGAAGCGGAACACCCACGGAATCGATGGCGCTAAGCAGGAGCACTCCCCAGGGGCCGTAGGTGAGCAGCACGGCGGCGATTTTTTGGAGTAGCGGCCGCATGGTTCACAGGAGGTCGGCGAAGGATTTGCGCAACTTGTAGAACCAGGCGTGGCCCAGCACGAACACCACGGCGGCCAGCAGCCAGAATTTCCAGAGGGAACCGAATGCCGGGGCGTGGCTCTGCAAGAGGATGGCGCGGTAGCCTCGCACCAGCACGTACATGGGGTTCTTCGCGAGCAGCGGCGCCAGCGCGGCCGGCATGGACTCCTCGGGATAGCAGATGGGCGTGGCGAAGAACCAGATGGTGAGGAGGAAGCCGAGGATCTGGCCGAGGTCGCGCACGAACACGCCGAGGGCCGCCAGGAACCAGCTCAGGCCGGCGGTGAAGAGAAGTTGCGGGATGAGCAGCACCGGCAGCCACAGCACGGTGAGCGGGATGCCATGGCGGACCACCAGCAGGACGGCGCAGAAAAGAAGCGCGGCAAACAGGCCACTGACGAGACCGGAGGCTACCAGGTTCACGGGCAGCGTCTCCACCGCGAAGACCACCTTTTTCACAAAATTGCGATGCTCCAGCATAACACTGGGGGACCGGCCCACGGCTTCGCTAAAGGCCAGCCAGGGGAGCATGCCGGCCAGGAAGTATAGGGCGAAGCCGGACCTGCTGGGGTCGCCGGGGAAGCGCGACTTGAGGATCACGCCGAAAACATAGAAGTACGTCAGCATCAGGAGCAGCGGGTTCATGACGGTCCAGAAGCCGCCGCCGAACGAGCCGCGGTAACGGCCCAGAATATCGCGGCGGACCATCACGCGGATGAGGCCTCGGTTGCGCCAGATGGCCAGCACCGGAAAGGTGACGGCGCGGACGATGGCGCGCAGGGCGTTCTCGCGCCGCAGGGTGGCGGGGGTGGCGATGCGCACGCGAGTGATCGCGGAGGGGGTGGCCTCGATCAGGAGGAACGGCCGGCCCTGTTCGTACTGCCAGCCGCCGTTTTCGCGCATGGGGGACACGAAGAACTGGTAGCGGCCGGGCTCCTCGGGCACGGCGAGATCGAGCGTCACGGGGAAGGTTTCGCCGGGAGCGATGTCGCGGCCCGATTGGAGGCGCGGGCCGTCGGCGATGACGGCGCCGGTTTCGGCATCGTAGAGGTGATAGCTGACGGCGAAGCCTTCCGAGGGGCGCCAGGTCTCGGCAGAGTCGTTGCGCAGTTGGAAAGTGGTGTGCCCGATATGCGTGGCCGGGTCGAAACGGACGTCGGGGTTCAGGAACGCCGCGATCATGAGTAGAGCCACTCGGGGTAGCGCTCTTCGACGGGAGCGGTCTTGCGGCCCACCGCGTAGATGCCGTCGCCGCGCAGATCGGTTTCCAGCCGGTAGCGCTCGAGCAGGTGGATCACCCAGCCGAATTCGGGATGGGGAACGTCGCGGAATTCGCCGGTCTCGAGACGCGCCACCTCGAAGCCGGAGTTTTCGAGCAGCCGGTGGATCTCGCGCGGCGTGTACTCGCGATTGTGGCGGGCTTCCGTTTCGCCGGATTGCGCCGGGCGGATGTAGGCGGGGAAGAAGCCGGGGTGGTAGCCCTGGAGAATGGCGGATAGGGCCCGCAGGCCGGTGATGTTGGGGGTGGTGAGCACCAGGTGGCCGCCGGGTTTCAGGATGCGGTTGACCTCGCTCATCAGGTGCATGGGGTCTTCGAACAGGTGCTCGATCAGCTCGCAGCAGAGGACCGTGGAGAACCAGGCGTCGGGGTACGGGAAGCGGTCCTTTTCGGCGTCGAAGTGGTCGATGTCGCATTCAAAGGGCTCGCCTTCGGCGGACGTGACGGTCTTGTGATCGACGCGGCCGAGCCGGCCGTAGTAGCAGCCGCGCACGTAGCCGTAACCTAGCCGGCTCTTGAGGGCCGGAGTGATTTGCATGTATGCGCCCATCTCCAGGATGCGGTCCGAGGGGCCGCCGGGAGGCGTGATTTCAAGCGTCTTGACCAGCCGCGTCTGGTGGGTTTCCAGGTAGGTGCGGGATTCCGGGCTCGCGGACCAGGCTTCGAGATCGGGTGCGGGCGGCCGCTCGTCCGGTTCGGGCCGAGGTTCGGGTGGAGGAACGGCGACGGAAGGCTGTCGTCCGGCGAGGAACTCGGCGTACTGCCGGGCCACGGTCGGCCAGTTGCAGGTTTCGGCCACCCAAGCCTTGGCGCGCGCGCCGAGCTGTTTGGCCACTTCGGGGCGCGAGACAAGGAGGTTGAGATATTCGAAGATCAGGTTCTCTTCCCCGGGGCCGACGGGAACCTTCAGGCACACGTCTTCGGGAAATTCGGCGAAGGAGCCGACCTCGGAAACCAGGACCGCCTTGCCGAGGCCCAGCGAACGCAGCAGCGTGCCCGAGCTTTCGCCCACGGTCGGGTAGCGGAGGTTCAGCACGATGTCGCAGGCGGCCAGGTAGCCGACGAAATCTTCGATCGGCGTGAAGCCCAGCACACGCACGTTGGCGGAGAGGCTCATGGACCGGATCAGCGGCTCGATGGATAATTCGGGATGCGGCTCGCCCACCAGGATCATGCGGGCGTTGGGCGTGAGCCGCACGACGCGGCGGAAGGCGCGCAGGGATTCCGCAATGCGCTTGTAAGGCTTGAGGAAGCCGAAGATGCCGATCAGCGGCGTGGCCTCGTCGAGGCCCAGCTTGTGGCGAAAACCGTTGCGGTCGGCTTCCGGAATCCAGGCGCCGTGCGGGATCACGGCAATCGGGCCGGTGAAACCGGCGGCGCGAATCTCACCCTCCATGAAGCGGCTGTGGACGATGACGCCGCGCGAGCTTTCGAGCAGGCGGCGCGTCATGGGGAGATCGTAATCGGGGCCGGTTTCCAGCTTGCGGACGCGCTCGGCGAACTCCCGCGCTTTTTCGCCGCCGTTGTATTCGCACTCGCGGACGTAGGCGTCCCAATCGCCGCGCTTGATGGTGAGGTGGGCGACCAGGTGGTGCAGGTTGGATTCGTGCATCACCACCACGCCGGGATGGCGCAGGGCGGCTTCGTAGACGAAATCGTGGAAGCCGTTGTTGCCCAGGTGATAGAGGATGGCGTCGAAGCGCGCGGGGTCGAAGGGCTTCTCGGCGCTGGAGAAAACTTCCAGATCGGCCAGCGGGGCGAGGTGCCGGACGAGGGCCTCGGCATAATCGGCGATCCCGCTGCGCGCCGGCGGCAGCGGCGAGAAAAAGGCCACGCGCATTTCAGCGCACCAGCTCGACGGAGATCGTGCCCAGTGCCAGTGGCACGCGGACGAGCAGCGGCGTGCGGGCGGCATCGCGCGCGAAGAAGATTTCGAAAGTGACGTTCGACTGGGGGCCCTTGACCGAAGCGTTGACGTGGTCCGTGACGGCCGGCTTGCCATCCGCCGTGATGGTCATTGCGCCGGTGTATTCCAGGCGCACCGAGTAGGCGGCGCCGAGGTAGACCTGCTCGGCCGGAGCCACGCGTCCCTGGCCCATTTCGCGGCGCGCGAAGTACACGAAGGCCAGGGCGTCGCGGGCGCAGGTGTGGGTGGTGAGATCGGTTACGCCGCCGTCCTGGGGAAGCGTGGTGACGCGGTGCGCCGATCCTTTTTCCTGATCGAACGTGGTCTTCTCGCGCGTCTTCTTCTTGCCGTGCGAGAGGTCGCGCGTCAGCTCGAGCGAGCAGGGAACGGCGGTGGCGGAGGAGTGGAACTTGTCGGAGATGGAAAAGCCGGGAACGCCCGCGTCGGCGGTGGCGTCGAACGACCAGCCGGAGGCGGTCTTGTGAGCCGTGAAGGTGGCGTCTCCAAGGCTCAAGCCGCTGGGCCAGTTGATGCTGTAGTGCAGCGTTTCGTCGGTGAAGGGGAAGCCGGTCTGGGCTGCCGCCGCCGCGGAAAACAACAGGACCGCCAGGGGGATTCGCTTCATCGGGCGACGGTGGCGGAACCGGCGTGCACGGAAACACGCGGTCGATCGACGACCTCGCGGAAGACTTCGAGCGTCTTCTCCGCGGTCTTTTGCCAACTGAAGTGCGCCGCGCGTTGCTGGCCGAGCCGCTCCATGCGCGTCCGGAGCTCGGCATCCAGCAGCAGATCGGCGATCGCGCGCACGATCTCGTCTGTGGCGTAGGGATCGAACAGGATGGCGGCGCCATCCACCACTTCGGGCAGCGCTGAGGTGGCCGAGCAGGTCACGGCCCGGCCGCAGGCCATGGCCTCCAGCGCGGGCAATCCGAAGCCCTCGTAGAAAGACGGGAAGACGAAGAGGTCGCAGGCGTTGTAGAGCTGGAGCAGATCGTCATCGGAGACGAAGCCGACGAACTGGATGCGGTCCTCCACGCCGGATTCGCGCGCGGCTTCGTGGACGCGGCTGCCGAACCACGTCTCTTTGCCGGCGAGCACCAGGTTCTGCCGGAGCTGCGGGTGGGCGCGGACCAGGCGTGCGAAGGCCCGGATGAGGCCGATTTGATTCTTGCGCGGCTGGAGATCGCCCACCGAGAGAAGGAACGGCGCCCGAATGTGGAAGAGTTCCCGCACTGTGGCGAAGGCGCCCTCCCGCGAGAGCGGGCGGAATCCGGAGGCCGCCGCGTTGGGCACCACCACGACCTTGTCTTCGTCGAGATCGCCGTAGACCTTGAGAATGGAGTGCCGCGAGAATTCGCTTCCGGTGAGGATCCTTACGGCCCGGCGGACCGTGCGGCCCACGGTGGCCTGCAACTGGCGGGCGCGCGCGCGGGTGAAGTACTCGGGGTGCTCGAGGAAACTGACGTCGTGCACGCTCACCACTACCGGCACCGGGCAGCCGATGGGCGCGGTGTATTGGACGTGCAGCAGGTCGGGACGATCCTGCCGGACCTTCATCGCGAGGTCGAAACCCAGCCGGAAAAAGGGATTGGCGGCCACAAGCCGGGTGCGGATGCGCGACGGAATATAGCGGCAGGCGTCCAGGGCTGAGACGTAGGCGACGAACTCGTCATCCCGATCCTGGGCGCCAAGCGCGTTCAACAGGCTTCGAACGTAAACCTCGTTGCCGGTGAGGTGGCGTCCTATGGCGTGAGCATCAACCGCAAAACGCATGGACCGTACCAGTATAGCGGACCGAAATGACCCGCCGCTGTGTTAAATATTCTATTTTCGACAGGCGTTTTCCCATGTAAACTCCTTCTCCAGCAATCGCCTGCACCAGTGACTTGCGGAAATCAGAGCACGCCGAGAGCCGCGGGGCGGCGGAGATGGGTGTGTAGACACGGTACGGTATTTACTGTTGCTGGCCGGGACGGAGCTCGCGTTCGATTCGGTTGACGCGTGCGGCGAGATCGTCGATGGCGCGCTGCTGGGCGGCCTGGGTGCCGGTGAGGCTCAGGCTGTCGCGGTCCAGCTTGTCGGCCCAGCGCGTCATGGCTGCCATGGATTCGGAGATGCGTTCGGTGCGGCGGTCCAGCACCTCGAAGCGGCGGTCCACGGCCTCAAAGCGATGATTCATGTCCTCGCGCAGCGAGGAGATTTCGCCGGCGATCATCTCGACGGCGCGGTCCTGGCGGGCGGTCATGCGTTGCTCGGAGGCGGCGATCTCTTCGCGGATCTCTTCGCGCAGCAGAGCGGCCATGCGTTGTTCGGAGGCGGCGATCTCCCCACGCAGCAGAGCGGCCATGCGTTGTTCGGAGGCGGCGATCTCTTCGCGCAGCAGAGGGGCCATGCGTTGTTCGGAGGCGGCGATCTCCCCGCGGATCTCTTCGCGCAGCAGAGCGCGAATCTGGTCGAGGTCTTCGTTAGTCATTCTTCGTTATTCATTGTGAAGGCAGAGCCCTCTTTCTCTCAGGTTAATTCAAAATTCCAAATTCCGCCACGCGCTTTCCCATGTAAATTCCTTCTCCAGCAACAGCCTGCCCGCATGGCCTATTTGTTCGCGAAGAGAAGCGCACCCCAACAGCCGGGAAACGGCCGCGATGAACGCTGGAGCGCCATCGGCCAGCAAAAGGTGTTCGCCGTCACGGACGGGCAGGCCTTCGGCGCCGATGGTGGTGGACACCACGGGGAGGCCGGCGGCCCAGGCTTCCAGGATCTTCAGGCGGGTGCCGCTGCCGGCGAGCAGGGGCACCACCGCGATCCGCGCGCGCGCCAGCTCACCGATCGCGTCGTCCACGGGACCCGTGACTTCGATACGCGCGTCCCCGTCAGTGAAGCGGCGGATCGCTTCGTGGTTCTTGCCGATGAGCCGCCAGACCAGTTGGGGATGCCGTTCGCGGAGACGCGGCCAGACCTCGGCCGCGAAGAAGCGCACCGCCGAGAGGTTGGGGTGGTATTCCATGTTGCCCGAAAAAGCGATGGCCTCGGTGTTGGCGTCAGTCTCCGGGGATTGCCGGACCGAGGGCAGAGCATTGGGGTACACCAGGACCTGCGCCGCGGGCGCGATCCGGCGGGCGCGCCCGGCGTCCTCTTCCGAAGCGGCGAGGACTTTGGAGAAGCGCGGCAGCCACTGCTCCTCGAGCTGGAGCGACGCGCGGCCAAAGACGCGATGGGCGAAGGCCGCCGCAGGGGGTTCGACGGCGGCGCAGCGCTGGTGCAGGTGCGACTCGATGTTGTGCAGATCGAGGACCGTGCGGGAACACACCGCCGAGATCTGTTCGCAGTAAGGCGCGCACCAGAAGTGCTCGATGACGCCGATCTCGTAACGGCGGCCGCCGAGCGCGTCTTCGATCTGCCGCCCGAAACCGGAAAAGCGATCCACCAGCGGCGGCACCCGGCGCGCGATGCGCAGGGAGTTGCGCAGGGCGCGGGCTACGGAGTCGCGGCGGTGGGCGGGCAGGTCCAGCACGAAGACGCGGCGCACCAGGCCGGCGGGAAGTTGAGCCGCGGGATCGGGCGCGCCGGGCTGGCGGAAGACGATCAGGTCGACGGCCCGGGTGCGGGCCAGATAGTGGAGCAGCGAGGCGGTCCGCAAGGCCCCGCCGCCGGCCATCGGGTAAGGGGTCTCGGGAGCCAGCATCAGCGCGGATGGCGGTTCAATCGGCAAAACGCCTCCGGGCTTCGAGGTAGACTTCGTGAGTCAGGCGCGCGGTCTGCTCCCAGGAGAAGTTGCGGGCTCGGGCGAGCGAGCGGGCGCGCTGATCGGTTACGAGGTCGGGCCGGTCGGCCAGCTCGCGCAGCGCCCGGGCAAGCTCTTCAGCCGTATCGGCGTAGATGGCGGCATCGCCCGCGACCTCGGCGACGGCGCGCGAGGCCACCACCGGAGCGCCGCACTGCATGGCTTCGAGCACCGGCAGGCCGAAGCCCTCGTAGAGCGACGGGTAGACCAGGGCGAGAGCCCCGGAGTAGAGCGCCGGAAGAGCGGTATCGTCGACTTCGCCGAGCACGCGAAGGCCGGGCTCTTCGGCCGGCGCCGGGAAGTCGGCGCGGCGCCGGCCGGCGAGAATCAGGTCGACAGGATGATCGCGGCGAACCCCGCGCCAGGCTTCGAGCAGCGCCGGGAGGTTCTTGCGCGGTTCCAGCGTGGCCACGGAAAGGAAGTAGGGGGCGGCGGGTGCGGATTCGACCGGATGGAACCACCCGGCGGCGGCTTCGGGGATGGCCACCACGCGGTCGGGACGCAGGTGGAAACGCTCGATGGCCTGCCGGCGCACCAGTTCGGTTGGCGTGATGATCATGGTCGCGATCCCCCGTTCGATCAACACCGGAGTGCGGCGCCTGACTCGGCCCGCGTCGCGGTGCCAGTGCGGATCCATCCACGGCGAGAGGTCGTGCAGAGTCAGGACGCTGGGGCGGCTGGCCAGATAAGGCACCGCGAAATCGGGGCCGTGAAAGAGGTCGCAGGCGAGCCGCGACAGCTCGCGCGTGAGGCCCCACAGCCACCAGCGCCGCTCGGCGGCGTTGCGCGGGCCGCCGCCGCGCTTGAGATTGGGCGGCGCGTCGCGGGGCATGTCGAAGGGTTGGTCCGAAACCAGGAAGAATTCGTCGCCGGCGAAGCCGCGGGCCATTGCCAGGCTCAGCTCGGTGGTGTAGCGCAGGAGCCCGCCGCTGGAGAGAGACAGTGGGGCTGCCTCAATGGCGACGCGCATGGACACACCGCCACACCGGCTCGCCCGCGGGGCACTCCGCCCCGGCCCCTTCAGCGGCCGCCATACTGGGTTTCGTAGTAGGTGCGGTACTCGCCGCTGCGTACATGTGCCACCCAGGATGCATTCGTGCGGTACCACTCGATGGTCCGGGCCAGCCCGGTCTCAAAATCCATGACGGGGCGCCAGGAGGTTTCGCGCATCAGTTTCTCGCTCGATAGCGCGTAGCGGCGGTCGTGCCCGGGGCGATCGGTCACATAACGGATCAGCGATTCGGGCTTGCCGGTGATTTGCAGAACCTTGTGGACCACTTCCAGGTTGGGCAGCGAGCGGTTGCCCCCGATGTTGTAGATCTCGCCCTCGCGCCCCTGGTTCAGGACGGCGAGGATGCCGCGGCAGTGGTCTTCCACGTAGAGCCAGTCTCGAATCTGCATGCCGTCGCCATAGACCGGAAGCGCGCGGTCCTCGAAGGCGTTGGTGATCATCAGGGGGATCAGCTTTTCGGGAAAGTGGTACGGCCCATAGTTGTTCGACGCGCGGGTGATCACCACCGGCAGGCGGAAGGTGACGAAGTAGGAGCGCGCCAGCAGGTCGGAGCCGGCTTTCGAGGCGGAGTACGGGCTGCTGGGGTTGAGCGGGAAATCCTCGGTGGCTTCGAGCGGCGCCGCCAGGCTGCCGTAGACCTCGTCGGTGGAGACGTGGACAAAGCGCGCGATCTTGTGCCGCCGGGCGGCTTCGAGCAGCGTGAACGTGCCGCGGAGGTTCGTCTGTATGACGGGTTCGGGCGAGAGGATGCTGCGGTCCACGTGCGATTCGGCGGCGAAATGCACCACGGCGCCTGGGCGCTCTTCGGCCAGAATGGAATCCACCAGCCGCTCGTCGCAGATATCCCCGTGGAGGAAACGGTAGCGCGGGTCATCGGCGATGGACGCCAGGTTCTCCAGGTTGCCCGCGTAGGTGAGCTTGTCGAGGTTGAGGACGCGGTGGTCCGTCTCGGCCATGAGGAGGCGGACGAAGGCCGATCCGATGAACCCCGCGCCGCCGGTAATGAGGATCGTCATGTTCTAAGAACCGGCACAGGCGGAAATGCCCGTGCTACTTTTTCTGCGTCTCCCAGTCGTAGTTGATGGAAGGGTCGTTGTACACGATGCGGCCTTCGTCTTCAGGGTTGTAGAAACGGTCGGTCATGTAGACCAGCAGCGCCTCTTCGGCACCGATGACTTTGTAACCGTGGCCCACGCCCGGCGGGATGAGGATCTGCCAGGGACGCAGCGCGCCCGCGTAGATGGTATTGCGGCGGCCGAAAGTGGCCGACGCGGGCCGCAGGTCCACCAGCGCCACCTGGAACATTCCTTTGACCGGCGTCCAGCAGTCGGTCTGGTGCAGGTGGTAGTGGAACGCCTTGATCGTGCCGGAGAAACTCAGCGCGGCGGCGATCTGGCTGGTTTCGGCGGGGAAGTGGGCGGCCAGCCCGTGGCCCATGCGCTGCACTTCGAGGAAGTAGCCGCGGTCGTCGGGATGAAGCGCGAGCGGCTGGATGCGCACGCCGGCGATGAGGTCGGGCGACTCCGGAGAAATGATCAGCGAGCCGATGCCCTTGGGGCACTCCGGCACGGCGAGTTCCAGGCTTTCGGAGGCGGCGAGAGGGCGAGCGGCCACCACGCGGACGGTGTCGGCGGGCATCAAACGCCGACCGCTCCTTCCACGGCCCCGGCCAGGGCGTCGGCGGAACTCAGTTCCTTGGCGCGCGAGGCGGCCACCAGGTTGGCCGCGCGCAGCAGCGAATCGAACGTGCCCGCGTCGGTCCACCACCCGTCCAGGAACGAGAACGTCATGTTGCCTTCGGCGATATAGGCGTTGTTGACGTCGGTGATTTCCAGCTCGCCCCGGTTGGAGGGCACCAGCGTCTTGATCTTGTCGAACACCGTGGCGTCGTACATGTAGATGCCGGTGACCGCGTAGTTCGATTTGGGCCGCTTGGGCTTCTCCTCGATGCCGGCGATCTTTCCCCCCGCCACCTCCGCCACGCCGAACCGCTCCGCGTCGTGGACCTCCTTGAGCAGGATGTGGGCGCCCTCGGGCTGCTGGCGGAAGCGTTCCGCGGCAGCGAAAATGTTTCGCTCGATGATGTTGTCGCCCAGGATCACGCAGATCTTCTGGCCGTCGGCGAAGTGCTCCGCCAGGGCCAGCGCGTCGGCGATGCCCCCTTCGCCTTCCTGGTACGTGTAGTTGATGTGCTTGAGGCCGAACTGTTTGCCGTTGGCCAGCAATCGCAGGAAGTCGCCCGAGTTGCGGCCGCCCGTAACGACCATAATGTCCTGGATCCCCGCGTCCACCAGAGTCTGGATGGGGTAGTAGATCATGGGCCGGTCGAAGATGGGCAACAAGTGCTTGTTGGTGATTTTGGTGAGCGGGAACAACCGGCTTCCCGTTCCACCCGCGAGAACGACACCTTTCATATGCAGCTCCCATGATACAACGCGGGGGTGGTGGGGGCGCCCGGATTCGCTATCCTGGAACGGAGTATGGATGCCGCCGAGCCACCTCTCGAGCCCGACTACAGCGAAGACGGCGTGGATGTCTCGCTCATCGGTTGGATGCTGTCGCTGACGCCCGCCGAGCGCCTCGAGTTTCTGGAACAGCACATTAACGGGATTCTGGCGATCCGCGAGTTGAATGCCCGAACATAAGCTGACTGCGATACTGCGCGCGCTGGCCGAGGCCGGCGTCGACTTCATCGTGGTGGGCGGACTCGCTGCAGTTCTGGACGGCGCGCCCGTGACCACCTTCGATGTTGACGTGGTTCACGCACGGGACGAGGGAAACGTCGCGCGCCTCCTGCAAGTGCTGGAGTCGCTCGACGCCGTCTTCCGCGCGCAGCCGGAACGCCGGACCAGCCCCAGCGCCGATCACCTCGCCGGTCCAGGCCACCTCAATCTGATCACCCGCTACGGCCCGCTGGACTTGCTGGGCACAATCGGCCGCGGGCTCGGCCACCAAGATCTGCTGCCGCACTCGGCCGTGATGGAGATCGGCGGCGGGACGAGCGTCCGCGTCCTGGATCTCGAGACGCTGATCGCGATCAAGGAAGAACTCGGCGGCGAGAAAGACCGCGCCGTTCTGCCGGTTCTCCGCCGGACCCTCGCCGAGACGAGGAAGCGGGGAACGGCTTGATCCCGCTCGATCCCCCTGCCCCCCATCGGCGGATAATGGTTTCGAGAGGAGAGGAACCATGCGTCTGACCATCGCGGCCGGAGTACTGTTCACGCCGGACGAGAAGTGGGTGGTCTTCCGGTCCAACATGTTCGGCCCGGCCTACGCGTTTGCCGTGGAGGTGGCCAAGGCGAAATGACCCGCCGGTATCAGCATCCGCGCGACGAAATCCTCCAGGCCATGGAGCGGATCTACCGCTACCGCATGACCACCACTTCGGGCGGCAACCTTTCGATCCGCGAGGCCAATGGCGACCTGTGGATCACCCCGGCGCGCATGGACAAGGGCTCGCTGGGGCGAGACGACATCGTGTGCGTGCGGCCCGACGGAACTGTCACGGGCTCGCGGAGGCCGTCTTCGGAGCTGCCCATCCACCAGGAGATCCGGCGCCGGAGGTCGGAGTTGGGCGGCATCGTCCACGCGCATCCCACCGCGCTGGTGGCGTTCAGCTTGGTGCACGAAGTGCCCGGCACGCGCCTGTTTCACCAGGCGCGGCAGGTTTGTGGCGAGGTGGGATTTGCCCCGTACGAGCTGCCCGGCAGCGCGGCCCTCGGCGGCCGCGTGGCCAAAACGTTCGAACAGGGATACGACTGCGTCATTCTCGAAAACCACGGGGTGGTGACGGCCGGCCGCTCGTTGCAGGAGGCGTTCCGGCGCTTCGAGACGCTGGAGTTCACCGCCAAGACGATCATTAAAGCGCGTCTGCTGGGCGGCGAGATCCGGTTCCTCACCGACGAACAGTTGGACCTGGAACGGCAGAGGACCGGCGGCATGGAGGAGTTCAACGCCGGAACTCCACCGAGCCATGAGAACGAGGTGCGGCGCCGCCTGTGCGAATTCGTGCGGCGCGCCTACCGCCAGCGGCTGTTCATCAGCACGCAGGGTAGCTTTTCGGCGCGCGTCGATTCATCCGGGTTCCTCATCACGCCTGCGCAGGTGGACCGCGGCACGGTGGACGTGGAGGACCTCGTCCTGGTGCGCGATGGCCGCCACGAAAGCGGAAAGCAGCCCAGCCGCGCCGCCGGCGTGCACGACGCCATTTACCGCGAGCACGCGGCCGTCGGCGCGATCGTCAATGCGTATCCGGTGAATGCGACGGCGTTCAGCGTTAGCGGCGTGACCCTGGATTCGCGGACCATTCCGGAGAGCTACGTGGTGGTGCGGCAAGTCGGCTGCGCGCCCTTCGGCTTGCAGTTCGGAGACGGCCAGGAACTGGCGCGGATGATCTCGGCCAAACAGCCCACCCTCTGCCTGGAGAACGATGGCGTGCTTGTGACCGGCGGCGACATGCTGGAGGCCTTCGACCGGCTGGAGGTGCTGGAATCCACTGCCGAGGCGATCATCAACTGCCGTGCCATCGGGACGCTCCAGGCACTGAACACCGACGTGACGCGGGGCCTGGACGCGGCGTTCTTAGGAGAGTGAGGCGACTCAGGGCCGGAGTTTTTCCGGAGAACCGAAGACTGACGCGAGATCGATGGTAACTCCGGGGAGCAGTTCGGTGGCGAGCGTGCCTTCCACTTCGATGGCGGTCTTGCCGCGGCAGACGACCACGGATGCGGTTTCCGGGTAGACCAGCCAGACTTCGCGCGCGCCGTTTTCCAGGTACTTCCTGGTCTTCCGGTGCATCATCGGCGCGGTATTGGATTCGGACATCACCTCCACCGCCAGCGCGGGAGCACCCTCCAGGTAATCGTTCTCGGGTTGCCCGGCGTGCGAAACGCTGACATCGGGGATCAGCCAATTGTCGCCGAACCGGTAACCCATCCGCATGAAGACCTCGCCCAGGTCGCTGCCTTTGCCTTGGTTGTGGAGTTCGCTGAGGGCGTCTTCGAGGACCTCGAAGAGGCGATGCCTGATCCGCACGTGTCCGATTTTTGCTGGCGGCAGGCGGAGCACTTCTCCGTCGATCAGTTGGAGCTTGCAAGGCTCGTCCGGCAAACGCTCGAACTCCTCGAACGTCATCAACGGATTAGTCGTTCCCATGACCTCCATCATCTTATACCGAGGCGTGCTGCCCTCAGCGCGGACGCGGCGTTCCGGAGAGTGACCGCTTGCGGACACGGCCTCCCAAAAGTGAACAGGCCGCCGCCCCGTCCGCGCAGCTATCCGGAACCCCTTCAGAAACTTGCGATAGGCGAAGGGCTGGTATGCCACGCGCTCTGGTGTCCTCCGATGCATTCCCTGCTGTCTGACCTGCGCCACGCCGCCCGGGAACTGCGCAAGCGCCCGGGCTTTGCCCTGACCGCTGTCATCTCACTCGCGCTCGGCATCGGAGCCACCAGCGCCGTGTTCAGCGTCGTCTATGCGGTCCTCATCAATCCTTTCCCGTACCCCGGCGCGGATCGCCTCATGGAGATCGCCCTGCGAGACAAGGCCGGCAACGACCGCGCCACCGGTCTGACCGGGCCGCAGCTCGAGCAGCTTCGCCAGGCGCAGTGCGTCGAAAGCGTAACCGCCCAGGATTGGTGGAACCTGACCACCACCGACAGCGACCTTCCGGAAGACGTACAGGCCGTGTATATCTCGCCCAACGCGCCCGATCACTGGGGCACGCCAGCCCTGATGGGCCGCTGGCTCCTGCCGTCCGACGGGCCGCCCGGCCAGGAGCCGCAGCGCGTGGTGGTGCTCGGCTACCAGTTCTGGCAGCGATACTTCGTGGGCAATCCCGCGGTGGTCGGCCGCACCATCCAACTAGTTCACAAGACGTACGAGATCGTCGGGGTAATGCCGCCCCGCTTCAAGTGGGGCCAGGCGGACATCTACGTTCCGCTCCGGGTCACGCGCGACCCGAACGTCTACCTATTCACTTCGCTCAAGCTCCGGCCCGGAGTGTCCGCCGCCCGGGCCAACGCCGAACTACAGCCGATCCTCGAGCAATTCGCCAGGCAATCGCCGTCGCGCTACCCGGAAACGTTTCGCGTCGATCTGCGCAGCATCACGGACGTGTACGCGAAGCCCCTCGGGCCGACGCTGTTTCTGCTGCTCGGGGCGGTGGCCTCGCTGCTCCTCATCGGGTGCGCCAACGTGTCGATCCTGCTCCTGGCCCGCGGCGCGCACCGGCAGCACGAATTCGCCCTGCGCGCGGCCATCGGGGCCAGCCGGTCGCGAATCGTCCGCCAATTGCTCGCCGAGTCGCTGGCGCTGGCAGTCGCGGGGACCGGGCTGGGCGTGATGCTCGCGTGGGAGAGCCTTTCCCGAATTGCCGCGTGGCTCCCTGAGGATTCCTTCCCCGCCGAATCGGTCATCGCCATCAATCCGCCGGTCCTGCTGTTCAGTATCAGCCTGGCCTTCGCCACGGCGATCGTGTTTGGCCTCTCGCCCGCGGTTCAGCTCTCCCGGCCGGACCTCGGCCGCCTCATGCAGGCCAGCATGCGCCGCATCCTGGGGGGCGTGCACGGCCGGCGCGCGCACAGCGCCATGGTCGCCGTCCAGGTGGCGCTCACACTGCTTCTGCTCACCGTGGCGGGCGCGGCCTCGAAAGGCTTCCTCCGGCTGGTGAATTCGAAACTCGGCTACGATCCCCACTACACCATGTCCGTCCCGATCCCCATCCACGAGAACACCCACGTGGCCTGGAAGGACCGGAGCGAGTACTTCGAGCAGATCCGCGCCCGGATCGGCGCCATGCCCGAGGTTGTCGAGGCGGGCATCTCCACCAACGCCACGCCCCCCAGCAACGGCAGCAATACCAGGATCGAGATCCGCGGCAGCGCCGCCGCCGAGAAGCCCGAAGTGCGCCTGAACTACATCAGCCCCGAGTACTTTCCGGTGCTCCGCATTCCCCTGGCCCAGGGCCGCGTGTGGGACCACGCCGAAACCATGCGCGGCGCGGCGGTCGCGGTGATCAACCAGACCATGGCCCGCCAATTCTGGCCCAACGGGGATGCCATCGGACACCAGGTCCGCATTCTCAATCTCAAGGACGAGCCGCCGTACTCGCCCGCCGCTCCGGCCATCGACCAATGGCTGGAGATCGTGGGGGTGGCCGCCGACGTGCGCGACGACGGCCTGCGCAACCCCATCAAGCCCGCGGTCTATGTGCCCTACACACTTCGCCTGCGGATGTTCACCCAGATCCTGGTGCGCGCCCGCACGGCCCCGCTCGCGATTCTGCGCGCCGTGCGCACCCAGCTCGTGCAGATCGATCCGGACCAGCAGGTGATGCGCGTGCGCGACCTGGACAGTTGGATTGCCGGCCTGACGGAATACGCGCAGCAGCGGCTGGTGGCCACGCTGTTCGGAGTCTTCTCGATCCTGGCGTTGGCGCTTGCCGCGGTGGGGCTTTACAGCGTGGTGTCGTACGGCGTCGCCACCCGCACCAACGAATTCGGCGTCCGCATGGCGCTGGGCGCGAGGGCGTCGGACATATTGCGGATCGTTCTGTGGCGCACGTCGCTGAACGTGGGGGTGGGGCTCGCGGCGGGCCTGCTGCTGAGCGTGGTGTTTGACAAGGTCGCGGTCCGCTGGGTCACGGAAAGCTCGCGCGATCCGTTGATCCTCGGCGGCGTAACGCTATTGCTGATCGCCGCCGCGGCTCTCGCGTGTTCGGTGCCTGCCCGCCGCGCGGCGTCCGTCGATCCCATGGAGGCCCTGCGGTACGAGTAGGTTACTTGGCTTTCCGAATCGCCTCGATCAGTTCCGGCACCACTTGGAACAGGTCGCCGACAATGCCGTAATCGGCGACTTCGAAGATCGGCGCGTTGGCGTCTTTGTTGATGGCCACGATCGTGCGCGAGCCCTTCATCCCCACCAGGTGCTGGATCGCGCCGGAGATTCCCACAGCCAGGTACATTTTGGGCGCTACCGTCTGGCCCGAACTGCCCACCTGGCGCTCCATCGGCAGCCAACCGGCATCGCAGATCGGCCGCGAGGCCGCCAGTTCGGCGCCCAATACGTCGGCGAGCTGCTGCACCAGCGGAATGTTGTCGGACTCCTTGATGCCGCGGCCTACTGAGACGATGATCTCGGCCGCGCCCAGGTCCACCGCGCGCTGCGATTCGCGGAAAAGGTCGAGCGGCTTGGTGCGGATATCGGCAGCGGAGATCTGCGGATCGAATTTCTCCACGGCGGCGGATCCGGCGGCCAACTGGTCCGCGCGCCATGCGCCGGCCTGCAAGGAAGCGAAGTGCGGCGCGTCGCCGGCAAACCGGACGTCCACGTTCACCTTGCCTTGGAAGAGTTGCCGCACCAGCACGAGCTGCCCGTTCTCCACGCGGTGCGATACCACGTCGCTCACCGCCACGCGATGGAGCGAAGTCGCGAGCTTCGGAAGGAAGTCGCGAACCTGGTAGGTGTGCGGGAAGAGCACCACGGAGGGCTTCTCCCGGCCGATGAGCTGCCGCAGCGTCGCGGCGTAGGCGTCCGGAGTGTAGTCCTTCAGCAGTTCGTGCTCCACGGCGTAGACCTTGTCGAGCTGTTTCGAAGCCACCTCGCCCGCCAGGCTATCCACGCCATATCCCACGACCGCGGCGCTTGCCGTGGTGTTCAGCTCTTGGGCGATCTGCTGGGCCGCCGCCAGCGTCTCGAACGACATCTTGTTCCACGCGCCCGCGCGTTGTTCCAATACCGCCAGTATGCTCATATGACTCGCGCCTCGAATTTCAGTTTCTCCACCAGTTGCGCGGCGGCCTCCTTGGGGCTGCCCTCGAACAGTTGCGTCCGCTTGGTCCGCTCGGGCACGTAGATGCGGTCGAGCGTGATCGAGGAATCCGCCGCCGAGACGCCCAGCCCGGCCGGCGTCACGCGGCGGATTTCCTTGGTCTTGGCCTTCTTGATGCCCATGAGCGTGGCGTAGCGCAGCTTGCTGATGCCGGATTGGATGGTGAGCAGCGCGGGCAGCGGCATCTCCACGTGCTGGAACCAGCCGTCTTCCAGCTCGCGCTTCACGCGGATGGCTCCTTCCTGCGTTTCCACCTGCATGATGATGGTGGCGTGCGGCAGGCCGAGCAACTCGGCGAGGATCACGCCCGTCTGTCCGTAGCCCAGGTCGTCGGACTGCAGGCCCGTCAGGACCAGGTCGGGCGATTCGGGCTGGAGCGCCGCGGCCAGGAGCTTGGCGGCGGCCAGCGGATCGTAAGCTCCGATATCTTCTTCTTCCACGTGGATGGCGCGGTCGGCGCCCTTGGCGAGCGCTTCGCGAATGGTCTGCGCGGCGCGAGCCGGCCCGGCGCACAGCGCGATCACTTCGCCGCCGTGCTTTTCCTTGAGCTGCAGGCCGGCTTCAAGAGCATAGGCGTCGGGCTCGTTGATTTCGTAGGTGAGATCCGCCTCCTCGATCCATCGGGCCGAGGATGCGATGCGCAACTGCGAATCGCGGGCGGGAACTTGTTTGATGGCAATTACGATTTTCATAGAATATCGGGCAACACCGGCAAGAATGCCTATGCTAGCAGTACCTCTTGAAGATCAGGGAACCGTTGGTGCCGCCGAACCCGAAGCTGTTCGAAAGCGCGTACTCGATCTTCATGGGCCGCGCCTGGTTCGGCACGTAATCCAGATCGCAGAGCGGATCGGGGTTGTCGTGGTTGATGGTCGGAGGAGCGATCTGATCGCGAATGGCCAGCACCGTGATGCCGGCTTCGAGACCGCCGGCGCCGCCCAGCAGGTGGCCGGTCATCGACTTGGTGGAGCTGACCGCGACCTTGTAAGCGTGATCGCCGAAGGCTCGTTTGATGGCGGCGGTTTCCGCCAGGTCGCCCACTTCGGTCGAAGTGCCGTGGGCGTTGATGTAATCCACCTGGCCAGGCTCGATGCCGGCGTCGCGCATGCAGTTGCGCATCACGCGGTAGGCGCCGTCGCCGTTGTCGGGCGGCGCGGTCACGTGAAAGGCGTCCGCGCTCATGCCGTAACCTTTCATTTCGGCGAGGATGTGGGCTCCGCGGCGTAATGCGAATTCGAGTTCTTCGAGCACCAGGATGCCGGCGCCCTCGCCCACCACGAAGCCGTCGCGGTCCCGGTCCCACGGGCGGGAGGCGCGTTCCGGCTCGTCGTTGCGCGTGGAAAGCGCGCGCATAGCCGCGAAGCCGCCGATTCCCATGGGGGTGATGCAGGCTTCCGTGCCGCCGCAGATCATGGCGTCGGCATCGCCGTGCTGGATCAGCCGGTAGGAATCGCCGATGGAATGCGCGCTGGTGGTGCAGGCGGTGGCGGTGGCCGAATTCGGCCCCTTGGCGCCGCTGCGGATGGAGACGTGGCCCGAGGCCAGGTTCACGATGGTGGCGGGAATGAAAAACGGCGAGATGCGGCGCGGGCCATGCTCCAGGTAGGTCTGGTGCTCGCGTTCGATCACTTCAAACCCGCCGATGCCGCTGCCGATATACACGCCCACCTGTTCGGCGTTCTCCGGCGTGACCTTCAGGCCGGCGCTCTTCAGGGCGCAATCCGCCGCCGCGATGGCGAACTGGATGAAGCGCCCCATCTTCTTGATTTCTTTTTTCTCGATGTAGTTGGCCGGATCGAAACCTTTGACCTCCCCTGCGATCCGGCAGGAAAAGGCCGACGCGTCGAACTGGGTGATGCGCCCGATACCGCTTCTCCCCGCGCGGACCGCCTCCCAGGACGCTTCGGTGCCGATCCCCAGCGGCGTGAGCAACCCCACACCGGTGACTACCACTCTTCGCGACAATGCGAGTCTCCCCTGATGAGAAAGCGGCTATTTCTTGGTGGTCTTGTTTTCGATGTACTCGACGGCGTCTTTCACTGTGGTGATTTTCTCGGCGTCTTCATCGGGGATTTCCAGCTCGAAGGCTTCTTCGAAAGCCATGACCAATTCAACGATGTCCAGCGAATCGGCTCCCAGATCATCGACGAACGAGGCGTTCATGTCGACCTGGCTCTCGTCGACTCCGAGCTGCTCGACAATAATCTGCTTCACCTTCTGCTCAACCGCTGCCATGAATCCTCCAAGATAATTGTTGCGAACGCGTTGATTTTAGCTGTCTTCGGGTAGTTCCGCAACTGAAAAAGCCAGTCCGCGCGATTCCTGCCGGACGCTCCCCGGACCTAACGCCCATTCTGCCACAAACGCGAGACATATGGGGCTCGCCCGTGTCCCCGCGGGTGCTTAACAGAATTGGGGGAGGCACGGCCGTTGTGGGGCAGGTTGCCAACCGTTGCCAACCTGCGGCGGGTTGGCAACCCGCCAAGGCCCCAATGGTCAGCACTGCCGGGCCGATTTCCAATCGGCCGCAGGTTAACAACGTTAACAACCTGCCCCACAACGCAGTCCCGACTGCTGATCCCCAAGACGGTTAAGCACCCTCTCCCCTCCCATCGCCGGGAACTTTTGAGCCGGGCGCGGAGTCAACCTTCATCATGCCACCGGTGGTGGAGGCGCGGGAGCTGTCCAAACGCTATGGCGCGGTATTGGCCGTGCGCGATATCAGCTTCACCATCCGCGGCGGCGAGATCCTGGGCGTGCTGGGCCCCAACGGAGCGGGCAAGAGCACCATCGTCAAGATGATCACCGGGATCCTCGAGCCGTCGCGCGGCGCGGTGCTCTTTCACGGCGAGCGGATCGGGCGCGAGCTGAGCGCGTTCAAACGCAGCATGGGGTACGTACCCGAGCAGCCCGACCTGTACGGCTTCCTGACCGGATGGGAGTATCTCGACCTGGTTGCCACGTTGCGCGGGCTGGACCAGCGGCGGTTTCGCGAGAAGGCCTCGGCCATGCTCGAAGGCCTCACCCTGTACGCCAGCCGCGACGCGCCCATCGCTTCGTATTCCAAGGGGATGCGGCAGCGCATCGTGCTGATCTCGGCCCTGATGCACGATCCCGAGCTGCTGGTTCTCGACGAGCCCTTCGCCGGCCTGGACGTCACCAGCGCCCTGGTATTGCGCCACGTCTTCGCGCGGCTGGCGGCCGAGGGCAAGGCCCTCTTCTTTTCGTCCCCTGTGCTGGAGCAGGTGGACCGCCTGTGCACGCACCTGGTCGTGCTGAAGAGCGGCTCCGTGGTGGCCAGCGGATCCATGCGCGAAATGCAGGAAGGCTTCGCCGGCCTGGGCCTCGAAGCGGGATTCATGCAATTGACGGAGCAGGTGGATGCGGATCGCATTGCGCAGGATATTGTTTCCGCCGTTCGCGCGCCGGTCCGTTGAGCGGCTGGCCGCCACCCCGTTCGGCCGGCTGGTGGGCCATTTCCTGACCCGCATGGTGCGCGGCGGGCAGGATCCGGCCTCCACCGAGTTCGAGCTGGGCGCCGGCGGGCTTCTGGGCCTGCTGGCGGCTCCCGGCGCGTTCCAATGCTTCCTGCTGCTCGACAAATACTCCGCCTTCCTTAACTGGGTTCGCGGCCGGCTGCGCGACGATCTGCTGATCACCTCGGTGCCCGACAAGTATCTGTTCATCTCCCTGGCCATGGGGGTGACCGCTATCGTCACCGTGCTCAAGTGGGACCAGATCGTGCCGGATTCCCAGGACTACCTGAACCTGGCGCCGCTCCCCATCCGCTCGCGGCGCATCCTGATGGCCAATGCCGTCGCGATCCTCATGGCCGTGCTGATCGTGGCGGTGGATGTGAATACGCTGCCGGCCATCCTGTTTCCGCTGTTTGTCACCTCCGCCATCCCGGCCGCCGGGCTCCGGACATTCGCGGTCTTCTTCCAGTTCGCGGCCGTCCACGCCGTCTCCGTTCTGCTGGCCAGCTTCTTTTCCATCTGCGCCGTCTTTGCGCTCCTGGGCACGCTTTCGGCGGTGCTGCCGCGGGAGGTTTTCCGGGCCTGCTCGTCGTGGGTGCGCGGCCTTCTGCTGGTGGCGCTGATCATGTTAGTGCTCTCGGGCTTCGCCGGCCCCGCGATCGTGCGCTACCTGATGCGTTTCCCCGATTCGGCGGCGCGGTTCCTGCCGCCCTTGTGGTACCTGGCGTTGTACCAGAAGCTGCAACATCGGGGTCCTGCGGCCCTGGCCCCGCTCGCGCCTGTCGCGCTCTGGGCAGCCGGAGCCGCCTTCCTGCTGATGGTGTTCTCGTACGCGCTGAGCTATCGCCGGACGTTTGCCGCGACGACGGAAGGGAACCGGCGTCCGTCCGAGCAGCGTTTCCTGAGGCTGGCGCTCGCCGTCACCGACCTGTTTGCGGCCCGGCGCAGCGGGTTCGCGCGGGCATGCCACCGCTTCGTGGTACGCGCCCTGCTGCGCAACGAAACCCACCGCCTGGCGATCGCGGTTTCGCTCGGCTTGGGATACCTGCTTGCGTTTCAGACCGCCCAGGCGGCCAGGCCGGACGGGCTCGACGAGATGGGCTGGCTGCCGTCCGTCGCCTTGCTCCAGGCGCCCCTGGCCGCGGTGTTTCTCCTGGTGCTGGGACTGCGCGTAGCCTTCGAGTTGCCCGCCGGCGTGCCGGCCAATTGGATCTTCCGGGCGGTTCTCGACCCCAAGGAAAACGAGACCCTGCCCGTTGCGCGCCGGGTGATCCTGAGCATGGTGGTTCCCGTGGTGCTGGCGCCCGCCTTCGCTTTCTCGTGGTGGGAGTGGGGGCTCGAGACCGCCGCCATTCACGCGCTGTACCTGCTGGCGCTGGCCATGTGCCTGATCGAGTTGCAACTGGCCGGCTACCGCAAGGTTCCGCTCACCTGCCCCATGCCGGGCTTCCGCGACAGCCTGCTCATGCGCTGTCTCATCCAGGGGATCGGCTTCGAATTGTTCACCCGCGCTGGCGGTGCCCTGGAACACTGGATGTTCGCCGTGCCGGTCCGTTTCCTGATGGTTCCGGCCGGAATGGCGGGCGTATGGTATTGGAACCGGCGGCGTTTGGCGGAAGCGCGCAAGGCGGGGGAACTCGAGGAGGGCGTGACTTTCGAAAACAGCCCGGTGCGGGCGGTCGAGCTGTTAAACCTGTCGGACGGGTAGGCAAAGGCGTCGCGACTGGCCGAAAAGCACCACCGCCGGTGGATTTTGGCCAAGGCGCGTGCCTCATCATGCATAATGCTTTCAGTGACTTGGCCACTGTAGCGGATTGGCGAAAAAGATGCATTACAGAGATGCGAATGAGGCACTGTATATGACCGCGAATGGCTTCCGTTTTCGTGTTGGATTGGTATTCCTGGCCGCTTCCGGATTGGTGCTGGCACAAGACCAGCCGCCGGGCAGCAACGGCGGTTGGCGGCGGGTAAGCGACACGCCGCAGGCCGCGCCGGCGCAGCGGGATCCCGCCCCGATGGACAGCACTGGCACTGACGCCTACGGGCAGCCGATCCAAGCCCCTCCGCAGGCCCCTCCCCAGGCCGCCCCCCAGGCCAATGCGCCCGGCCAGTTTTCGGCGCCGCCCAACGATCGGCCCACCTACGGGTTGCCGGCCCAGTTGACGCTCAAGCCCGGAACCTATGTGACGGTTCGCACCAACCAATTCCTCTCGACGGACCGCAACCAGTCTGGCGACACCTTCTCGGGCACGCTGGCGCAGCCGATAGTGGTGGATGGCATCGTGCTGGCGGAGCGCGGCCAGACCGTGTACGGCCGGGTGGCCGAAGCGCAAAAGCAGCACTCCGGCAAGAGTTCGCGGCTCGGCCTGGAACTGACCGGCCTGACGCTGGTGGATGGCACCCAGGCGACCGTGCGCTCGCAACTGGTGGCGCGGCAGGGAACCACGACCCCCACCGGAGTGCAGGTAGGCACCGTGGCCGCAACGACCACCGTGGGCGCTGCCGTGGGCGCCGCCGCGGATTATGGCACGGGCGCCGCGATTGGAGCCGGAGTGGGAGCTGCCGCCGGCCTGATCGGTGTGCTGGCCACGCGCAACCATCCGACCGTGGTCTATCCGGAATCGGCCTTGACGTTCCAGATCGAATCGCCGGTCACGGTATCCACCGCGCGGGCGCCGCAGTCTTTCCGGTATGTGAGTCCGGACGACTATAGCCGGCCCGTGAACAATCCGCAAATGGTGCGCCGGCCGATGCCCATGGGTGCTTATTCCTACGGTCCGGGTTACTATCCTGCGTATCCGTACCCGTATCCTTATCCCTACTATCCGTATTGGGGCGGCATTTCGCTCGGTTGGGGCCGCGGATTCTTCTACGGCCGCGGATTTTACCGGGGCTGGCGCTAAAGGCCCCGACTACTTCGCCTCCCGCCCCGCGTCCCGCTTGGGCCGATACGCGGGGAACGGCTCCGTATCCGGGCTCACCCGCACCGCGGTCGTGAACTGGAACGGGTATTGGCCGCCGCTGGGATAAGTCAGCTCCACGAAATAAGCCGTCCACCCTTTATCCGGCGGCGCCACGTGCCCGACGTACACGCCTCCGCCCTGGTCCTCCAGCCCGGTGCTCCAATATGCCGGCCCCAGGGTCTCCAGCCGGAAATCGCGGTGCTCCGGGTTGGTGGCCTGCCACAGTTTCACCGCCGACGGCCGGTCTTGGCTGGTCACCCGTATGTCGCCGTCAGGTTCGAATCTCCAGCTGAACCGCGGCCGCGGCGTGCTCTTCAGGAACGCCTCGTAGTAGGCCAGCATGCTCTCGCGCGCGTTGGTGCCCCTCAGCCCGTGATCCGCGTTGGGAACGTACCGCAGGTACTTCTCGCCTTTGAGGTCGTCGAAATAGAATCGCGAGGAATCCGGCAGGAAAAACTGGTCGCCCGCCGCGTACACCATGAACTTGGGCAGCTCCAGGCGGTCGCGGTAGCTGTAGGGCTCCTCGATCTCCAGCAGCTTGCGGTATTCCGGCGTGCCCGCCCAGTCCATCACTCCCGATTCCACATAATCCTTCACCGCCGGGGCCCAAAAACCGTACACGCGATAATGGTGCTCGAAGGACGGTTCCATGTTCAGCAGGTCGATCGAGGCCGGCAGGATCGCCACCACCCGCTTATCGACCGCCGCCGTCGTCCAAGTCGTCCAGCCCCGCTTCGATCCGCCCGAGACCACAAACCGGTTCACCTGTACGCCTCCCCCTTCGGGTGACGCCAGGACCGCCGTGATCGTATCCATCGCGCGCACCGCGGCCTTCGTCATGGGAAGGCGCAGGGGCCAGGTCTCGTCGCCCGTCTTCATGTACTGGATCCAGGTGTAGGCGATGATCCCGTCCTCCGAGCGGGGCTTGACGTCGTCCGCAAACTGGAGAGGTTCGTTGGGGATGTCCTGCAGTTCCGCGGCCACCGTGTGGGTGGTCCGCGCGATGTCCACATAGGTTTGGTTCGTCCCGGACGGGGCCTTGTCGCGCGTCGAGCCGCCGGTTAGGAACAGGTACCCGGTCGCGCCCGCGACGCGGTCCGGTTTCACCACGGTCAGCCAGTGCTTCCAAACCGTGCGGTCCACCTCGCTCGGCTTGCGCCACGTCTGCGATGTCAGCTCGATGACGTAGGACGTATACCCGTCGCCGTGAACCGTGTTGGCGACTCGATAGCTGTAACTCGCGTCCGGCTTCGCTACGTAGCGGTCCAGGGCTGTCTCGGCGGCGCCCGCCGGAAAGACGCACAACAGCGCCCCAGCCGCAATACGAAGCACCTTGAGGAATTCTCTTCGGAGCATCAAATCCTATCCCCGGTTCAGCTCCATCCACAGCACGCGGTAGTACCGCAAGAACCGCTCCGGCTCCTTGCTCTCGGCCGCTTCGCACAACGTCCACCGGTCGTACCCGGACTTCTTCATCAGCGCGAACAGTTCGCGGTACGGATACCCGCTGACGAGTTCGTTGATGTGGCAGCTTTTCAACCAGGGCCGCAGCAGATCGAAGCTGGCTTTTACTGACCCGTTCACTACATCGGTCGGGTTCGAATTCCAGCACAGCCCCACGTTCGGATGTTTGGTCGCGCGCATGATCTCCGCGGCGACCTCCGGAACCTGAGTCGGTCCGCCGTGCACCTCGAGCCAGATCTCGACGCCGTAGCCGTTCCCGAATTCGCCCACCTCGCGCAGCCCCGCCGCGATATTCGCGATGGTGGTCTCCTTCGGAACCCCGTTCGGCATCCCATTGGGCCGCACCTTCACTCCCCAAGCGCCGGTGTCGTGCGCCAGCGTGACGAACTGCTTGGCCGTGTCCACCTGTTTTCGCCGCTCCCCCGGGTCGGGCGACTGGAACTCGCAGGTGGTGCCGAAACTGAGCAGCCTCACCTTGCTGTGCTCGAATCGCGCCTTCACCCGTGCGCGCTCCGCCTCCGAGGCTGCGGGTTCGACCCCGTGCTTGTGGCCGGTGCGAAGCTCCACCGACTCGAACCCGGTCGCCTCCAGCGTCCGGATGATCGTGTCCAGGTCCATGTCCTTGAGAACGTTGTATGTGACAGCGCCGAGTTGCATACGATCATTCTATCCCCGCGCCGCATCGTATTCGCGCTTCCGCTCCCGGACGCGTTGCCCCCATCCGCCAGTCCGCCGCTACCCTATAGAGTGGCGGAGGCGAAAGAGGATACGGCCAAAGAGAGAGCGCCCGGTTAACGATTGGGCTGGGCACTTGACAGACGGGGCGGGCATTCGTGTAGGCTGGCGAAATGAGTATGAGAACGAGACTGCTCCTCTATATATGTTGCATCCCGGTCGTGTTGAGCGCCCAGAATAATCTGAAGACCACGGTCACACAGCGCTATTTCAACGGAATCCGCCGGAACCTGGAAGCGGCGGCCGACGCGATGCCCGCCGCCAGGTACGGGTTCAAGCTGACCGATGGGCAGATGTCGTTCGCCGAATGGATCAATCACTCGACGGAACGGAACTACGCCGATTGCGCCACGCTGAAGGCGGAAGCCGCCCCGGAAGCCGCCAAGAAGGTAGCCAGCCTCAAAGACAAAGCGGAAGTGAGCCAGGCGTTGAAAGATTCGTTCGTATACTG
>DASQZT010000006.1:0-3846 GCA_035638575.1 Bryobacteraceae bacterium
AGCCTGGACCAAAGCGCAAGGCCTGCCTTCCGACCTGATCTGGAGCATCCGGCGCGACCGGAAAGGCGCGCTCTGGGTAGGCACTTCCCTGGGCTTGGCACGGCTGGAGGGGCAGGGCCCGCCACGGACCTGGACCCGGAAGGACGGCTTGGGGGGCGATAACGTTCGATGGCTGGGCGAGACTTCCGATGGCGCCATGTGGGCGGTTCTGAAGCCGGGCGGCGTGGCCCGCATCGATCCGGCAACCGGGAAGATTCGCCTGTTCGGCCGTGCGGAAGGGCTCCCCTGCGGGACTTCGCACCGCGGTTTCGTCGACCACCTGGACCGGCTGTGGGTCGCCACAGCCTGCGGCATCTTTCGCAACGGCGGGCCGCCTGCCTCCCAGCGCTTCCGCCGCATCGATCAACCCGAATCGCTGCGTCACGTGGCGTGGGCTTTTTCGGAAGACAAACAGGGGACCATGTGGATCACCAACCCCGACGGGCTGTGGAGATTGAGCGATGGCCGGTGGCGCCAGTACCGGAATGCGGATGGGCTCCTGAGCGACGACCCGTATATTCCGGCAATCGGCCCGGACGGCGCTCTCTGGCTGCACCACCGCTACGATGCCGGAATTGAGAGAGTCGAGTTCTCGGGAGACCGCATCGTTCGTGCGACGCCGGTCCTGCCTGCCGATGCCTCGTCGGTCGAGGTCACGGCCTTTCACGGCTTTGACGCGTCAGGCCGCCTCTGGCGGGGCAGCGCCAACGGAGTATCTGTCCTCGCCGGCGGCTCCTGGAGATACCTGAGCACGGAAGACGGGCTGATCTGGAACGACACCGACGGGGAGGCCTTCTGGGCCGATCCGGACGGCAGCGTGTGGATCGGTACCAGCGGTGGATTGGCGCACTACCAGCCTCCTGGCGGTGGCTGGTCGTCGCCGCCCGTTGCCAATCCCATTCTGACCCGGCTCGAGATCGAACAGAAATCGCGGGTTGTCAGGGCCGAGTTCTCCACACTAGGCTACAAGAGCGAGCAACTGGTGCGCTTCGCCTACCAGTTGGACGGCGAACACTGGACCGACGCCACCGAGCGGACCATCTCGTTTGCCGGGCTTGCCCCGGGCCGGCATCGGCTGGAAATCCGGTCGCGGGTTCGGGATGGGCCGGTGTCGGCGAGAGTGGCTGTGGCGGAGTTCCAGGTCGAGCCGAAATGGTGGGAGACCTGGTGGTGGCGGTCGATTGCTCTGCTGCTGGCCGCCGCCGCCGTGTGGGGCGTCGTTCTGTGGAGGAACGGGCTGCTGCGGCGCAGGAACCGGCAGTTGGAGCGCGCGGTGCAACAACGCACGGCCGAACTGGAATCGGAACGCACCAAGGTGATGGAAGAGAAGCGGCGCGCGGACGCGGCCAGCGAAGCCAAGGGCCGTTTTCTGGCGAACATGAGCCATGAGGTCCGGACGCCTTTGAACGGTATCATCGGGTTAAGCAAGCTGCTGGAAGCCATGCCGGTTTCCGCCGAGGCCCTGGACATGGTCCGCATGATCCGCTCCTCCGGGGATGCGCTCCTCAGGGTGATTAACGATGTCCTGGATTTCTCCAAAGTGGAAGCCGGAAAACTGGACTTGGAGGTCGCGCCCTTCCGCCTCCGCCGTGCCCTGGAAGAAAGCATAGGGCTGTTTCGCGCCGCGGCCGCCGAAAAAAATCTCCGCCTTGGTTTTAACTGGGCGCCGGAATTGCCCGTGTACGTAGCCGGAGACCAAACCCGGCTGCGGCAAATCGTCATGAACCTGGTCTCCAACGCCCTCAAGTTCACCAGTTCGGGAGAGGTGGTCCTCTCGGCCGGTGTGGAACGGCAGGACGAGACATCCTGTTCGATCGCGATCGAGGTTCGCGACACCGGTATCGGGATTGCCCCGGACCAACTGCCTCGCCTCTTCTCATCGTTCCATCAGGCGGACGCCTCCATCAGCCGCCGTTACGGGGGAACCGGACTGGGTCTGGCGATCTCGAAACGGCTGGTCGAGATGATGGGAGGAAGGATCGATGTGGAATCCACGCCCGGCGAGGGCACGCGGTTCCGGTTCACCGTCCTGATGGGCCGTGCGCAGGAACCGGCGGCCTCGCCCACCGCTCCGCCGCCGGCAGTGTGCGCGGGCCGCCAGTTGAGCGTGCTGGTCGCGGAGGACAATGCGATAAATCAGAAAGTCGTCCTGATGCTGCTGGAGAAACTCGGCGTGAAGGCGGACCTGGCGGCCGACGGTTCCGAGGCCATCGCGGCCGTGATGGAAAATCGTTACGACCTCGTTCTTATGGACGTGCAAATGCCCGAAGTCGACGGCCTGTCCGCGACTCGGGAAATCCGCAGCCGCCTCCCCCTCGGCCGCCAGCCCGTCATCTTCGGTCTGACCGCCCACGCCACCACGGAGTATCACGAAATTTGCCTGGGCGCCGGCATGAACGGGTGCCTGACGAAGCCGCTGGATCGGGAAAAGCTCGAGAGCCTGATTGCGGAGTTGTCCACGCAATCCATGTCACGGGACCTCGCTTCGTGCGCCGGAAGCGCCGGCCCTAGCTCAACAGAGGATTCCGAAGAAGAACCTCGACTGGTTTGAGCGCGCTCCGGTACGGCGGCGAATCGTTAAATCCCGCGTATTTGCCTCCCGCCAACTTCAACACCTTGGCCCGAACCCGCTGGGCGATCCGCCACGGCCGCGTCTGCCCTCGATTCCCGTGCCTGACCCAATCTCCTTCGCCAGGCACGCATCGTTGCTTCTGCCGCTTCACCTGCCGCGCAAGCAAGCTCAACCGCCTGGCCGCCTCGCCCACCGTAAATGTGACCCGCAACCGCATTCTCGATCGCCTTGACCCGCTGCAACTCCCTTTGGCTCAACTCGATCACCCTCCCGGTTGGCAGAGGGTGACGGAATTTGGCTGCACTTAGGGGGTGACATTATTTTGGAGTATCTTCAGGGGTTGCGCGGCAGCGCCCGTCCGCCGGCGCCAGGTGTTAGCATGCAAGGGGTGTAACCGCAAAAGCGGGATGCCGCTCTGCCGGCTTTCTCCTTGGAGGTTTACAAGCAGTGAAGCTATCCCGCCGCACCTATATTCGGGGTTCGGTTGCCACGCTGATGGGCGCCGGCGACGGGCCGGCATCGGCAAAAACCACCAAGAGATATTGCCAGGCCAACTTCGGGCTGATGAAGGAAGACGTCTATGCTCTCGCCAGGGAGTGGTGCTCGCGCAAGAAGATCTTCTTCGTGCACTACCGCGACGTCCAGGGCGAAACCAGCCATTTTCACGAGACCTTCCACGACAACGGCCCCGCCGGCATCGTGCGCATGCTGGAGATCTACGGCAAGGCTGGATTCACCGGGCCCATCCGGCCGGACCACGCGCCGGCGCTCGCCGGGGAGGCGCAGAACGGAAGATCGAGCGGGTATACGATGGGCGGCGAGGTGCTTGCATTCGGTTACATGAAAGGTATTATGGATTCGCTTGGTTTGAAATACGCATAGGCCGCACATCGGCTGAAAGGAACACTATGCAATATACAAGACGGGATATGGGAAGGATCGCGCTGGTTTCCGTGCCGCTGGCCAGGGCATTTGGCGCGAAGATGATCGACTCGAAATTCGGCGGCGTGCAGATTGGCGCCATCACGTACAGCTTCAACCGGATCGCCAGCCCGGACCCGGAAGCCATCATCAAGGCGTATGTCGAAATCGGGCTCGGCGAGGCGGAGCTGATGTCCAATCATTGCGAAGCTCTCGCGGGCGCGCCCGCGATGCCGGCCTTCGGCCGCGGAGGCGGCGGGGGAGGAGGGCGCGCAGCCGGCGGGCCGGGCGGAGCGCCGGGAGCCGCCGGCGAT
>DASQZT010000007.1:0-20477 GCA_035638575.1 Bryobacteraceae bacterium
TCTCGGCCAGCTTCAATCCCTCCCGCAAATCGTGGACTCCTTGGGAGAGCAGGCCGTGATTGAAAAGCGCCATGCCACGCACGAAAAGGTTCATGACGATGTGGTAAGGCAAGCCGAGATCGCGGGCCTTCTGCAAGGTCCAATTCACGTCGCGATCGGCGGCCTCATAATCCAGCTGCCAGGCGTGTAACAGGCCCGCGAATCCGACCCCTTCCAGCGCGTGCAGCGGTGGTCCATGTTTCCTGAGAATCGGTACGGCCCGGGCGAAGTACGTCTCGGCTTCCACCGTCGCTCCAAAACACAGCCGCTCCAAACCCAGCACCAGCTCAGCCGAAGCTGCCCCCAGCTCCGACCCGACCGCCTGGGCGATCCCGAGCGCCCGCGTGGCGTAATCGCGGGCAATTTCCAAGCGCCCCTGGTTGAACTGCGCGACCGCTGCCGCGCAGATCGCATTGACCTGCGCATCCAGGTCGCCGATCGCCTCCGCCGCCTTCTCGGCGTGCTCGAAAGCTTCAACCGCCTCCGGGAACTGCGAAAGCACGAGGCGAAGTTGCGCCATCTGCTGAGCAGCCGCCAGTAGACGAACATGGCGGGTGCGGCCCTGCAGCTTTTCAGCGTTCGCGATGGCGCGATTCGACAGCCGCAAGGCCTCTTCGTTGGCAAATAAGCGCGCCGCGTGGGCCGCCGCGGAGATGAAAAACTCGGCGGCCTTGTCGAAGTCCCGGGCCAGCTCGAATAGGAAGGCCACCTGCGCCGCTCTTGCGGATATCGAAGTCGCGTGCCGCACGAGCTCGGCTTCCGCCGTCGCCCGGGCCATCGCCGACCTTCGGCTGGGAGTCAGCATGTCGTAAATAGTGTGCTGGTACAGCACGTGAGCGAATGCGTACGAAAGCGACAGGCTGAAATCCGGCAGCTCCTTTTCATGGAGGAAGCGGACAAAGAAATGCTTACGATCGAGCCGCAGCAGCCGATCCTCCACGACGGCAGACTCGATCCGGAGGACGTCCCCCACTATGCGCGAATCAAACTCCTGGCCCTGAACGGCGGCGACGCTCAGCAGCTCTAATTCATCCGGATCCAGCCGGTCGATCCGGCGCTGGATCATGCTCTTCACGGACACGGGCAGCTCCCGTTGGATGGCATCCAACGGCCCATCGAGCATATCGCGGTCCCGCAAGTGGCGGACCAGGTCTGCCATGAAAAGTGGATTGCCTTCCGTCCGCCGGAAGATCAGCTCGGCGCAACCCGGTGTCAAACTACGCCCGGAACACTCGAGTTCCAGATAGCTGGCGACATCCTCACCGCTGAGCTGCCCGATGTTGACCTCGCGGCAGAGACCCTGCCTCTGCAGCTCTTGCCGCACGCCGATGAACGGGTGTTGAGCGAGAATCATCTCCGATGGACGGTAAGCCATCACCACGAGTATGCGGAGAGCTGCGAGCCTCTGGGACAAGTAGGCGAGAAGTTCGGTTGTAGAAGCGTCCGCCCAGTGGAGATCGTCGATGAACAGGATTAGGGGCTGAATGCGCGAAACCTCCTGCAGGAACGCAGCCAGCTCACGTTTCATGCGTTCGCGCGAAGCCGCCTTAGCGTCGGAAACCACACCGGCGAAGGAGGGATCCGCCGAGGCCCACAGCGGCGCCACCTGCACGTACCACGTGGGAGCGACTAACTTCATCAGATCCCCAAATTCGCGGCCGCAGCCGCCGGAGAATAGGGCTTCGAGCGCTTCCAACACCGGCAGATATGCTTCGCTCGCCGCCAGCCGCTCCGAACACCGGCCGATGGCGGCCGCGCAAGGAACAGACCTCTCGCGCTGCTCCCTCAGGAATTGTTCAAACAGCGTGCTCTTTCCGATGCCGGGTTCCCCTGCAATGCAGAGCACCAGGCCATGACCTGAACACGCAGTCTCCCACCCCGAAAACATTTCTGCAAGCGCCCGCGAGCGACCTACGACATGACCGCTGAAATGGTCCTCGACGGGGAGATCGATACGTTTCGAAGCTAGCGCCGCACGTGCGGACTCAAACCGTCGCTCCCAGGATTCGGTCAGCTCCGCGGGCGCGGCTTGCCGCGAAGTCGCATCCACTCCCGCGACTTCCCCCGCTTCTAACGGAAATACATCGCCGATATCGCGCAGCCGCTTCTTTGGGTCCTTCTCCAGACAACGGCGCAGCAGGCTGACCGGGCTGCCGGCCGGAAGTGCGGCCCAGTCCGGCTCCCTGCTCAACACACTCACCAATATGTCGGGGACGGTCTCGCCATCGAACAACCGCCTGCCCGTGAGCATCTCATACAGGACCACCCCGAACGCCCAGATGTCGGTGCGCTTATCGACCACCTTGCCGCGCGCCTGCTCCGGGGACATGTACGCGGCCGTGCCAAGGATCGTTCCGGCCGCAGTCTGCGAGATGGTCGGGCTGGGCGAGTCTTCGGAGCTTGCCGAATCGCCGGCTGCGGTCCGCACCAGCGCCAGGCCGAAATCCAGAACTTTGACTACGCCGTCCGGATTGACCTTGACATTGGCCGGTTTCAGATCCCGATGGACAATGCCCTTTTCGTGTGACGCCTCCAGAGCATCGGCCATCTGCCTGGCAATATCCAGCGCCTCCCGGAGCGGCACCGGGCCTTTCGCTATTCGCTCCGCCAGCGTTGGCCCTTCCACCAGCTCCATGACCAGGGCGCGGTCTTCCACGCTATAGAGCGCCGCAATGTTCGGATGGTTCAAAGAAGCCAACACCTTGGCCTCGCGGGCGAACCGCGCTATCCGCCCGGCGTCTTCGGCAACAGCTGCCGAAATAACTTTGATCGCCACTTCGCGGCCGAGTTTGGTATCGACCGCCCGGTAGACCTTACCCATACCGCCCTCGCCGAGGACGGTCGTGATGCGATAGTGCGCGATGGCTTCCGGGGCGCCATGGCCCTGCAGAAGGACTTCTACGGCCGCGGAAGCCAGGTAAGCACCTACCGATGGGCTGGCTGGCCCGTCGAAGCGAAGCAGCGATTCTACTTCGGCGCGAACAGCGGTGGGCACCTGCCGCCGCGCATAGCAGTCTTCCCGCTCCAAAGGCGAGCGGTCAGCCAGTTCGTGAAACAGATTTATCGCATCCTGGTTCATTACACCTTCAATCGGCGCGGCAATTCGCGATGGTAAGATCACAGTATATACATATGGAGAACTGCCGGGAGGGGACGACGTCGCGAGTCACGGTTCTCCTGGCAAGGCTGCACGAGGGAGAACACGCTGCTCTCGACGAGCTGATGCCGCTCGTCTATTCGGAGTTGCACCGCATCGCGCAGTCGTTTTTTCGCCGCCAACTGCCCGGTCATACGCTTCAGCCAACGGCTTTGGTCAATGAAGCCTTCGTAAAGTTGTTCGAAGATGCGAAACCCGAATTCTCCGATCGTGCACATTTTCTGGCGGTGATGGCTCGCGCGATGCGGCAGGTTTTGGTCGACCACGCGCGTGCGGCGGGCGCTGCCAAGCGCGGCGGCGGCGGCCGCGTCCAATGGGACACGAAGATCGAGGCAAAGGCGGACAGTGGCAGCCGTCAACTGAAGGTGCTCGAAGTGCACAGCGCCCTGGAGGCTCTGGCGCGAGAGAATGGCTCACTGGCTCAGGTCATCGAAATGCACTACTTCGGCGGCATGACTGCCCAGGAGGCCGCACTGGCGGCGGGAAGGTCCGTCCACGTTGTGCGTCATGAGCTGCGGCTCGCCCAGGCATGGATGCGCCGCGAACTCGCTCGCTAACCTTTGAGAAGCAGTTTGGCCGATTCCAGAACCTGAACTTGCGCGGGAGGTCGGTAGAACTGCGGTTCATTTGATATGATGCCCCGGACGGCGGCCCCAGGGAGTGCGCCGCGCTGAAGGTGCTGAGGTATATATCTCCGACCAACATGACGAACTGAGAGGGGAGTTGCGCGGCGAGCTGATCCTGCCTGGGGATGTCACAGCCGGCGTGAGTAGAAGACCCGTCAATATCTTCGCAGAGGGCGCCTCAAAGGCGTTAACGAGGCTCCGCTTCGGGCCGGCGGAGTTACGGCACCGAGACTGTTCCGACCGCCTGCCACCCCGAGTTCAGCGTGCTGCTCCGGGCCGCCAGGTAGAACACCTGGCCGCCGAAGAAACCCGCGTTGAACGCGATCGGCAGCGTCAACGTCAGCGTGTTACCGCTGCCCGCCACCGCGACTCCCGCACCGCCCACCGTGCACTGGCTGTTGCTGGCCGTTCCCACGCTGGGCAGCACCAGTCCCGTATACGGGCCGCCCGCATCCCCGGCATCGTCCACCAGGTACACCGAACCGCCGAATGGGCCCGAGGGCGCGAAGGCCAGATAGCAGGCATGCCGCCCGTCGATCGCGCTCGCGATCAGCACGTTGGCCACGGTGATGTCCTGCCAGCCCTTGCTGTCGCTGAAGGTGAACGTGTAGGTGCCACTCGAGGAGTTACTGCTCGCCGGACTCATCCCGCTGACCCACGGACCGGCGGGCGTGGCGCCCCCCGCATTCCACGTCCCCAGTTCCTGCCAGCCCGTACTGCCCGTCGTCTTGTCCTCGGCCGACAGGTAAGTCACCTTGTTGCCGGCAAAGCTCGCGCTAAAGGTGATGGCCAGTGTGAGAGTCAGATTGTTCCCCGACGCGCCCGCCGAACTTGACGCGCCGCTGATCGAGCACTGGCTGTTACTCACCGTGCCGTTTCCTGGCAATACCATGCCGGAGTACGGCCCACCGGCATCTCCGGCATTATCGACCAGGTACACCGAACCGGAATTGGCGCCCGAAGGAGCGAAGGCGATGTAGCAGGCCTGCCGCCCGTCCAGCACGCTCGCGATCAGCACATCCACGACGCTCAGATTCTGGTACCCGGCGGTATCGGAAAACGTAAACGTAAAGGTCTGGCTCGCTCCGCTGCCCGCCGCCGGCCCGGCCGATCCCGCCAGAGCCAGCGGCGGCAGTGGCAGCGGCTGTTCGGCAATCTGGGCGAGTCCCTGACTCGCCAGATTGAGCATATCCTGTACCGAGTAGGTGGGGCTGGCGCCTACTCCGGTATTGACTACGGCGGCGGATGAGGCGGGGGTAATATCGCCGTAATAAACCTGCAGATAATTGAGCGGCGCGGCGCCGGTTTTTGTTCCTCCGGCGAGAGTGGGGAAAAGAGAGGTGGCGCTGACATCGTAGAGGCGCGGAAAAAGAGAGGCGGCGGCGGTGCCGTCGAAGAAACTAGCCAGCGCGTTGTAGAACGCTTGCTGGGGTGAGCAGGCGGGATCGGCCGCGGTGGTGGCGTCCGGACACCAGGCCTGTTCCTCGCTTAGAGAAAACGCAGGCGTCGGAAGGCCGCCGCCGAACTGCAGTCCGCCAAGGATTCGAGTCGATTGGGCCGCGCTCTCAGTCAACACTTTCACGGCGGTCGTGCCCATGGGGAGTGGAATTGCCGCCAGCCCGTCATCTTCGACGGCCTTGGCGTTACGGCCCCCGATTCCCGGCTCCGCGAAGTAGGAGACGATCGAGTATTGAGCCGCACAAGGCATGTTCGGAGAACTGCCGCAATACGCGCCGGCGCCACTCGGAGGCGTGTACGGAACGGGGAAATCGGGCAGGCCTCCGCCATATTCGCAGCATTTGGTGACGACGAGAGTGAGATCGCTGAAAATCCGCCCATACATGTCGATGGCGTTCCCCCACTCGTCGATGAAGGCCTGGTCCGAATTCCAATACCGATTATCGGCAAACTGGTTCTGCAGAATGGTGCTCCACTCCTTGATTTCCTCCGCATCGCCAGGCAGGAGTATCTCATCCGACTCAGCCGTGGGTCCGGCGACGGCGATAGAGACAAAGGCTGGGTTTTGCCCGTATCTTGCGGCGAGCGCGAACAGGAACGTTTGCCAGGCGCGCTTGTAGGTCGTGTCCCACGGAATCGGCAGAGGCCTATACAGGGCCTGCCGCACGCCATTTATAGTGGGCGTACTTAGCCCTTCGTCAAAGGCGAAGTAGGCCAGGTGACACGTTGGCGTAGGATCAGGAGGGAAGGGAGGCAACGGGGAAGAAGGATAGTAATAGGGCTGGGGCAAGAAAACAAATTGCCCGGAGCACGAGTTGGTATTGATCTGGTCCAGGACCCATTGCGGCGAACGAAAGCCCGGCCTCACGACGAGCTGAACGGTTTTAAGGGGACTGGACGACGCGGCCGCGCAGAAAGCAGCATCCGTAAGGCTCCAATCATAAGGGTCGGAGCTGTTGTGGGTGGGAAGATTGTGGCAATCCAGAGAGGCAGGGAGCTGATCGGACGTGGGAGGGTTCGGGTTGAGGACGCTCCACTCCACATACACCATCAGCCCCGAAATCGCGGGGTTGTTGGCGAGGAGATCCACGTCCTTAGCTTCATTGGCGCCGACGATGACGTAGACGCCCTGGGGGTGCCTGGGCACTTGAGGCGTCCCGGCGGCATTCGCGGCCCAGACGCCGAGCAGACCTACAACCAGACTCCTCCAACCCCCTCGCTTTTGGCCCATGGCCGGAACCATTCTTGAAATTGTACACCGAGGCTCCGGCCACCGGCCGCGAAATGCCGGCCGCTACTACGACCCGTGGCACTTCTTGTATTTCTTCCCGCTGCCGCAGGGGCAGGGGTCATTGCGACCCACCTTCTGTCCGGCCACCGCCTGCTTCGGACCGGTCGAATCGTCGCCGCCGAATTGCAGTTGCTCGAGTTCCTTCTCCTTCTTGCGCTGGATATTGCGGGTGAAGTCCACCACCGTGTTCTTTGCGGCGGCTTTGGCGTCTTCGGTGGGCTCAGCGGCCACGGCTCCCGACCGCCGCGGGCCTTCCCCGCCACGCAAGGCAGGCTGGCCGTTGGTGTCGTCGCCGCCACCTTCTTCGTCCTCCGGGAACGGAAGCACGGGCCCGGAGTCCCTGTGCACTTGCAGGAAATAGAGGTAGCGCACCGTCTCGTCCTCGATGCGGTCCATCATGGCGGTGAACAGCTCGAAGGACTCCTTCTTGTATTCCACCAGCGGGTCCTTCTGCCCGTAGGCGCGGTTGCCGATGCCCTGCTTCAATTCGTCCATCGACAAGAGGTGGTCTTTCCACTGGTTGTCGATCACCTGCAGCATGACGATGCGCTCGGTCTGGCGCATCATGTCGGCGCCGACCAGGTCTTCCTTTTCCTGGTATTTCTGCCGGAGCCTCTCGAAGATCAGGTCCGACGTTTCGTCCCGCGACAATTGCACCAGGTCGGCGATGTCGGTCTTCGACCCGAACTGGCTCAGGATGTCGGTGCGCAGCGAGACCAGGTCCCAGGTGTCCGGGTGCTTATCGTTGGGGCAGCGCATGTCGATGAACTGGTCGACGATGCCGCGCACCATGTCCATGATGCGCTCCTTCTGGTCGGCGCCTTCGAGCAACCCGCGCCGCATGCCGTACACCGCCTGCCGCTGCTTGTTGTTGACGTCGTCGTATTCCAGCAGGTGTTTGCGCGCCTCGAAATTCTGCATTTCGACGGCTTCCTGGGCCTTGGCGATCCTCCTGGTGATGAGCTTGGATTCGATCGGCACGTCCTCTTCCATGCCCAGCCGCAGCATCAGGTTCTGCATGCGCTCGCCGCCGAAGATGCGCAGCAGGTCGTCCTGCAGCGAGAGGAAGAAGCGCGAGCTGCCGGGGTCGCCCTGGCGGCCCGAACGTCCGCGGAGCTGGTTGTCGATGCGCCGCGATTCGTGGCGTTCGGTGGCCACGATGTGCAGCCCGCCGAGGGCTGTGACCTCGTCGTGTTCCCGGTCGGTCTCGCCCTTATGGCGGGCGAAGATCTCGTCCCACTTATCGCGCCGCGCCCGGTAGAACTGGTCGTGGTGCGAGAAGTAGTAAAAATGCTCGTCGGCCACGTACTGCACTTCGTCTTCGCTCAAACGCTCCGCCACCTTCTCCTTGAGGCAGGCGTCCTTGGTCATGAACTCGGGGTTGCCGCCGAGCAGAATGTCGGTGCCGCGGCCGGCCATGTTGGTGGAGACCGTCACCGCGCCCTTGCGCCCCGCCTGCGCCACGATGGATGCTTCACGCTCGTGGTTCTTGGCGTTCAGGATTTCGTGCCGCACGCCCATGCGCTTCAGGATGGCCGCCAGCCTTTCGGATTTCTCCACCGAGATGGTGCCCACCAGCACGGGCTGTCCCTTGGCGTTCAGCTCCTTGATTTCCTTCGCGGCGTTGCGGAACTTCTCGTCCTCGGTGCGGTACACCACGTCCGGATTCTCCTTGCGAATCATCGGACGGTTGGTCGGTATGACGGTCACGTCGAGGTTGTAGATCTTCTGGAATTCGGCGGCTTCGGTTTCCGCCGTGCCGGTCATTCCCGCGAGCTTCTTGTACATGCGGAAATAGTTCTGGAACGTGATAGTGGCCAGCGTCTGGTTCTCGCGCTGGATTTTGACTCCCTCCCTGGCTTCCACCGCCTGGTGGAGGCCGTCGGACCAGCGCCGTCCGGGCATGAGGCGGCCGGTGAACTCGTCCACGATCACCACTTCGGGGCCCTCGTCGCCGTCCTTCACCACGTATTCGCGGTCGCGCTGGTAGAGCACGTGCGCGCGCAGCGCCTGCTGCACGTGGTGGTTCCACTCGATGTGTGTGGCGTCGTACAGGTTGCCGAGTCCCAGCAGTTTTTCGATCTTGAGCACGCCCTCTTCGGTGAGCGCCGCGGACTTGTGTTTCTCGTCGATGGTGTAATCGCCGGTGGTGTACTTCTCGCCCGGCTCCTTGCCTTCGATGACTTCGCCGCGAATCAGCTTGGGGATCAGGCGGTTGACCTTGTAGTACTTGTCGGTGGATTCCTCGCTGGGGCCGGAAATGATCAGCGGGGTGCGGGCTTCGTCGATCAGGATGGAGTCCACTTCGTCGACGATGGCGAAATGGTGGACGCGCTGGACGCAATCCTCCAGCCGGAACTTCATGTTGTCGCGGAGGTAGTCGAAGCCGAATTCGTTGTTGGTGCCATAGGTGATGTCGGCGTTGTAGGCATCCTTGCGCTCCTGGTCGTCGAGATCGTGGACGATGACGCCGACATGCAAGCCCAGCGCCTTGTGGATCCGGCCCATCCATTCCGAGTCGCGCTTGGCCAGGTAGTCGTTGACCGTGACGACGTGCACGCCCTTGCCTTCCAGGGCGTTGAGGTAGCAGGGCAGCGTGGCGACCAGCGTCTTGCCTTCACCGGTCTTCATTTCCGAGATCTTGCCGCGGTGGAGAACCATGCCGCCGATCAACTGGACGTCGAAGTGGCGCATGTTGAGGAAGCGCCGCCCGGCTTCGCGGACCACCGCGAAGGCTTCGATCAGCAGGTCGTCGAGGGTAGCTCCCTGGGCGATTTTCTCTTTGAATGCGATGGTTTTGGCGGCGAGGTCGATATCCGACAACTGGCGCATGGCCGGCTCGAGGTCGTTGATGGCCGCCACGGTCGGCAGCATGGCCTTGATCTCGCGCTCGTTCTTGGTGCCAAAGATTTTTGCCAGAATGGCATCAACAATCATGGAAGGTCTCGTTACGGGAGGGACTCCGCAATTACCATTTTACCCCGATAGAGAAGACGGACGGTGCGGGCGCACTTTAGCGGGGATCGGCGCCCCCAAGGCGTGGCGGGGGCCGGCAGCCACGACATGATACACTCTACAGTCTGAGAAGGAGCATCGAATGAAACGCGCCTTGACACTCGTGGGGCTGCTCGGTGTATGCGCCGCTCTGCTTTTGGCGGCCGATGTCACCGGAACCTGGAAGGGATCCTTCGAATACAACGGGAACGCCGTCCCGATAACCTTTAACCTCAAGAGCACCGGCGACGCGGTCACGGGCACTATCGACGGCCTGCCTACGCCGGCAGCCGAGATCAAGGACGGGAAGATTCAGGGCGAGGCCGTAACATTCTGGATCACCATCGACTATCAGGGATCGCCCATCAAGCTGGTTTACAAGGGCAAGCTGTCCGGCGACCAGATCCAGTTCCAGTTCGGCACCGAAGACGGGAGCTGGGGCACGGAAGTCACCGCCAAGAAGAGCACGTAGAGGGGAGGCGGCCCAGGTACACTGGCCCCGCGCCGGACAGTCGGCTTGATGGCATCAGGCATGACATTCACATGTCGCGGTGCGTCCCGCTTATATTGACGCCCGTGACGAGGCCCACGTGCCGGCCCACGAAGTCCATCGCGTTCTAGGCCAGTTTGCTGTATTCCCACATATCCGGCCATCGTCCCAAGCGATGGTCTGAACGGCACCCGAATCAAGATCGCGAACCCGGAGGCTAACCTCGGCCCTCCAGGCCTCCTCAGCGCTTTCATCGACTTCCGTATCAAGGCTGTCGATTAGAGAATCGGCGAGTGCCGCTCTTGCTGCGGCGGGGAGTTTTAATGCATGCGTTAACAGCTCCGCTGCGTCCTCAGCCATGTCCTCATTGTATCGTGTGCCGTAAAACCGCATGCGGGCCCAAGCGGCAGAAAAACGTTAGAACTCTATCGGAAACGCCGCGACGCAAGACTCCACTCTTGTCCGTGAGTTGGCGTTTTCGATAGAGCCGTTTGAAGTGAGCCGCTATCGCTTGCGGCGGACGCGGCAGGTATAGATTTTGAATGGTGTTTTGGTACTTTCGTACCACTCAAAGTGGGATTTTCGAGGCCGGTGATGTGGCTTTCTGCGGTCTACGGAAATGATCCTACACCGACGCCTGCCGCGAAGCAAGAAGGTTTTCGGTCATGGATGGAGGCCAATCCTTTTCCCACGCATAGCGTCCGCCGCGATAGCGGCTTAGTTCAAACGGGGTTTCCGGAAAACACAGTGGGGCCAAATACGGCGAAGGGGCAACCGGGCTTGCCGCTCGTCATGCCTGCAAGAAATCATCCGGATCGATTTCCGCCTGCTTCAAAATCGCCCGCAGTGTTCCCTCTGGCATGTCGCCCGGATGGCACTGTCGTATACCGCTTCGTGCCAGGATTGAACCAGATTTCGTGGCTGCCAGCCGCTTGGCGATCGAATTCGAAGCCGCAGAGCTTCAGCTTCCGAGCGATCTCTCTGTACCGGAATCGGGCAAGGCCCCATTCATGCGGCGACTACGATCGTGTAGTCTCGCCGTTCACGTGGTCGGCAGATTCGGAACTCCGTCGCGCTCGCGTCGAGTCTGAATCAGTTTCCGAGCAACATCACGTGCGATGTCGAGCGCCTCGGCAACGGTCCGACCCTGCGCGACGAGGCCGGTGAGTTCATCCGAGGTTGCCAGAAACACTCCTTCCGGCAGCTCCTCAACCTGTATCCGAATCGCCAGCTCCATCGAACTGATCGTAGCATCTCCCAGATCAAGCGGGCTGCGTCGTTTAGTGATGCTGTTCCCACATTTGGGCGTTACCGCGATCATCGTCGCGAGCCGGCGCGCTTGGCAATCTCCGCCAGGGACCGCAGCGCAGCGTTGACGGCGGCCGCATTCGGAAACAAGTCGGCAACGTCTGGGTCAAGGATGACTACGTTTGAGCTCGCTTGCGGCCGCTCGACATATTTCCCGCGGACCAACACCCCGAAATCCGAGCGCTTGTACTCGGACCGAAGTTCACCCGCAGCCGGTTTCTTAGTCTTCTTCATACAAGGCCAGAACATGGCTGGCCACAGATGAACACGGATGAACATGGATAAAAACAAAAATGCTTATCCGCGTTAATCCGTGTTCATCCGTGGCTCAAAGTCTTTTTTTCCGAAGCGCCCTCCCTATCTACCCCCGCTGCCCGCCGGCAACGGCTCGTAGATCACATAGGCGAAGCGCCTGGAATCGGGCGACCACGAGTTGACATTGATCGTCCCCTGCCCGCCGAAGAACGTCGTCACCACCTGAATCTGCGGCGGCTTCGCCAGCCGCGCGCCCGGCATCGGCATCATCCGCAACTGCGTGCCGGGAAGCTTGTCGTTATGCGTCGCCGTGCCTTTGGCGAACGAGAGGAACAGCAGCCACTTCGAGTCCGGAGAGGGATGCGGGAACCAATCCTCCATCTCGTCGCTGGTCACTTGTTCGGCCTTCTGGTCGCCGGGGCCGGCGCCGTCCGCCGGTATGCGCCACACGTCCCAACTGCCCGACCGGTCGGAGTTGAAGTAGATCCATTTCCCGTCGGGCGAATAATCGGGGCCGTCGTCGTAGCCGACGTTGGAGTCGAGTTGCTCCGATTCGCCGCCCGCCGCCGGAATGCGGAAGATGTCGTAGTTCGCGGGGGCGCCGTTGGGTCCGGGATGTTGCAGCACGTAGGCCAGGTACTTGCCGTCCGGCGACCAACCGTGGAAGTAGCTGGGCGTCGCCGTCACCATCACGTGCGCATTCGACCCATCGGCGTTCGCCAGCCAGACCTGCGACCCGCGGGAAGTCGCGGACGACGCCGAAAACGCGATCATCTTCCCGTCGGGCGATGGCGCGTGGTCGTTGTTCAGCCGCAGCGACTGGTCGATATTGACGGCCTCGGGCGTGACGTTCGCGGGTCCGTCCACGGGGATGCGAAAGAGCCGGCCGCCGGAATTGGTCAACAGGTACTTGCCGTCGGGCGACCAGTTGGGCGCCTCGAAAATCGTGTCCGCCTGGTAGAGCGCGCGAATCGACTTGTCCCGCATGTCGTAGATCGAGATCTTGCTGCTGTAACGCTGTTGCACCCGCGCCGGGGGCAAGGCTTGCAGGCTCACGTTGGAGAAAATCGCCGTCTCGAGCACGTTGGCGTCGTGCGAGCACACCGCCAGGCCGACATACACCGGATCGTGCAGCGTCACGGTCGCGGGGCCGGTCGGGGCCAGCGTCTCGCCGGGCTTTCCGGCGAGCATGGTGAAGCGGTCGGCCCGGCGCTCGATGCGAATCCGCACCGGCGCGCTCAGGTCCGACTTGGCCGCCTGCTGCATCTCCTGCGTCTCGGCGGCCGCCGTGGGCCGGAACTGGAGCGAGGTCAAGCCATCCCCGTGCAGGGCCACGTCGGCATAGGCCGAGTCGGGCTCCAGACCCTGACGGATCATCAATGCCGCCTTGCGATGGGCCACCGCGCCGGTGCCGATGAAGCGCACGTCCGCGGTGAGGGCCGTGTCGCCCGACATCTTCTTCCACACGAACTGGAACGCGTCGGCGGTGGCCCACATGTTCGCGCCGCCGCCGGTCACGCGGTACTCGCCCGTGGCGCTGTTGAATTCGATTTTCCCCTTTTGCGGTGTCACTCCCACGTCCCCACTCGATTCGAAGGGGCCGAGGCCATCGGCGCCAAAAGCCGCCGCGATGCAACACAATGCCACGATGCGAAATGAGCCGGTAGTTTTCATTGAGTCCTCTACCTGGCCGCCCAGTAGGCCGGGTGGCCGACATAAGTTTCGTTCTCCAGGTTCGCCTGAATGGCGCGCCGCACCGCCAGGATGTCCACCTCGCCCTGTTCCTGGTAGAGCACCTTGCCGCCGGGCGCGATGACCATGGTGAACGGCACGCCCGCGTCCCAGTGCTCGTCGAATGCCGCCTGCATGGCGTAGGTGTCGTCCGATGCGAACAGCAGGTTGCGGCTGGAGGCGTGCTGCTCCTGGAGGATCTTCATCACGCCCGCCTTTTCATCCGGATAGTTGGCGGCCACGGTCACCAGGTCGAAGTCGCGGTGGCGGAACATGCGGTAGGTCGTTTCGATCGACGGGAACTCCGTCACGCAGGGCCCGCACCAGGTGGCCCAGAAGTTGACCAGCAGCACCTTGCCGGTGGGGTTCGTGCGCAGCTTCTTCAGATCGTCGGCCGTGGCCATCTCCACGGTCACCGGCTCGGCTTCGATTTTCTTCTGTTCCTGCAACTGGCTGTCGATTTTCGACTTCCACTTGGTCGAGCAGCCGAACGACGGCGTGTGTTGCACCGCCACCGGCTTGCCCGCCAGCAAAGCGTCCAGCGCCAGTCGGGCATCCTGGATCTTCACCAGCGATTCGCGCTGCGCGTTGTCGATCCGCCCCTCGTATTGCAGCTTGCGCTCCTTGTCGAAAATGAAAACGTGCGGCGTCGCCTGCGCCCCGTAGGCCTGCGTCACCGACTGCGTCTCGCCGTCGTACAGGTACGGAAAGTTGAAGTGCCGGTACTCGGCCCGGATCTTCATCTCGTCCATGCTGTCGCTCACGTCGGTGTAGCCCAGTTCGGAAAGCAGGATCGCCTTGGGATCGTTGGGCTGGATCGCCACGAACCCCACGCCCTTGTCCTTGTAGTCCTCCACCAGCTTTTTCATCCGGCCCTCGTAGAGCTGCGAGGTCGGACAGTGGTTGCAGATGAACATCACCACCAGGAAAGGGTCCTTGTTGTCGGCGAGCTTGTGAGTCTTGTCGTCGATCCCCGGCAGCTCGAAATCCGGCGCCGGAGAGCCGATCGCCAGGATCGGGTGCGCGGTGCTGACGCGCGGCGTGAGCCGCGGCTCCTGTCCGTGAGCAGCCGGGCAGAAGACCCAGAGAGCGAGAAGCGCTCCGAGAACAATCGCCTTGTTGCGGGTTTGGAATCGCATGGTGGAACCTCTCCTCGTTTCGCTAATGATACCCGCTTTCACGGCGGAGCACCCGCGCGGCCGCCACGAAAGCAGTTTCCTATTGGTGCTGGCACCGGGCATAATAACAATATATGAAACTCCTGTTGACCGCCTTGGCCGCTGTAGGCCTGCTCTCCGCAGCCGACACCCGGTTGGGAAGCCCTCTCACGCTGAAGGAGCCGGTGTCGGTTGCCGCGCTGCTTTCCCACGCCGGCGACTACGTGGGCAAGACCGTGCAGGTGAAAGGCAAGATCGCCGAGGTCTGCCAGATGATGGGCTGCTGGATGGACCTCACCAACGACGAGGGGCAGAAGATCCGCATCAAGGTGGACGACGGCGTGATCGTGTTTCCCAAGGACGCATCCGGGCGGACCGCCATCGCCGAAGGGAAGTTCAGCAAGACCGAGCTGAACCGCGAGCAGGCTGTCGCACAGGCGAAAGAAGAGGCCGAAGAAGCGGGCCGGAAGTTCGACCCCGCGTCCGTGAAGGGCGGAACTACGTTCTACCAGATCGAGGGCGTCGGCGCCGTGATCCTGGGCCAGTAAATGGACCGCTCCCTAACGGTCGCGGCTCAGTATGGGGCTTTTAACTTTTCGATCGCCGCCTGCGCCTGCTGCCACTGCTTCTTGTCTTTCTTCGTCGCGAATGGCAGGGTCTGGTCGCGGAAATAGGCGAGAATGTCGTCGCGCAGCTTCGGATCGATCGCGGCCGGGTCGCGGCCGGCCAACTGGATCGCGAGCTTTGCATAGGTATTGTCCGCCAAGCCGTATTCCGTGGGCCGCGTGGGCTCGCCGGTGTCGAAATCGCGGTTGGCGAGTTGTAGCTGAGCCGGATCCCGCCCTGCGAGGAAGCCGCGGTAGACGTCCAGTGTGCGGTCGAAGCTCTCTTGAAAAAGCCGGTCCATCCGCGGCGTGGGCGGTCTGAAACTGAGCGTTTTCAGCGGGCCGATCTTGGGAAGAATGCGGATCAGGAACGCCAGAATCCTGGTGCCCAATCCCGGCTTCTCGTATTTGGCGCTCCACTCCTTGCGATAGCTGGCGCGAGAGAGATTGTAGACGAACCGGCGCCGCGTCACGCCGGGGCGCGCTTTCGCCAGGTCGTCCTTCGCGATGTGCCAGGCCACCCGCGTCATTTCGGGGATGACGGCGCTCACCGCGTGCCGGTACGTGCCGAGGGCCAGGTCCAGGTCCCCGAAAACATCCTTCAGCTCCAGCGAGTAGGTATCGCGAAAAGCCCGCTCCAGCACGGGCTGGGAGACTTTGAAACCGATGAAGTCGTGATAGGCTTGCGGTGCGTAGTTTCCCCGCGACACTTGCAGCACGTCGAAAGCGAACTCCACGCGCAGGTGCGCGATGGGATCGTCCGCATAGGTCACCACGTCGCCGTATTTGCGCCGCAGCTTCGGGTATTGGATGGGCACCGAGCGGTTCACGGCGATGGCGTGGCCTTGGGTATCGGCGGCGTAGTGCGCCAGAGCTCCCAGCGCGAAGGCATACTCGTTCAGGTTGCGCGACTCGCGAATGAGGTTGATCACGAACTCGCCGCTGCGGACGTAGTGCACCAGGTCGCTGAAGAACCGGCTGCCGAACGGGTAGTAGCCCATGTCGTGCAAGATGCACCCGGCGTATGCGTACGCATGCGCCTGAATCAGTTCATCGGGGGTGGAAGCGGGGAATCGCAGCACCAGCAACGGCTGGAGGCTGCCGTTCCAGGCGGTGTCGATGATCGCTTCGTGGGTGAGTACGGAGTAGCCGCCCATCCCGGAGCACGACACCAGCAACAACGGGATCAGCCGGCAGACCGTCTTCAAAGCGGTGCCCCGCGCCACGCTCGTCATGATGCGGGACACGGCTGATCTGATTCGCTAATCTGCAGCGAAGGTTGAAAGTTGCGCGTCCAGCTCCGCCAGGGCCTTGTTCAAAACCGCCCTGTAACGCGGATTCTGCGCGTTGGACAATTCCCGCACCACTCTGGTGCGGGAAAGAAGAATGGTTTCTTTCTTGCGGATCAGCTCGAGCTTCATGGGATCAGGTACGTTGGCGAGGACGGCGCTCCGTCGGGCCTCGGCCATGTCGATCTGCGCCTCGACCGACTTACTTTCCCAACCTCTGGCCATACCTTTAGTTTACTCTTGTATTGAACGGAATGGGTAGACTACGCACAATTTCCCTGCGCGGCTCAGGCGCCTGCGCATTCGTGAGCTTTCTAACGCTCGCCGCACCGGCGCAGGAATTGCCGCCGATGCGGCCGCCGGCCGTTCCGCTGGTGGCGCACGATCCGTACTTCAGCATCTGGTCGATGGCCGACCGCATCACCGCCGACGGCACGAAGCACTGGACCGGCAAACCCAACAGCCTGACGGCGCTGATCCGGCTGGACGCGAAGACGTATCGCCTGGTGGGGCGCGATCCGCAACGGGTTCCGGCGATCGAGCAGACGCGCCTCGAAGTGCTGCCCACACGGACCATCTACGAATTCGCCGGCTCCGGCGTGAAGGTGGCGCTCACTTTCTTCACGCCGGCTCTGCCCGAAGATCTCGACGTGCTCTCGCGGCCGCTCACGTACATCGAGTGGAGCGTCGAGGCGACCGACGGCCGCGAGCACACGGCGGCGGTGTACTTCGAAGCCGGCGCCGACCTGGTGGTGAACACGGCCGACCAGCCGGTGGTGTGGTCGCGATATCAACTGGATGGCCAACCTGTTCTGCGGATGGGTTCGCGCGAGCAAGCGGTGCTGGCGAAGCGCGGGGACGATCTGCGCATCGACTGGGGCTATCTGTACCTCGCCGCCGGCCGGCGCGAAGGCGTCACCGAAGCGGTGCTGCCGCGCGACCAGGCGCGCACGGCATTCGAGAACGACGGCGTCCTGCCGGATTCCGACGACTTCTCGGAAGCGCCGCGGCGCGGCGCGGGCCCCGGGCTGGAAGTGGCCATCGACTTGGGCAAGGCCGGGACGCGGGAGGTCTCGAGCTACGTGATGCTGGCCTACGACGACGTCTATTCCATCGAGTATTTCCAGCGGCGCGAACGTGCCTGGTGGCGGAGAAAAGGCGCCGAAGCCGGCGACCTGCTGCGGATGGCCCGCCGCGATCACGATGCGCTGCTGGCGCGCGCGCGGCGGTTCGACGACGAATTGATGGCCGACCTGCGCCGCGCTGGCGGCGAAGAATACGCTCGCGTGGCGGTGCTGGCGTATCGCCAGACGCTGGCCGCGCACAAGCTGGTGGCCGATGCCGATGGCACCGCGATGTACTTTCCCAAGGAGAATTTCAGCAACGGCTGCATCGCCACAGTGGACGTTATCTACCCCAGCTCGCCGTTCACCATGTTCTTCAATCCGCTGCTGCTGAAGGCCCAGCTTCAGCCGGTGCTGGACTACGCGCGGATGGACCGCTGGCCGTGGCCCTTCGCGCCGCACGACCTGGGCACCTTCCCGCAGGCCAACGGCCAGGTTTACGGGGGCGGCGAGCGCACCGAGCAGAACCAGATGCCGGTGGAGGAGAGCGGCAACATGCTGATCATGATGGCAGCGCTGGCGCGCGTGGAGGGCAACGCGGCGTACGCCGAAAAATACTGGCCGCAGCTCACCCGTTGGGCGGAGTACCTGCGCGAGAAAGGGCTCGATCCGGAAAACCAGCTTTCCACCGACGATTTCGCCGGGCACCTGGCCCACAACGCCAACCTGTCCATCAAGGCGATCCTGGCGCTCGGCTCCTACGGCGTTCTGTGCGACATGACGGGGCGGAAAAGCGACGCCGCGCTGTATCGCAAGACAGCCCAGGAGTTCGCCCGCAAGTGGACGGAGATGGCGGCGGAAGGCGACCATTACCGGCTGGCGTTCGACAAGCCCGGCACGTGGAGCCAGAAGTACAACCTGGTGTGGGACCGTTTGCTCGGCCTGAACCTGTTTCCGCCCGAAGTCGCGCGCAAGGAGATGGCCTTCTACCTGACCAAGCAGAATCAGTACGGCCTGCCGCTGGACAATCGCCGGGACTACACCAAGCTCGACTGGGTATTCTGGACGGCAACGCTGGCCGGCCAGCCCGCCGATTTCCAGAAGCTGGCCGCGGCCGCCTACCGCTTCGCCAACGAATCGTCGAGCCGCGTCCCGCTGACCGACTGGTACGACACCGTGACGGGGAAGCAACAGGGATTCCAGGCCCGCTCGGTGGTGGGCGGGGTGTTCATCAAGATGCTGGCCGACCCCGAAATCTGGAAGAAGTACGCGGGACGGGCGCTGGCGCAGAAGTAGTTCGGCGGCGCGGCCAGTTCAGAAGCCGATTGGCAATTCGACTACCGCGCCGGCGAGAGATGCCGGGTCAGTTCCCCGGTACGTTCCAGGCGCCGAGGGCCTGCCAGGCGCTGGTCTGCGCTCCACCCAGCGTCTGCGCGGCCAGCCAGACACCCTTGAATCCGGCGAAGGCGGTCTTGAACGTGATGGGCAGCGTCACAGTCAGCGTAGTGCCGCTGGTTTCGACGGCCGAACCCTGTGCCGAAATCGTGCACTGGCTGTTGCCGATGGTGTTGGTACCGTTTAGCGCGATGCTGCTTGCCTGCGTGCCATCTCCATTGTCCGGATACAGGTATACCTGGTTCCCCGGAAGATAGTACGCCACGTAGCAGGCGCCGCGGCCGTCGATGGCGGTGTTGATCAGCGCCCAGACGGTTTGCAGGTTCGTAGCGCTTGACTGGTCTTGATACGTGAAGGTGATGGTGGAGGCCAGGACGTTGCCTGAAGGCGGGCTCATCCCGAGGGGGTTCGGGAACGTAGATGGCAGTGGCGGCACGCCGTGAACTCCCATGACTACCCATCCGGTATTGTCTCCTTGCGCATCCTGCGCCGCCGCATAGACCACCTTGTTTCCACCGAAAGTATTGGTGAACGTGACGTTCAGCGTCAGCGTGAGCGTGTTGCCGCTGCCGGACGCCGAAGAACCGGCGCCGGAGATGCCGCACTGGCTGTTTGAGGTGGCGCCAGACCCGTTCAGCACCTTCCCTGGCAGAAGCCCGGCGCCTGCATCCGTTACGAGGTACAGCACGTTATCCGGGACCGAGTAGGCCATGTAGCAACCCTGCCGCCCGTCGAGGTATTGATTGATCAGAACGTTCACCACGCCCAGTGCCTGGTAGCCAACCGTGTCGGAGAATTGGAAGGTATAGGTTTGCGTGGAGCCGCTGCTGGTAACCGGGTTGACCGAGACCACCCCCGGTGTTCCCACCGCACCGGGAAGAATCGTGGTGGGGTCGCTCGCCGTTTGACCAGGCAGGAGGCTGCCCGACACCGTTGCCTGGTTGGTAATGCTCGAGGCCGCATTCCCCGCAACCATGGCCGTCACGGTGATGGCCGGGTAGGCCTGCCCCGGGTTCAGCGCGTCGCTCCGTGAGCAGGTGTTGTCGCCCGGGCAATTCCAACTCGCCCCGCTCATGCCGGCCACGGCCAGACCGGCCGGTGGGTTCTCCGTCACTGTCACCGGGCCGTTGGTGGCCGCGGTTCCGGAGTTCGACACCGTGATGGTGTAGGCCGCGCCGTTCTGCCCCTGCGTGAAATTCCCGGTGTGTGTCTTGACAATCGTCAGATGGGGCATCGACGTCCCCGGCAGTTGGCCGAAAACACCTACGCCGCTGGTTGTCCCGACGTACACCTTGCCATTCACGATCGTGGGAACGATAAACTTGTTGCCCGCGCCGAAGGCGTCGCGCTGGTTGGGCGCCTGAGCGCTGTTGTACAACTCGGTGGCCAGATTGTTGGCATCGTAGGCGTGCAACACAGCCGACCCTGAATTCTCCACTGCCCATACAATGCCGTTCGATGTCCCATTCGCAGAGATCGATGGCGTGGCGCCCGGATACGGAAAACTCGTTGCCGAGTGCGATGAAGGGGTCGCACCGAAGGCACCATTCGAAAACGCGAACGAGAGAAGATGGCCGCTCTGCGGACCGTAATAGAGCCTGCCATTGAACCACGCCGG
>DASQZT010000008.1:0-26805 GCA_035638575.1 Bryobacteraceae bacterium
TCCAGGTCGACCTGTCCCCTTACGGCGAGGGGGAAAAGCTGCTGCCCGAGATTTCCAGCGAACCCGCTGGCGTGCCCGGGGCAGGCGACCGAAAAGTCCAGGCCTACAACTTCCGCCTGATCCTGTCTAACGACCCGGCAAACCAGGTCCCGTACCCCAAGCCTGGCTCCTACGACCCGCGCCAGTTCGACCTGGCCGCTCGTTTTTTCGATGCCATGCGCCAGAAACTCGGCCGCGCACCGCACTTCTCCGAAGTCGTCTCCATCGGAACCATTCCCGGCCATAAAGCGGATTTCAATAACAACGGCGCTTTCTCCACAGACTATATCGGCAGAAGCTGGGAATATCCGGAGGCCTCCTATGCGCGCCGCCGGGAGATCTGGCGCGCCCACGAAGAGTACAACAAGGGCTACTTCTACTTCCTGGCTCACGACCCGCGGGTGCCCCCGTCACTGCGGGAGGAGGCTGGCGAGTGGGGGCTCGCCAAGGACGAATTCGTGGATAACGGCAACTTCCCCAACCAGTTGTACATCCGCGAAGCGCGCCGCATGATCGGCGAGTACATCATGACGCAGAAGGATATCCAGACCGCGCTGACCAAGCCCGACCCCATCGGGATGGGGTCGTACAACAGCGACTCCCACAACGTTCAGCGCGTCGCCAATGCCCAGGGCTTTGTGCGCAACGAGGGCGATATGCAGGTGCCGGTGAAGCCCTATCAGATCCCTTACCGGGTCCTGCTGCCGAAAAAGAGCGAGGCGCGGAACCTCCTGGTGCCCGTCTGTTTTTCGGCCAGCCACGTGGCCTACAGCACGCTTCGGATGGAGCCGCAATACATGATTCTGGGGCAGGCCGCGGGGGTCGCCGCCGCCCTGGCGATCCGCGGCGGCCGGGCCGTGCAGGACATCGACACGGCGGAGCTAACGCGGATGCTGGTGCAGGCCGGCGCGATCCTGGAGTACGTTCCCTCGCGGCAGAACCCGCTGACCGGCCTGTTTCACGTGAAACCCGTCACCGAGGCCCGCCCGATCCGGTAAGGGACATCGAACCCGCTCAAGCCGGGGGAAGCTCGATCGCCGGTCCCGAGGCCGGGGTCAGCCGCCCGCCCTCGTAGCGCCTCTTCGGGGAGCGCGACCACTCGACTCTGCGCCCGCCGCTCGACTCGATAGCCGCCTCCACCGGCCCAATCCGCAGGTAGAAGCCGTACCGGGGCAGGGTGTGTCCCTCGACGGTCCAGGGCTCCGCGCCGCGGTTCACCCACACTTCCCCGCCCTTCTCCCACCGCACGTGCTGGCGATGGATATTGTTGCCGGCGAACTCCACGGCATCGATGCGATCGAGCGCCAGGGCGCTCATGGCGTCGTTCAGGAGCCAGTGGACGCGCACGGCGTCGCGGTTGAACGCGGCCGGCACCATGGCCGGCCGGCCCGAGAGAACCTCGGTGGTGATGTAGTCGTCGCTGTACGCGCCGTGCTCTCTCTGGTCCAGGCCGCCCTGGTAGCGTCCTTCGTAGCCCGCGCCGTGCAGGATGAACTTGTCGTGCCACGCCACGTCGATCCAGGGAATGCGCTCGGAATCCGCGCACTCGATCTTCCAGGTGAAGCTCTTGCCTTCGGGATCGATGCGCAGTTGCTGCGCGTCGGCGCCGTCCAGCCAGCCGATCAGTTTATCGTGGCCCGCTTCGGAAAGCTGCGGCGCGTCGTCTCCGAGATACTCGCGGATCCAGGCGAACACCCCGCCCCACACTTTCTGGGTGGCGCTGCGGTCCACGAACTTTCCGTCGCCGGTCCAGTAGTCGTAGGGCGCGGCGGACGACCAGACGTCGATGAAATAGGCCGTCGGCCGAAAGCCATCCTTGATGAGCCGTACGTTGCGCTGAACATAGGGCAGCAGGCGATCGGGGCGGGCGCGGTAGGCCTGCGCTTCCCGCCCGTAATTGAACCACGCGCGATACGGCGTCCCGTTCTGGCGGAAGACGATGCTGTCGTAGGTGAAGCCTGTGAAGTCGGGATAGAAGTCGATGTAGTTGTCGTGCGAGGCGAACAGCGTTCCGTTCCGCTTGCACGTTTCGACGAGCTGCTGAAACTCCTCGAGTGTGCCGAACTGGGGGTTGGGCGGGTAAACGTCCGGCAGCCGGTAGTCGTAGCCCCACCGCTGCCAGCTGTGCCAGACCACCACCGCGCCGGTCAACCCGAATTGGGCCGCGCGTTCCAGGTTGCGGGCGCTGTCGCCGTACCGCCCGCTCCAGAGGTCGAAGGTGAACCGTCCCGCCAGTTTGGCGACTCCCTTCGACGGGCGCCGCGTGTCCTGCTCGCGGATGCGCTTCACGGCGGCGAAGACGTTGCGCGCGGGAAAGAACTCCAGCGTCTGCGCGTGGGGCGTCACCAGGCTGTAGATGCGCGCCGCCGGGTCCACTTCCAGGCGGTCGGGGATGGCGTCGGAGTTCTCCACCATGGCTTGTCCGTTGGCGAAATCGAAGCCCGCGAACGAGGTTGCGAGGTTGTGGCCGTCGAAGCCCAGCCGGAAAGCGTGCGGATCCTCGATGACGTTGCCGGGGCCTGCGTAGACGCGCACCACCCGCTCGCTCCATGCTCCGCTCGAGACGCCCTCCAGGTACAGTTGGAACCACGGTTGCGGAGCCGGGGCATTTTCCAGCCAGAACCGCGCCCGGAGCGCGTCGCGGTCCACCCACAGCTCGCTCAGGACGTCAAAGGTGCCCGCCCAGTTGCGGAAGCGGTGGCGGACGCGGTGGCGCCCGGCGGCTGGCTCTTCGCGCGCTTCTAGCAATTCGGTGGATGCGCGCCAGTCCTCGAGCTGGTCGCCCCCGACGCGTACGCGGAAGCCGCGGAAGAACAGGTTGCGCTCGCCGCACAGGAAACCCACGGGAGCATCCAGCACGCCGCGCGATCCGGGCCAGAGACGCACCTGGCAGCCGTCCGCCGTGCCCAGAAGTTCAGGCTGCCCCCCGCTCGGCGGGAACCCAGGCGGCTCAGGAGCATTGCCGGCCACGATCGCCGGCTCGGCCCACTGCGCTTCGCCTTCGGAGCCTCGCGCTTCCAATCGCAGGCGGATGCTCGTGCCGGCGTACCGGTCCAGATCCACGCTCGCCTGTTCCCAGCCGGCGCCTGGCGGCTGCCGCTGGAAGATGGTGGTGAAGTCGCCGCCTTCGAACGGCGCGGCTTTCACCGCGAAAGAACCGCTGCCCCCGATCCCGACCTCGAGCCGCACCGGCTTCACCGCAGGGAGCGCCAGCGGATACTCGACCGAGGCGGAATCCACGGTTTCCCGCTTCGATGGCGGCCGTCCTCCCAACGTCATGCCGATGCCTTCGCGCGATTGGCCGTTCCGGGTCAAGGGGCCGTACACGATGATGGAGCCGGCGTCGAACACCTCCCTGCCGGCCTGGCCGGCTTCAGCCCCGCGGTTGACGATCTCCGCCGTTTCGCGGCGCACGGGCGTCCGCCACAGACCCAGGGTCCCGCCTTTCGGAACCGGGACCGGGTCCCACGCGGCCGGCAGCTTGGGCCGAGGCGCGTCCGGAATGCGCGTTTGCACGATCAACACCGGGTGCGCCACCAGCTTCTGCCCCTGGTACTCGAATTCGGCGTAGACGTGGATGGGATAGTGGGCGCTGTAGGTGCCGGGTCCAAAACTCACGGTGAACTCGTGGCGCGAGCGGCCGCGCGGGCCGAGGCGGAATGGGATCGCGGCTGGCGGCTCCACTTTCCATTGGTCGATTACCGCCATCCGCAGCGTGCCCGATATCTCGCGGTCGCCGGCGTTTTGCAGGCTGACCGGGACCACGAAGGGTACGCCCGGACGCGACATCTCGGCAAAGCCGCCCGCGCCGTAACTTCCGACCGCCGGCGCCTGCATTCGAACGGTCAGTGGGCCCGCGGTATCGCTGGGGAGATCGTAAGAAAGAGCGGGGAAACAGAGGAGGGCGAACCAAACGAGATGACGCATAATAGCACCTTCAACTCAAGTTCGACACCAAGCATAACGCAGTGCACTGCGGTTAGAATTGACCCAGAGCCATGCTGGAGAACATCAACCTCAAGAGGAAGCTCACGCGCGACGATTTCAAGCTGGCCCTGCCCGCTCTCCAGCAACGTCTTTACGATCTCGAAAAGGCGTGCTGGGACCACGGCGTGCCGACCATCATCGTCTTCGAGGGCTGGGACGCCTCCGGCAAGGGCACGGCGACCGCTGCCCTGACGCAGCGCCTGGATCCGCGCGGTTTCAAGCTGTATCCCATCACCGCCCCCCGCACCTACGAGCAACAGCGCCCGTGGCTGTGGCGTTTCTGGCTGAAGGTCCCGAATCGCGGTGAGATGGTCATCTTCGATCGCAGTTGGTACTTGCGCGTGCTGGACGAGCGCGTGGAAGGCGCCATCCCGGAGAAGGCCTGGCGCGACGCCTACCGCGATATCGCCGAGTTCGAGCGCATGCTGGCCGACGACGGCGCCGTCATTTTGAAATTTTTTCTGCACATCTCCAGAAAGGAGCAGCGGGCTCGCTTCCGCGCCATCGAGGCCGATCCGCTGGAAGCGTGGCGCGTCACCGCCGCCGACTGGGCCCGCCACAAGAAGTACAACGAGTATCTCGCCGCATCCGAAGAGATGCTCGAGCTGACCGACTCGGAATGCGCGCCGTGGACCATCGTCGAGGCCACCTCGAAGTGGTACGCGCGGAAGAAGATCTTCGAGACCATCGTGGCCGCCATGGAGAAGCGCCTCGGCGGCGACGCGCCGCCGCGCGTCGAAGTTCCGGATGCGGCCGCCAGGGACGCGGAACTTCGCGCCGCCATGGACTCGCTCGGGCAGGGGGGCTCCTATGCTGGAAACGCTTGACCTGACGCAGGCCCTCGATCGCGAGGCCTACGTCCGCGAGCTGACGCGCCGCCAGGTTCAGCTTCGCGAATTGGGATACCAGGTCTACCTCCAGAAACGGCCGGTCATAGTCCTGTTCGAGGGCTGGGATGCCGCCGGCAAGGGCGGCGCCATCAAAAGAATCACCGAGAAGCTCGATCCGCGCGGCTACGTGGTTTACTCCATCGCGGCGCCGCAGGGCGAAGACAAAACGCGTCACTACCTCTACCGTTTCTGGCGCCGCCTTCCGGAGCGGGGCCAGATCGCCATCTTCGACCGTTCCTGGTACGGCCGCGTGCTGGTGGAGCGCGTCGAGGGCTTCGCCCGCGAGGAGGAGTGGAAGCGCGCCTACAAAGAGATCAACTCCTTCGAGCGCCAGTTGAAGGACTTCGGGATCATCCTGGCGAAGTTCTGGATCCACATCTCGCGCGACGAGCAGCTCCGCCGCTTCGAGGAGCGCAAAGCCATCGGCTACAAAGCCTGGAAGCTCACCGACGAGGACTGGCGCAATCGCCAGAAGTGGGGCACCTACGAGGAAGCCGTCGAGGAAATGCTGGTGAAGACGAGCACCCGGACAGCCCCCTGGTGCACGGTGGAAGGAAACGACAAATACTGGGCGCGCACGAAGGTGCTGGAGCGCCTGGTGGAGATTCTCTCCAGGGAGCTCGACCACGTTCCCGCCGACCCGCTGAAGCGCGCCTCCGGCAAGAAAGGCGCCAAAGCAGCGAAGCGGGCGCACCCCGAAAGGACACGCCCTCGATGAAGTCGTTGCTGGTGCTGGCGGCGATGAGCGCGTTTGCGCAGCAGCCTCCCACGCGCATCCTCGTCGCCTATCACTCCGAGACGGGAAACACCGCCAGGCTGGCCCAGGCGATCCGCGCGGGAGCGGCGTCGGTGTCGGGCGTCGAAGTGACGCTGCGCAAAACCGCCGACGTGAGCGCCGATGAAATCCTCCGAAGCGACGGCATCCTGCTGGGCACTCCCGTGCAATGGTCCAACGTGTCGGCCGAGACCAAACGCTTTCTGGACCACGCCGGCGACGTGCTGTGGAAGGCCAAGGCCAACGGCGACGGCCGGACCGCCGGAGCATTCTGTACCGGCGGCGCGGTTGCCATGGGAAAAGACGTCGCGCGCCTCTCCATTATTTCCGCTTTTCTCACCATGCGATTCACCATCATCGGCGGCGTGGACGACCAGGGCTTCGGCACTCTGGGGCCGGAGGCGACCACCGGTCCGGCGGATCCGGGGGTGAGCGACAAGGAAACGGAAGAAGCGCGCCGCTTCGGGGAACGTTTTGCGCGCATGACCCGCCAGTTTCGCGCGGGCGCGCGTTGAGGCGATACTCACCTTCCGATCCGCGCGCGTCAGCAGTTTCCGAGCCGGCGCGCGTCAGCCAGCGGTAAGCCCCCCGTATACTACGAGGAGTGGCATTGACCGTCTCCTACCGGTACATTCTCTCGCTGCCGGAGCGGGTGATCCGCTCGCTCGGCGCGCTGTCGGGCGGACTGCTGCGCGAAATCGGCAACGTCGCGCTGCCGTCCAGCGTGCGGCGCACGACGCTGTATCAAACCATGGTCGAGGTGGCCCTGCGTTTCCTGATCGAAGAGGTCGGGCAGGTGGAAGGGATTTATCCCCTGGAAGGAAGGCTGGCGGAGAATTTCCTGCTCAAGCGGACCGCCAGTCATGGGATCGAGCTGCTGGGCATCCTGGCCTTCCGCGCATCGCCCATCTGGGTGCTGGCGGCGCTCGCCGACGTCACCGGCGGCGGCCGCAAGCTGATCGCGGAACTGTCGCTGGCGTTGCAGCAAGAGGGACTGCTCGAAGGCCAGGGGCGCTTTGAAACCGTGGAGCAGGTTCTCGACGGCCTGGAAAAGACCAGCGCGCACCTGGCGAACACGCTCAATCTTCCGCCGGTCCGAATTGCGGCCCTGCGCCGCGAGTGGGATCAGTTGAAACGCGAGTTGCAAACCATTCCACCTAGAAACATCCCGGCGATCGAGCGCGTGGAGCAGGTTTGGAAAGGCCTGCAGGAATCGGCGAAGGCGCAGCAGCGCAGCGTGTTCGTGGTGTCGTCGCTGATGGCTGTATCGGCGGTTGGTCGGGTCCCCGCCCGTGTCTTGTGGCTGTCGCGCGCGGCCCGCTCGGCCTCGCGGCGGACCGGAGCGGTGCTGGGCGAGGCCATTCTCGACCACTACACCGACACGCTGGCGGAGATCGCACGTACGGGGTTCATGGATTACTGGACGCGGGAGTTCCGGCCGTATCTGCTGGCCGCCGCGGCGCAGTTCGCGCCCGATCGTGAATCTCTGACCGAGCGCATGCTGCGCGGGGGCGAGTCGTGATCCCGGCGAGCCACACTCCTGATTAATTGAAGTGTGCGGAGTGGATGTGCTAAGAAGAAATGACCATAATGCTCAAACGCATCAGCAGTTTTCTGCCGCGCAGCATTCAACAGGAACTTCGCCGCTTGAAAATCCATCTTGACATTCGCCGCGGGCGATTCAGGCCGGTGGACCCGCCCGATGCCGTGTACGACCAGATTGCGTCGTTCGTAAATCCTGGGGATTGGGTGGTCGATGTAGGCGCCAATGTTGGATACTACACTTGGCGGCTCGCTCATCTGGTGGGGAAAGATGGGCGGGTTCTGGCAATCGAACCTATTCCCGAGACGGTGGAAATTCTGACGTCTGTTCTTCGGACCCTTCCTTACGACAATGTCACGATACTCAATCTGGCGGCTTCCGACTACACCGGCGCCATCCGTTTCAGCGTTCCCAAAAACACATCCAACCGTTTGCCGGATTACTTTCTGGCGCATGCCTCCCAGGAAGGTGAGCGGAGCATCTACGCATGTGCCCTCGATCAGATCATGCCACCCAATAGAATCTCATTGGTCAAAATCGATACCGAAGGGCACGAGTACAATGTGCTGCAAGGCATGCGTCGATGGATAGAGCGGGATCGGCCAATCATCATTCTGGAGGGCAGTGAGGATTGCGAGGCTATCCGTTTCCTTGTAACCGAGATGCGGTACAGATCCGGCGGCAAGGTGGAGAAATCGGCGAATATCATAGCTTGGCCCAATCCGGGTGGCTGACCGGCCGGCGAGCCGGGAATCCTCCCGCGGCAGAGTCCGCGGTCGGACGAGAGCGTTTCCCCGCCCCACGGAATACTCCATGCCCCCATGGATGGCCGGGATCGACCGCCGCGTGCCGGGCATTCCGGGCGTGCTGCCGGTCTGCGATGTGTCGCGGTTTAGTCCCGCAGACCCGCCCGGGATGAGTATGACTTACTAACTCTGGTTAGCATCGGTTGTTATCTACCCTGATATCCGGTACTCAGATCACAGTACTTAGCAACAGTACTAACAGTTCGCCCAAATCATCCGAACCCATTGGACCCAGCCCCAGAACATGCTAAACTAAACAAACAAAACGGCAATGAAACTCAGGTCGCTTCTCCTCATCACCATCCTGTTGATGTCGGCCGGGCGTGCGCTGCGCGGCGACACCGAAATCAATAACGGCCATACAGTGGCGGCTCACCAGGTGATCTTCAAGCTGGGTCCTCCACCCGCGGGCACCTCGACCGCAACGGTGATCCAGCAACTCCAACAGCTTGGTGGCGCCGACAATCTTCGCCTCCTCAGCGCCTCCCTGAATATCTATGTGATGCACTCGGCCGGCAACAACGTTGCCACTCTGCTGAACATTGTCAGGCTCCATCCATCGGTGGTCTATGTCGAGCCGGACTACGTCCACCAGGCTTCGGCGATTCCGAACGATACCTATTTTTCATCCCAGTGGGCCCTCCTCAACACGACGACACCCGGCGCGGACATCGGCGCAACGTTGGCCTGGGATGTCTCCACGGGATCCACCGCCAATGTCGTGGCCTCGACCGATACAGGCATCGACTACACCCACCCGGACCTGGCGGCGAATGTATGGTCGGCGCCGTCGCAATTCCAAGTCACGCTGAGTTGGGGACAACTTACATGTCCGCAAGGCTCGCACGGATACAATACCATCACCAGATCCTGCACCCCCCTGGACGATAACGGTCACGGCACCCACACCGCCGGCACGATTGGAGCGGTGGGCAACAACGCCACCGGCGTCGCCGGAGTGAACTGGACCACCAGCATCATGGCCCTCAAGTTCCTCGATTCGAGCGGCTCCGGATCGACCTCCGATGCCATCGATGCCATCGAGTTCGGACTCCAGGCGAAGACCATCTTTGGCAGCGGCGCGAATCTGCGGGTATTGTCGGCCAGTTGGGGCTCAACCGGATTCTCGCAGTCGCTGTTGGACGAAATCAACAAAGCCAATACCGCGGATGTGCTCTTCGTAGCCGCCGCGGGCAACAACAGCGCCAGCAACGATACCACTCCTTTCTACCCGGCATCTTTCAACGCGCCGAACGTAATTGCCGTGGCCGCCACCACCAACACCGACTCCCTGGCTTCCTTCTCCAATTACGGAAAGAACTCGGTCCACCTTGGCGCGCCGGGAGTCAACATCATTTCCACTCTGCCGAATGTCTCGTACGGATATCTGAGTGGGACGTCGATGGCGACACCGCATGTTTCCGGCGCGGCCATGCTCGTGCTTTCCAAATGCGCGTTGAACACGGCCGCGCTGAAGAGTACCCTGCTGGCGAATGTGGACCCGGTTGCGAGCCTCTCCGGCATCACGATAACGGGCGGGCGCCTGGATGTGAACAAAGCCCTTCGCAGTTGCGCCGGCGCACCGCCGCCAACAGGCGCCGCCAGTTACGTGAAAACCGACACGACGACCGCCGGTAATTGGAAGGGAGCGTATGGGGCCGATGGCTATAACGTCATTAATGACACCGTCAACTATCCTTCTTACGTCACGGTGACGCCCGCGGGGAACGCGCCCTATACGTGGGCATCTTCCACCAGTGCCCCGCAGGCCCTGCAGAAGGCCTCCTCAACGACGGATCGCATCGCCGCCTGCTGGTTTTCAGGCAGTTTCTTCACCATCGATCTGAGTTTCAACGATGCCAACACGCACCAACTTGCGTTGTATCTCATGGATTGGGACGGCGGCCGCAGCGAGCGCGTGGACATCCTGAATGCCGCCGGCGGCGTGCTGGACACGCGAACGGTCAGCTCCTTTACCGCGGGCGAGTACCTGGTCTGGAACGTGAGCGGCCACGTGATAGTGCGCATCACCAACACCGGCAGCAACGCCGTTATGAGCGGGATCTTCTTCGGCACCGGGGGCACTGGGACTTCCCCGCCGCCGAGCGGCGCCGCGACCTATGTCAAAGCCGACACAACGACTGCCGGCACGTGGAAGGGTGTTTATGGGGCCGACGGCGCTAACGTCATCAATGACACCGCCAACTATCCTTCTTACGTCGCGGTGACTCCCGCTGGGAACACGCCCTATACTTGGGTTTCTTCCACCACCAACACCCGGGCGCTGCAGAAAATCTCGTCGACCACGGACCGCATTGCGGCCTGCTGGTATACGGGCGGCTCCTTCACCATCGATCTGAATTTCAGCGATACCAACACGCACCAACTGGCGTTGTATTTCTTGGATTGGGACGGCGGGCGCAGCGAGCGCGTGGACATCCTGGATACAAATAACGACGTGCTGGACACGCGGACGGTGACCGCTTTCACCGCGGGCGAGTACCTGGTGTGGAATGTAAGTGGCCACGTGGTGGCGCGCATCACTAACACCGGCAGCAACGCCGTCGTGAGCGGGATCTTCTTTAGCCCTGGGACTTCGGCGAACAACCCCGTACCGGCGATCACATTGCTGGCGCCAACGAGCGCCACGGTGGGAGGAACGGCCTTCACCCTGACAGTAAACGGGACCGGATTCGTGAGCGGCAGTTCGGTGGTGAACTGGAACGGGAGCGCCCGGGCGACGACGTACTTGAGCGCCACGCAATTGCAGGCGGCCATCACCGCCGCGGATATCGGCAACGCCGGAACCGCGCAAGTCACGGTGTTCAATCCGACACCCGGAGGAGGCACATCGGGAAGCCTGCCGTTCTCCATCAACGCGGCGCCGGCGATCACATCGCTGGCTCCCACGAGCGCCACGGCGGGCGGCGCGGCCTTCACCCTGACAGTGAATGGGACGGGGTTCGTGAGCGGCAGTTCGGTGGTGAACTGGAACGGGAGCGCCCGGGCGACAACGTACCTGAGCGCCACGCAACTCCAGGCGGCCATCACTGCCGCGGATATCGGTACTGCGGGAACCGCGCAGGTCACAGTTTTCAATTCACCCGGCGGAGGAACTTCGGGGAGCTTCGCGTTTCCCATCAACCCGGCACTGGCGATCACGTCGCTGGCTCCCACGAGCGCCACGGCGGGCGGCGCGGCCTTCACCCTGACAGTGAATGGGACGGGGTTCGTGAGCGGCAGTTCGGTGGTGAACTGGAACGGGAGTGGCCGGACGACTACGTACCTGAGCGCCACGCAACTCCAGGCGGCCATCACTGCCGCGGATATCGGTACTGCGGGAATCGCGCAGGTCACAGTTTTCAATTCACCTGGCGGAGGGACTTCGGGGAGCTTCGCGTTCCCCATCAACCCGGCGAACAACCCGGGTACGTCGGTCACTTATGTGAAGACCGACACGACGACCGCCGGCACGTGGAAGGGTGTGTACGGGACCGATGGCTTCAACGTCATCAATGACACTGTCAGTTATCCGTCTTACGTGACAGTAACTCCCTCCGGAAACGCCTCTTATACCTGGGTCTCTTCCACCAGCGACACCAGGGCGTTGCAGAAGGCCTCGTCCACGACGGACCGCATCGCCGCCTGCTGGTATACTGGCGGCTATTTCACCATCGATCTGAAATTCAACGATGCCAACACCCACTCGCTGGCGCTGTATCTGTTGGATTGGGACGGCGGGCGCAACGAGCGTGTGGACATTCTGGATACCAACAACAACGTGCTGGACACGCGGACGGTGACCGCTTTCATCGCGGGCGAGTACTTGGTGTGGAACGTGAGCGGCCACGTGGTGGCGCGCATCACCAACACCGGCAGCAATGCCGTTGTGAGCGGGATTTTCTTTGGTAGCGCGGGCGCGCCGCCTCCCCCGCCGAGCGGAGGCACTGCCAGTTACGTGAAGACCGACACGACAACCGCCGGCACGTGGAAGGGCGCGTATGGGGCCGATGGCTTCAACGTCATCAATGACACCGTCAATTATCCTTCTTACGTGACGGTGACTCCCTCCGGCAATTCGGCCTATACCTGGGTCGCATCCACCAGCGCCCCGCAGGCCTTGCAGAAGGCCTCATCCACGACCGACCGCATCGCCGCCTGTTGGTATACGGGCGGTGTCATCAGCATCGATCTGAATTTCAACGATACCAACACCCACCAGATGGCGCTGTATCTGTTGGATTGGGATGGCGGGCGCAGCGAGCGGGTCGACATTCTGGATGCCAGCAACAACGTGCTGGACACGCGGACGGTGACCGCTTTCACCGCGGGCGAGTACTTGGTGTGGAACGTGAGCGGCCACGTGGTGGCGCGCATCACCAACACGGGCAGCAACGCCGTTGTGAGCGGGATTTTCTTCCGGTAGCGCGACGGGCTGGTGGAGCGGTCTTCCAAGCATCCAACCGGTACCTGTGAATCAAGGCGTTTTATAGGACCACCACTACGTAGTGAAGACCTGGACCCGGGTCGCGGTCTCGGTCTATGTGCGTGTCGGTAGTGTCCCACAATCGTCTGAAACTGAAGGCCATTCTTTTTCCAGATTCTACAGGTCCTCGGCATTAACCTCGTCGAACCAAAACGCCCGGAGCACCCGCATTCCAGCCATGCGGCTCCCCGCAAAATTGGCCCAACCCTCCAACTATTTGATTCTATTTGTCTATTCCCACCCCGCGAAAGAGCCGGGGATTCGCCAAAAGATAGGGTAGTATTTCAAGCATCGGAATCGATACCATTGGGGGCTATGTGTCTGTTACTTTGTCGGCCTACTGCGATTTAAAGGTTTAAACAAGCCTGATAAGAACTTGATAAGAACAGGAATCGAGATGAATTTGCGACGTCTTTTCTTACTCGCTGTTGTCTTCAGCGGTGTCGTTTGCGGCCAGGCTCCCAGCATCAACGGCTGCCCGTCCTTCCCCGCCAACAACATCTGGAATGCGCCCGTGGACACCCTCCCGGTGGCAGCCCATTCCGCCGATTACATCGGCAGCATCTCTGCCACCGGCGGCCTGCGGTACGATATCACGATTCCCGTCAATATTGTGCCGGGAACGCAGCCCAAAGTCCCGTTAAACATCACTTACCCCGATGAAAGCGATCCGGGCCCGTATCCGATTCCGCTGACGGCGCAGGTGGAAGCCAGCTCCGACCGCCACGTCCTGGTTGTGGACAAGGACAACTGCATACTGTACGAGACCTTCAACTCGTTCTTGCAGCCGGATGGCAGTTGGAACGTCGACAGCTCCGCAAAATGGAGCCTGCTTTCCAACGCCCTGCGGCCGGCCGACTGGACGTCGGCGGATGCCGCCGGCTTGCCCATCATGCCGGGGCTGGTGCGCTACGACGAGATCCTCGCCGGGCAGATCGACCACGCCCTGCGCTTCACCGCGCCGAGTACCCAGCGTCTGTATGTATGGCCGGGCAGGCACTACGCATCCTCCAGCTCGTCTCCCTTGTTGCCGCCCATGGGACAGCGGTTCCGGCTGAAGGCCAGCGTCGATATCTCGGGTTATTCGGCCAACATGCAGATCATTCTGCGGGCCATCAAGAAGTATGGCCTGATGCTGGCCGATAACGGGCTGCCGTGGGAAATGCAGATCGCGGTCGATCCGCGCTGGAACACGAACGAACTGGACACCTTGGGGTCCATCATCGGATCGAACATCGAGGCGGTGGACGTCTCCAGCCTGATGATCGATCCGAATTCGGGACAAGCGGTCTCCTCCAACCCGCCGGCCGTGGTGGTTACTCCGGCCTCCCCCACCATGGGCCTGTTCCAGACGCAGCAGTTCACCGCGACGGTGACGGGGAGCAGCCTGGGCGTGACCTGGTCGATGAGTCCGACGCTGGGGACCCTGAGCGCCACCGGCTTCTACACGGCGCCGTCTTCGCTGACCGGCTCGTCCTCCGTCACCGTGACGGCCACTCTGGCGGACGGGTCCGCCAGCGGCAAGACGCTGGTCACCCTCGTGCCGGCGACCGCCGCGCTGGCGTCGGTGTCGGTGTCTCCCGGCGCGGTGGTGGGTGGGAGCAACGTGAATGTGACAGTCACGCTGACTCTTCCGGCGCTCGGCGCAGGGCTGCCGGTGACCCTGACCGGCTCGAATTCGGCCTTCCCCACGGCCAACGTGACCGTGAGCGCCGGCCTGCTTTCCCAGACGTTCAACCTGCCGACCTCGGTCGTAGCGGCGCTGGCTTCGGTGACGATCACGGCCTCCTACAACGGCAATTCCGTGACCAGTTCGGCGATCTCGGTGCTTGCGCCTCCTAGTCCAGGCAAAGCCAGCTACGTGAGGACCGACACGACGACCTCCGGCTCCTGGAAGGGCGCGTATGGGGCCGATGGCTACAACGTCATCGGCGACAGCGCCAGCTATCCTTCTTACGTGGTGGTGACGCCCTACGGGCAGTCGCCCTATACGTGGGTCTCTTCCACCTTTGATGCGCGCGGTTTGCAGATCCCGTCGTCGGCGACGGACCGCATCGCCGCCTGCTGGTTCGCGGTTAATTCTTTTACCGTCGATCTGAGCTTCGGCGATGCGAACACGCACCAGTTGTCGCTTTATCTCTTGGATTGGGAGGGCGGGCGCAGCGAGCACGTGGATATCCTGGACGCCGCCAACAACGTGCTGGACACCCGGTCCGCGGGCAATTTCGCCAACGGCGAGTACCTGGTGTGGAACGTGAGCGGCCACGTGGTGGTGCGCATCACCAGCGACTCGAGCCGCACTGCCGTGCTGAGCGGGATCTTCTTTGGCGGTGGGACTCCGCCGCCGCCGCCAACCGGCGGCACCGTCAGCTACGTGAAGACGGACACGACGGCCGCCGGCACCTGGAAGGGCGTGTATGGCGCCGATGGCTATAACGTCATCAACGACACTCTGAACTATCCTTCTTATGTGGCAGTGACTCCCTCCGGGAATTCGCCCTATACGTGGGTCCCTTCCACCAGCGACGCGCGGGCGTTGCAGAAGGCCTCGTCGACAACCGATCGCATCGCCGCCTGCTGGTATACGAGTAGTTTGATCACCATCGATCTGAAGTTCAACGACAGCAACACGCACCAGTTGGCGTTGTATTTCTTGGATTGGGACGGAAACCGCAGCGAGCGAGTAGACATTCTGGATGCCAACAACAGCTTATTCGACACCCGGACGGTGAGCGCTTTCACCGCGGGCGAGTACCTGGTGTGGAACGTGAGCGGCCACGTGGTGGTGCGTATCACTAATACCGGCAGCAACGCCGTGCTGAGCGGGATCTTCTTTGGCACTGGGACCGCCGTGGCTCCTCCGCCTCCCCCGCCTCCGTCGAGCAGCGGCGCTGCCACATATGTGAAGACCGACACGACGACCGCCGGCACGTGGAAGGGTGTTTATGGGGCCGACGGCGCTAACGTCATCAATGACACCGCCAGTTATCCGTCTTACGTGACGGTAACTCCCTCCGGAAACGCCTCTTATTCCTGGGTCTCTTCCACCAGCGACACCCGGGCATTGCAGAAGGCCTCGTCCACCACCGACCGCATCGCCGCCTGCTGGTATACGGGCGGCTTTTTCACCGTCGATCTGAATTTCAACGATACCAACACCCACGCGCTAGCGCTGTATCTGTTGGATTGGGACGGCGGGCGCAGCGAGCGTGTCGACATTCTGGACACCAGCAACAACGTGCTGGACACGCGTACGGTGACCGCTTTCACCGCGGGCGAGTACCTGGTGTGGAACGTGAGCGGCCACGTGGTGGTGCGCATCACCAATACAGGCAGCAACGCCGTCGTGAGCGGGATCTTCTTTGGCGGTGGGACCACCGTGACGCCTCCGCCTCCGCCTCCCCCTCCGCCGTCGAGCGGCGGCGCCGCCAGTTACGTGAAAACCGACACGACGACCGCCGGCACGTGGAAGAGCGTGTATGGGGCCGACGGCTACAACGTCATCAATGACACCGTCAACTATCCGTCTTACGTGACAGTAACTCCCTCCGGGAATGCCTCCTACACTTGGATCTCACCCACCAGCGACACCCGGGCGTTGCAGCAGGCCTCGTCAACAACCAATCGTATCGCCGCCTGCTGGTATACAGGAGGCTTTTTCACCATCGATCTGAGTTTCAACGATACCAACACCCACGCGCTGGCGCTGTATCTCTTGGACTGGGACGGCGGACGCAGCGAGCGTGTGGACATTCTTGATACCAACAACAACGTGCTGGACACGCGGGCGGTGACCGCTTTCACCGCGGGCCGGTACCTGGTGTGGAACGTGAGCGGCCACGTGGTAGTCCGCATCTCCAATACGGCCAGCAACGCCGTTGTCAGCGGAATCTTCTTCGGCAGTGGGACCGTGGCTCCTCCGCCGTCGAGCGGCGGCGCCGCCAGCTACGTGAAGACCGACACTGCGACCGCCGGCACCTGGAAGAGCGTGTATGGGGCCGATGGCTATAACGTCATCAATGACACGGCCAACTATCCGTCTTACGTGACGGTGACTCCCTCCGGCAACGCTTCTTACACCTGGATCTCGCCCACCAGCGACACCAGGGCTTTGCAGAAGGCCTCGTCAACGACGGACCGCATCGCCGCCTGCTGGTATACGGGCGGCTATTTCACCATCGATCTGAGTTTCAACGATGCCAACACCCACGCGCTGGCGCTGTATCTGTTGGACTGGGACGGCGGACGCAGCGAGCGTGTGGACATTCTTGATACCAACAACAACGTGCTGGACACGCGGACGGTGACCGCTTTCACCGCGGGCCAGTACCTGGTGTGGAACGTGAGCGGCCACGTGGTAGTCCGCATCACCAATACGGCCAGCAACGCCGTTGTGAGCGGCATCTTCTTCGGCAGTGGGACCGTGGCTCCTCCGCCGTCGAGCGGCACGGCCGCCACCTACGTGAAGACCGACGCGACAACCGCCGGCGCCTGGAAGGGCGTGTATGGGGCCGATGGCTCCAATGTCATCAATGACACCGTCAACTATCCTTCGTACGTGACGGTGACTCCCGCCGGCAACACAGCCTATACGTGGATCTCACCCACCAGCGACGTGCGTGCGTTGCAGAAGGCCTCGTCGACCACGGGCCGCATCGCCGCCTGCTGGTACACCGGCGGCTTTTTCACCGTCGATCTGAATTTCAACGATACCAATACCCACCAGGTGGCGCTGTATCTGTTGGACTGGGACGGCGGGCGCAGCGAGCGTGTCGACATCCTGGATGCTGGCAACCACGTGCTGGACACGCGGACGGTGACCGCTTTCACCGCCGGCGAGTACCTGGTGTGGAACGTGAGCGGCCACGTGGTAGCCCGCATCACCAATACGGCCAGCAACGCCGTTCTGAGCGGCATCTTCTTTCGGTAACCGGCCCGGCGTGTGGACCCCGCCCGTATCTGGCGCGGTCAAACACAACCCACGGATTGCATTTCAGCCAGGTGCGGTGTAGGCACGTATCATGGTATCGATATCTGTCACAATCGATACTATACATATACTGATGCAGGCTCGATCGGCATGCACGCCTTGAGGAGATCGGATGTCGGATTCGGTTGGCGTTTGCATTCTCACTTATAATTCTGCAAAATACATCTCCGGTGCACTTCAATCCACAGCCGGGCACGACTGTGGGCTCCCGCTGCGCGTCATCGTGGTCGATAATCAGTCGGTTGACGGAACGGCTGCACTGGTGCGGAAACGGTTTCCGGGCATCGACGTGATCGAGACCGGAGCGAACCTCGGGTTTGCAAAGGGAAATAATATCGGTGCGCGGCGCCTGATCCAGGATCGATGCTCGTACGTCGTGTTCCTGAACCCGGACGCCCGGCCTTCTCCCGGTTGCCTGCGGCGGATGTACGACAATCTGTGCGCCGATGCGGTGGCGGGCTGCACCGCGCCGGCGGTGGTCGGCGTTGAAAACAGGTCGTACCGAAGGCGTCCGAAGGCCTTCCAGAAGTTCGTGATCTACGGAGCGCTCAGGAAGCTCCCGCTATTTCGGACGTTGATGAAGCCAATCTTGAACTGCGCTTTGGACAGGCACTACTTTCCCGCGACGGTGAAAGACGGCGAAGAGGTTTATAGCGTTGCAGGCTCGTGCATGATGATCAAAACGGCCGCTTTTTTGGACATCGGCGGGCTCGATGAGAACACGTTTCTGTTTGAAGAAGAGTTGATTCTGGCAGAGCGCTTGCAAAAGAAGAACTGGCGCGTGATCGCATCGCCATCGGCGAAATGCGCACACAATGCGGGCCATTCGATGCCCAAGTCGCTCGCCGTCGAGTTCCGCTACTTTCTCGAGAGTGAGAGATACTTGATCTCGGAGTATTACCACTGGTCCGCACCGAAACGGCTTATGTGGCGGCTGGCGAGAGAGACCGAGTACCTGCTGCTGCGCGCGAATGGCGCACTTCAGTCGCTCCGGAAAAAACCGCGGGCGCGCTGAATGCCTGCGCCGCAATCGGTCACCTTCACGAATTTGGTTAGAATATGCGGAGGAGGCTGGCTTGGACGAGGAGCCCGAGTCACGTGTACCACTTTGCCGACAGCGCCGCAACGAGCAGAACCGGACTGGCCGCCCGTAGTGGTTTGCAGCGTATTCCAGACAGGACTGAATTTGATGCGGGATCTCGAACGCCGTGGCGTTCGCGCCATCGGCGTCGATTGCTTCGCCGGCAACGCGGGCTTTCGCTCCAGATATGGGAAATCCTACCTCTGCCCCAATCCCGACTCCGAGCCGGCCGAATGGGCCGCCTTTATGCGGTCCCTCTCGCGAAACCTGGGATCGAGGCCGGTAATTATCCCCGCTGCCGATATCTTCGTTTCCGCGCTTGGCCGTCATGCCAATGATTTGCAGGCGGATTACACTTTCTCCCCCGCATCGGTCGCGGTGCAGGCCAAACTGGTGACCAAGGAGCAGCAGTACGCATTGGCTGCCAAAGCCGGCTTTCCGTGCCCGCTTACTTCATATATTGAAGCCGGAGAGGGTCTGGATAAGTTCTGCGGCGAGGCGCGCTTCCCCTGCCTCCTGAAGCCCCTTACCCACCGCGAATGGGAGACACTGCCGGAGGAGAATCCGCTGCATGGCAAAAAGGTTGCGACCGCCGATACGGCCGGGGAGCTGCGGGCTCTTTATCGGCACGCGGAGCCGCTCCGGCCGAAAGCGATTGTGCAGGAGGTCATAGTTGGCGCCGACGACGCCAAGTTCTGCTATCTGTCGGTCTATGGGACCAGCGGCGAACGGCTCGGCTACTGTGTGGTTCGTGAGCTGCGGTCTTACCCGATTCAATTCGGATCCGCGAGCATTGTGGAACCCGTGGTAGACGAGGAGATCTCCGGCCTCAGCGATCGTTTTCTGCGGGAGATTGGCTATGTCGGCTTGTGCGAGATCGAAGTCAAACGGGATGCGCGTGACGGCCGTGTCCGGCTGATTGAAGTCAATCCCCGTGTCAGCGGGACCGGCGATTGCTCCATCTACACCGGCGTCGACGTCGGCTGGCTCCATTATCTGGACCTGATTGGCAAGACCCCGGCGCCCATCGACGCCACCCGGTTCGATTTCCGCCATGTTACCTTGCAACGCGACGCGCCGGCCTTCGGGCAGTATCTGAACGCGGGACTGACTACCTGGGGCCAGTGGTGGCGCGCCTACCGCCCACCGCTGGAGTTCTTCGACGTCGATTTTCTCGACTGGAGAGTCACTCGCCAGATCTTGTACAACGCTCTCCGTGCTTTAGCGGGCGGCGTACTCCGGCACTGGCATCTGCGCACTTGAGTTACTCGAGCCGGATGCGAATCAGGCGGGGCATACTCTCGTCGGGCGCCGCTCCCGAGTCCTGTTCTCTGCCGGTCGGGAGTTCGGCTGTTTTTCCCAATCGACTTAAGGCTGCACCCAATGCATCGCTCGGGTCGTAGTAGTAGGTCTCGAATAGTATCAGCCACAGGCTCCTCGGCGCACCGCTTCTCAGGCCCGAAACGAATTGATCCAGATCAGGCTTCGTCACCACTGGCCCGCCCCAACCTTTAAAGGGCTGGCTCTTCCACCATTGGTACATGGAGCCGGGAAATCCCACTTCCTCCGGTTGAAAGCGAGCTTGCCGGGCAAAATAGTCGAATGGCACCTGGCCGTACTGAGCGTCAAAAATAACGGTGTCCCCGGGTTGATATCCCTTTTGAATTGTGCTGACGGTTTCCTGCCAGGGGTGTGGGTGAGAGATTATGGTCTGACGGAGGAAGCCGGCCGCATAAACACCAAGAGTCAGCGCGCAGACCGCCACGCAAGCCGGCCGAAAGACCTTCGCATCTGCCCAGCGCCTGATAACCTGTGCAAAAGCCAGTATAAGGGCCGGCACGATGTACAGGATGTTGCGAGTTGAGTACAGATGAAACACAAGTACTCCCATTAATACGAATAACCCAATGAGCGCGAACAGCCGGCAGACCTCGTCATTCTTCATGAAAAGGAGTCCGGCGCCGGCAATCAGGATGACCAGCGGGATTGCCGCCACCCCTAACAGCACCGGTGATTTTGCCGGATAGCAGCCGATTGCCGCTGCCAGGCCTTTGAGCAGAATCCCAGCGGCTACCCGGCCGGACGGGCGAAGGGTCTCGGGCCGGGAGCCAAACGTCAGGGATTCGGGATTACTATAGCTGGCGACGAGCACACGGTCTAGCTCGATCTTGTTAGCCCGTTGGCTCAAAACAGTCGGGATCCACGGAGAGATGAGTGCGGCGAATAGGATCCCCGCCGCTCCCATGCGCACGAGCTGGCGCCGCGCAAAACGCGTGGCAAACAACCAGTCGGCGAAGAGCCCCGCCACGACGAACAAGCCGCCGTAATGAACGTAGAATAAGGCCGCGGCCAGCGACGCATAAGCAATCAGCCACCAGATCGTATTGTGCTTGTCGACAACCACAATCTGATGCAAGGTAAGAAGGCAGACGACGACAAGGATCGCCATCATGTACATGCGTACTTCCAGGGAATAAACAAACAGCATGGGTGAGAAGGCAAAGAGGATCGCGGCCAGGCAGCCTGCGCGGGCGCCCATGAATCGCCGGCCCACAATGAGCATTCCAAACGAGGCGCAGAGGCTCAGCAGGGCGGAGAGAAGCCTGAGCTGCGCAGGCCCGTCACCCACGAGCCGGGCCCAGGCCCACACCAGCACCCAATACAGCGGCGGGTGCATGTCACCCGCGGTGTGCCGAAGGACCTCGGGAAATGGAAGGGTCGCGACGAACGCCGTGTAGGTTTCGTCGAGCCAGAGTTCACGGGAGGTGAGTCGCGCGATCTTGCAACAGGCACTGACGGTGATGGCGAGACAGGCAACAAGGACGGGGTGGAGCCACAGCCAAGCCGCCAGTTTCTTGAAAGGAGCGCCTAAATGCTGTAGCATCGAAAAAGTCCGAAATGAACGGAGGCAACGCTCGTCTCGAGCCTGCGGATGTACTCCTCAATGGCCTTCCGGCAATCAGAGAGTTTCACACTCTGCTCACTCTTCCGCGCAGGCTGCCAAAGTCTGGAATTCACTTCTTGGCGCGGGGTTTGCCGCAAAAAGCCCGATCGAAGCGAGGGGAGCGAGGGCACCGTAGCACACGGCGCTAATGATGAACGTCGTATTGATACCATTCGCCAGGCTGATCATAATAGATAGCGAACCCCCTAATACTCCTGCGGCCCCGTTGATGCCCCAAAACCAGGGTGTTGGGCGCGCATCTATAGCATTCACCAGTCGCATGCCGGACGGAAATCCGAACCCCAGGAGGATACCTACCGGCACGATAGCTGCCAGACACGACAAAGCACGGGGCACAATGCCGTCCGCGTAGTTGGTGAGGATTCTGGAAAGGATTAGCGGTAAGCACAAAAGAACGGCGGCCGTCAGACCGGACCACACCGCTAGCCGTACGCGCCGGTTCAGCGGCATGATCGACGTCAGGAAACTTCCCAGCCCGGTCGAGAGAATGAGGCTGAAAAGCGTGACAGCCAATGAATAGACGGGATGGCCCAGGAAAACCGACATGCGCTGCAGCAAGCCCATCTCTGTGAGCATGAAACCGACACCGATCAGGAAGAAGTACCCCGTTCCGGACCATACCAGGCGCTGTCCGACCTTGTGAATCGACGACTTGAGCGGAAATACGACAGCGCATATCACGAGCACAAGCGAAACCAGGAAGATCACGAGCAACGTGAGGACAGCTATCAAGTTACCGCTGCCGACGCCGGTCTTGTTGCGAATCGCCTTGACCGTCGAGGCGTTCAACCTGCCGAGCGGCAGCATATTGAAAAAGAAGGGGCGGTTATCGGTGGGCGGTGTCAGGTCCAGAACGTAAGACGATGTGTTGCGCTCCAGCTCCAGACGGGTAGGGGACCGGGAGATCGCGGTCAGCACCGGGGACGGGCTGCCGTCGGGGCTGAGCAGCCTGGTAAAGCCTAACTCCTCGACCGTGTGGTCGAGCAGGCGCAACTGCTCGGGAGTGATAGGATCAATGGAAAGCACCAGGGTCGCAATGCGATCCATGCTGGCGACGTACACATGGCGGGAGGGGTCCGTCTTCCCTAGCTGGAGCAGACTGGCGGCGGCGAGACTGATCATGCGGCCTGTCTCATTGACGTCGCCAGGGGCATACCACCGGCTTACGGTAAACACTCCCCCCGGATTCAGGTGCGACAGAAACAAGCACCAGGCTTCGACCGTGTAGAGGCCATTCTCACTCAGAGTGAATGCGCCGGCGCCAGTGGACGCCCAGGTGTCGACCAGGCTCATCTGGATGAGGTCGAACTTCTTGGAAGTGCGAGAGAACCAACTGCGGCCCTCATCGGCAATCAACTCCACACCGGAGAGTGACTGCAGCCCGGCGTATTTGGAGTACACCGGATGGGTCGTGAGAAGCTTGACGAATATCGGATTCAATTCGACGCCGCTCACGTTTGCGGCGCCGTAAGCCTTGGCTGCCAGCACGTCGCGGCCTCCGCCAACTCCGATTACCGCGGTCTGCACGTGTCCGGGCAGGCAATGCGCCAAATTGGTCACATCATACCGCAAGAAATCCGCCGCGGCCGGCAGCCCGGGAAACTCGTACATACTGGAACTGGCGCTTCCATCGATGTTCATTCCTCGCTGGGAGATCGTGAAATTCCCGGGCCACCGGGGCGACCGCCCCCACAAAGTGGGCTCGCCGACGCTCGGCGGATAGACGCGAATGCGAGAGAAGGAATTCCATTGCTCGTAATCGATGTCGCTGCTGCGGTGGTCCACGGCGTCCTTCACAAGAACTGGCTGCAGACCGTGCAGCGTGCCGCCGTTCAGGGTCGCGAACCCGATCAGAACGGCCAGCAGGAACAGATTAGAACTCCAAACCGATGGCCGCGGCGACCGGGCCAAGCCCCGGGATTCGCTGAAGAGAATGGCCGCCGCCGCGCCGAGGCATGCAGTCCAGACGACCGCCGACGGGCCGTCCGTCAGGTTGAGTAGCGCCAGGACGAGAAGACATCCGCCGGCCGCCCCCATCAGGTCGAAACCATACGTAATCGAGACCGAAAAGGGGCTGCGCGTCAACGCCAGGCTCACGATGGCGCCGGCAAAGAAGTAAGGCAGGGCCAGCGCCAATCCCAGAAGCGCCCAGGTCACAAGCATGGTAAAGGACCTGCTGTAGGTCAGAACGAGACTGCATTGTATACCCAGGGACACGGGAACGGCTATCGCGAATAGGCGGGAGAGGCGCGAAAGTTCGAGTGAAATGGAATCACACGACGAGGGGAACCGCTTGTGCACGTAGATCGCACCGGTGGTCAGGCCAAACATGGCAATACTGACTGCGAAAAACGCCAGATGGTACCATGTGATCACCGAAAGAATCCGTGATTGAAGAATCTGGAGCATCAGAGTCGCACAACTGATCGTCGCCACTCCCGAATAGAATTTGAGTCTGGTCATGCTCACCTGGTGATCATGCGATTCTAGCCACGTCTGACTGTAAAGTCAATGGCCTTCGGGCAATTATGGCGTCACCTCGTCCGATGCCAAAAAACAGCGCGTTCGTCGATGTGCTGGATGGGATCGGTAATTTCGTGCTGGTCTCTGTACTCGTCAATGGCCTTCCGGCAATCCGGGAGGTTCACATAATCATCGAAGATCGCATATCCGCCGATAGACAGTTTCGAGTACAGGTGATCGAGCACATCCCGCGTTGATTCATACAGGTCCGCGTCGGCCCTCAGGACCGCTAGCTGCGCGATGGGCGCCCCCGGCAGCGTTTCGTTGAAGAATCCTTTCAAAAAGCGCACCTGGTCGTCGAGCAGCCCGTAGCGGCCGAAATTCTGCCGGACATCCTCCAGCGAGACCGCCATCTCGCCGCCTCTCCAGTCTTCGTAAGTTTCGACCCGCGTATCCGGCGTCGGCAGCCCCGCGAACGAGTCTGCCACCCAGACCGCTCTCTTGCGGTCGCCGTACGCCTTCAGCACGCCGCGCATCAAGATCGTCATGCCGCCTCTCCACACGCCGGCCTCCAGTAGATCGCCCGGCACGTTCCGCCGGATCGCGTCCTCGATGCAGGCCTGCATGTTGTCGAGCTGCCTGGTGCCGAGCATCGTTTCCGCGTCTTCCGCGCGAGTCTTCGTCTCATTGCCGCTCTCGACGTATTGGTGGGCATCGGAACGCAGCAGCCGCACCAGCTCGTAATTTCTGGCGGCTAACTGCGGCTGCAAAAAACGGTAGAACCGGCGGAGCAGAGGACGCGAAGGACGCAGCGTCTGCCGCTCGAACGGCCGTGCGACCAACGCCCGCGTGAGCGTTTTTTTTAACAGATCCAGATAGAGCTCTTCCGCACTCTCCGGCTTGGGAAACGTCTCGACAGCAAGGGAGATGCAGGAAGCGTCCGTCGCCTCTGAATTGACCGGCATGACCTGCCAATTTTAACAGATCGGCGGCAGCCGGACCTTGCCGGCGGAGCCGCGTCCCTGACCGGCCAGGACGCACGCCGTGTCTTGCTGGCGCCGCCACCCCGGGGCGAGGTATTATCGAATCTATCGAGGAACTAATCCCGAAACCCTGGCACCGCCGCGCCATGTCCTTTTAACGTAAAATGGAAATATTCACTTCCCGATGGATTACGGGATCCCGTGCGCTGCAGCTGTTCCGCGAAAGCCTGCTGGCGGCCGCATTGGCGTTCCGCCGCCCGCCGGGGAATCTCGATCGAAGATGGAAATATGGGCCTGATCCTTTGTCTGCTTAGCCTCGTGTTGTGGTACTTTTCGCCGGCTGATTTGTTTCCGACGCTGGCGCCTTACCACATCCAGCAGATGATCCTTTTCCCCGCGGTGGCCATTTCGGCGCTCTCTTTTGTCATGCGAAGTGGGGCGCTGCAGTCGCCGCAGGATTACCTCATGATCGGCCTGTGGTTTGCCATCGTCATGTCGACGCTCTCCAAGCTCATGTTCCACGCATCGCTGAACGCCTTTACCGAGTTCAGCGTCGTGGTTTGCATGTACTTCCTGATCAAGGTCAATGTCTTTACCGCTTGGCGCATCCGGTTGTTCTGCGGCGTAATGGCCGCCTGCGGGGTCGTCATGGCCCTACAGGGCATTCTGGCGTACCATACCGGCTTTATGGGGGACCAATTGATCTATGAGCACATGGGAGAAGGGTTTAAGATCTACCGGCGCATCCGCGCATTCGGGGTGCTCAGCGATCCGAATGATTTCGGTCAATTCCTGGTGGTCTGCATAGCATTGATGGGAGCCTTTTACAGGAAAAACAATATTGTGACCAATCTGATCGCGTTGGGTGTGCCCGCGGCAATCATGTTGTATGCCACCTACCTGACAGGCTCGCGAGGCACTGTTTTGGGTCTGGCGGCAATCGCATTTGGGCTGGTGTCGTCACGCTTCGGGACTCTGCAGTCGTTCTTGCTGGCGGCCGTGATGGTGTTCCTGATGTTCGCTATGCAGTTCGGGGGCGGGCGTGAAATCTCTCTGCAGGAAGGCCGCGTGATGGCGTGGGGCACCGGAATCGGCTTGCTGAAGACGAACCCGGTGTTTGGAGTCGGCTACAAGCACTTCGAGGAGCACAGCGATCTTACTGCCCACAATTCCTTTGTGCTCTGTTTTGCCGAGTTGGGTCTTTTTGGATACTTCTTCTGGCTGGCCCTCATCATGACGGCCCTGTTGAGCTTGCATCGTATGGCGGGAATCGCCGTCAAAAGCTCGGAGGATCCTGCTCTGGCTGGTTTGGTGACCTCGCTTCGTTCGGCTCTACTCGGCTTCCTCGTCACTGGCTGGTTCTTGTCCCGTACCTATAACGCGACATTATTCGTTTTGGTGGCGCTGGTGGCAGCGCTTGTTCAGATCCGCTTGCAGAATGATCCCAAACTGGATATCTCGCCGTCCCGCTGGATCCAGGCGACAGCGGCTTTTCAGTTCGTCTCGGTCATATTGATCTATGCGACGGTTCGTCTGCGCTCGTTTTGACAGCCGCGTCATCTATACAGCCACGGCAGGCCTGGGATTCGCTCCGGGTGACGTGCCTCTCCGCATCTGGTAAGACCGGGGATTGATATGATGTTCCGAGAACGATACCCATGGCTACGGCTTTAGAGATTCCCCGCAAAATCAGCTGGGCCGCGTTTGCCTGGTTTAGCCTGCTGGTCCTGGTATGCTATGCCCCGGTCCTGCGATCCCTGGTCATCAACTGGGATACCGATCCCGACATGGGCCATG
>DASQZT010000009.1:0-16923 GCA_035638575.1 Bryobacteraceae bacterium
ATCACCCTGGCCAGCCGCGCCGTAAATTCGCCGCCGAAGGCGGCGCCCGCCACCGCGCTGAGGCCCAGCAATCCGTAGACCCGCTTGGCCACGCGCGAATCGAAGACATTGGCCGCCACCAGCCATCCCTGCGACACCATCACCACGCTGAACAGGCTGACCCAGACGTTGAAGACGTACAGCATCCAGCCGAAGTTGAATCGCAGCAGGTACCAGATGGCCAGGAGGCATGCAACGGAAATTGCCGTGGCCCAGTTCACCGCGCCGATCAGCGACGAGCGCACCGCCACCCGGGTATAGGCGTACGCCAGCACTCCGCCCACAATGGCGATCAGTATATAAAGATAAGGAAGCTGGTCGATTTCGAACTTGTTGAGAAAAAGCGCGCGAGAAAGCGGTTTCAGGATATAATACGCGAACAGCACGCTGGTCAGGTGGAGCGCCATGAACAGCACGCGCACACCCTCGCCAGGGCGCACGTCGTAGATGCTCCTCCAAAACAGCCGGATTCGCCGCATGGGAGTCTTATAATACCAAGTCGGGACCTTCCCGCGATATAGTTATGCCGATGCGCTGGGGGCAAGTTCGGGATTGGCTGCTGCCGGGCAGCGTGGAGAGCGACGAGGGCTTCCGCCAGGAGATCTACTCGGCGAGCTATCGCGGCGTACGGGTGGTCGCAGGCGTCGAGGCGGTGGTGGCGATCGTGGCCTTGGCCGGGCTGATGTCGCGGGCGCCGGCGTTCGCCGTGCTGGTGCTGGCAGCGGCCACGTTCGGCGTTGCGAGCCTGGGGCCCGCTTATCCGCACAATCGCCTGATTGCGGGCATCTCGGCGTGTGCCGCCTCCGTGATTGCCGTCCGTTCCATGCCCGCCGGCGCGGCCGCCGATTTCGTGCTGGGCACGGTCACTTTCGTGATGCTGGCGCTCGTGACCGCCGTGCCGCTGCTGCCGGTCCACACCCTCTGCGCGGGCGTGACCGTGTCGGCCTGCGGTTACGGCTGCGGCCACGAGTTCTTTTTCGCCATGCTGGCACTGGTGGCAACCTCCATCAGCGCCACGCTCTCGGCGCAGCGCCGCTACAACTACCGCTTGTACCTGGACACGCTGCGGACTTCGGCCGAGCTGCGCGAGTACCAATCCCACGCCATGCGGGCGGAGAGTTCGGCCACCATGGTCCGGCTCACGGCGGCGCTGGCGCACGAGCTGAGCTCCCCGATCGGCGCGCTCTCGAGCGGCATCGAAACGCTGCTCTCCTTGTGCACCCGCCAGGCCGCGACGCCTCCCGAGGGCCAGCCGCGGCTGCTGGCCTTGCAGGCCGATCTGCGCGGTTCGCTTCGGGATTCGCTCGACCGGCTGCGCAAAACCGTCAATCGCATCCAGCGCTTGACCAACCTGGATGAAGCCGTTACCCAGCGGGCCAATCTGAACGACCTGGTGAGCGAAGCGGTAGGGCTGATGAAGCCCCAAAGCCCCGAGGGCACGCGCTTCGAGCTCGATCTCCGGCCGGTGCCGCCCGTCACCTGCCGGCCGCAGCGGCTCATCGCCGTTCTGTGCAGCCTGCTGTCGAACTCCTTCGGGGCGCTGGCCGCGAACGGACGCATCGCCGTCTCCACGGCGGTCCGCGAGTCGCTGCTCGAAGTGAAGATCGAGGACAACGGCCGCGGCATTCCGGCGGAGCGCCTGGCGCACATTTTCGATCCGCGTTTCGAGGTGGCCGACGGCCGCGTTTCCACGGGCAACTGGAGCCTGTTCACGTCGCGCCAGTACATGAAGGAAGAGGGCGGCGACATCCGCATTCAAAGCGAAGAGGGGAGGGCAACCACCGTATGGCTCACACTACCATTACCATCCTGATTCTCTGGCTGGCCGCGGCGGCGCGGCTGTTCGGCCAGGACACCTGGACCGGCGTCGACCGGGTCGTCGCCGTGGGAGACGTCCACGGCGACTTCGCGGCGCTCGAGTCGGTGCTGCGCTCCGCCGGGGTGATCGACCAGAAGGACCGCTGGACCGGCGGCAAGACACACCTCGTTCAGGTCGGCGACGTTCCCGACCGCGGCCCCGAAACGAAGAAATCCATGGACCTGCTGATGAACCTGGAGAAGCAGGCGGAAAAGGCGGGAGGCCAGGTCCACGCCCTGATCGGCAATCACGAAGCCATGAACCTCTACGGCGACCTGAGGTACACCACGCCCGCCGAGTTCGCCGCCTTCAAAACGTCCAACTCCGAGGAGGTCCGCGCCGCCTTCTGGGAGCGGGAGATCAAGGCGCTGCCCGCTCCGCCCGACGACGCCGCCCGCAAGAAGTGGGAAGCCGAACATCCGCTCGGCTGGTTTGAAGAGCGCATCGCCTTCGGCCCCGACGGAAAGTACGGCAAGTGGATCCGCTCCCACAACGCCGTGATCAAGATCAACGACGCCATCTACCTGCACGGCGGAATCAGCCCGCGCTTCGCCACCATGCCGATCAGCCAGATCAACGCCATGATTGCCGAAGAACTGGCCGACTTCACCAAGCTCAAAGACGACAGTCCGGTCATGGCGGAGGATGGGCCGCTGTGGTACCGCGGCCTGGCGGAGAGTGGGAGCGCCGCGGCCACCGAAGCCCACGTCGACCAGGTGCTGGCCAATTACGGCATCAAGCGGATCGTTATCGGCCACACGCCCACTGCCGGCGCCGTGATCCCGCGCTACGGCGGCAAAGTCATCGTGATCGACGTCGGCCTCACGGCGGTTTTCGGCGGCCACCGAGCCTGCCTTGTGGTGGAGCGTGACGGCCTCTATGCCATTCACCGCGGGCAGAAAATCCCGTTGCCCACCGGCGGCAACGGCGATTTCCTGGCGTACCTGAAAAAGTGCGTGTCGTTGGAGCCGGCGGGGTCTTCGCTCGCCAAGTTCGCCTCCGGAGTGGAGGCCGAGATGGCCAAGAGCAAGTAGGTCAGCGGGACGGCCGATCGTATAGTACCGCCCCTTCACCCTTCGCCTTGACCTGCTCATCGAAGAACTCCACGATCTTGTCGCGCCGGGCAAGCACTCCCTTGATCTCCGGACCGGTCAGGTACGGCTTGATCGTGTTCAGCTTCGCGAGGTCCAGAGTGCGCAGCATGGCCAGCAGGTGACGGTCGCACATCACCAGGTTCTTCTTCTCCTGCAGCGTGGTGTGAAGCCGGAAGGCGCGGGTATGGTCGATCATCCAGATGTGCCACTGCTTGTCGATCAGGAGGTTCTGGAGGTTGCGGTCGGTGTTGAAAATGAGCTGGTCGAATACCCGCACTACGTACATCTCGCGATTCCAGGCATCCTTGTCCGGCGACTCGAGGTTCTTCTTTTTCCGGTCTATCTCCATCATGGTGTCGTCGATCCACCACGTGACCGCGCAGGACTGGCCGTTCACCTTGCGCTCCACCGACACGGGAATCATGTCGCCTATTTCGAGAAGCCGGCCCAGGCGATGCGCGGCAACGTTGTACCTCCAGGAGTCCACGAAGTTCATCTCGGTTCCCCGGTCCCCTTCAAACTTGGCCTTGGCTTCGTCGATGCTCTGCACGTGGGCGTCATGCTGCATCGTGCCGTCGTCCAGGGTGGCGCGCCGCGAATTGGTCACTCCTACCGACAGCTCCTTGATCTTGACGATCTTGGCGGTCTGCAGGAAGTGCTCCATCTGCTCGAAGGTGTACTTCTGGCCGGTGTCGCCGGCGAAGAGCAGAGGCGTGGCAACTGCCAGGGTAGCGAGCACGAGGCACGACTTGCGATGTAGGGCGTTCATTACGTCTCCTTTTAAGGCTTACATTCTATAGGCGGCGGACCGCAAAAAGCAATGGATGTCGGGAAACCGGGACGGTGCATTTTGCGCACCAACCCGTTTCGCCAACTTAAGTTGCTGAAAACACGAATGGCCGCCCATCCTGGCGAACCGATCGGATCATTCCGCGTGAACCCCGCGGTTCGTTCTCACCGGCCCTTCAGCGCCGCGTCGAACGAGATGTGGTACTCGTCGAGGATGGTGCCCATGGCGCGCTGGAGGGCGGCGCGCGCTTTCCCGTAAGAACTCATGGCCGCCACTTCCGTACTCTTGGCCTGGGCCAGCAGGCTCTCGTACTGGATCACGAAGAAGCTGGTGGATGCGCCCACCGCGAACTTGGCCTGCTCGGCCTCCAGCGATTCCTGCTGAAGCTGCCGCGCCTGAACGGCGGCTTCGTATGAGGAGCGGGCGCGGCGCATGGCGATCAGGGCGTCCTCCACTTCCAGGCGCGCCTGGTTCTCCAACTGGCGGAGGCGGATCTGCGACTGTTTCACCTGTTGTTCGTCCCGGGCCAGGTCGGCTTCGGCAATGCGGTTGTGAATGGGCAGCGTCATCTGGACGCCGATGCCGTAGGTCGGGTATTTGCGCGCGAACACCTGGTCGAGCACGCTGCCGTAACCGCCGATGTAGGTCGTGCCGCCATTCAGCGACAGGGGATTGGCGGCGCCGGCGAGCCCGTTGTTCTGCATTACGCCGACCAGGTCCACCTCCGGCTTGGTCAGATTTCTGGCGCCCTCCAGGCCGATTCGGAACATGTCCACCTGGAGGCGCCCCTGGCCGAGGTCGGGGCGGTTGGCCAAGGCTTCCGAAATCAGATCCTGCATGGGGCGGATGTCGTCCTTTTCCGGAATGCTGAGAGTGTCGGTGGGAAGGATGCGGGCGCTGCGCACGTCGGGATCCTGGTTGCCGGTGCGGGTCAACACAGTTTTGAGGATGGCCTCCTGCTCCTCGCGCAGGCCTCGGGCGTTGATCAGATCCTGGCGCGTCGAAAATACCTGGGCATTGGCGCGGGTCATTTCCACCTGGGCCAGGGTGCCCTCTTCCACCTGCGACCGGGTTTCGGAAGCAAGCTGTTCGGCCAGGGTGACGGTCTCCTGCTTGACCTTCTCGTCTTCGCAGAGAGCCACAAAATCGGTGTACAGGCGGATCACCCCGTACACCGTCAGGATGAGCTGCTGGCGGAACAGCAGGCTGCCGATCTTCTGTTCGTTGCCGGCAATGCGGATGAAGCGGTGGTTGAGACTGGCTCCGAAACCGCGCAGCAGGGGCTGGGTGACGGTGAGGCCGAGGCTGGAACCGGTGAACGGACTGTAACCGCTGCTCAGCGCATTCAGGGACTGGCGGCTGTTGTTGAAATTGACACTGGCCTGCGCGCCGGACGCGAAACCTTGCTGGATGCCGGCATTGGCCAGCACGGTGCTGGTGACCAGGGAACTGGTGCCAAAGGCGGCCAGGTTCGTCTGGGGCGTGGTCTGGTGCGTCCAATTCAATTGTCCGACCAGGGACGGATCGTAGATGGGGACGGCGCTGCCGTTCGACTGCGTAACGGTCCCCAGCAGCAACAGGTTGGTTTGAGGCTCGCCCAGAAAGCCCAGCTCGAGCGCGTTGGTGGCGATCGAAGAACCGGTGGTGGCGCGTCCCGTGGCGGCATTGGTCAGCACCGGACTGAGCGGTCCGCCCACACCGGCGGGAACGTCGAGCAGCGTGTAGTTCAGTCCCCGGTGAATGCCGCCGCCGCTGGTACGCAGCAGCTCCGCGTTGGCCGCGGGCAACTGGAAGCGCTGCAGCTCGACATCGAGGTTGTTCTCGATGGCCAGCGCCAGCGCGTCCTGGAGCGACAGGTAGAGGTTGCCCGAGCGAATCAGCTCGTGCACGCGAGGCGAGTTTTCGAAGCTGACCTGGGGCGTTTGCGCCAGAACGGGAGCGGCCGAGCAGAGAGCCGCCAGGATGAGGTTCAAGAGGCCCCGGGGGGACCTCGGAGTTAGTTCGTACATTTACCGTTTGCCGGGCGCCGCCTTTTCGGACGACGAAACCGGTTTCACCTTTGCACCCTCGCGAACGGCGTCGCTGGGATTAACGGCCAACAACTGGCCTTCCTGAAGACCGGAGAGCACCTCGAGCCGGTCGCCGAAGTCGCGGCCCAACTGAATGCGGGTGTAATGCACGGCGCCATCGGGAGCGACCAGAGCCACTTGCGGCCCGTCGCTGCGCACCACCAGGGTATCGCCGGGAATCAAAAGCGGCGGGTCTTTCCGGGGCACCGCCAGATCCACCTCGGCATACATGCCGGGCATCAGAGTGCCGGCGGGATTGGGAACCTGCACTTCGGTCAACAGCGTGCGGGTGGCGGGGTCGAGCGCGTTGGCGGTTCGAGTGACCTCGCCCGCGAACTTACGGCCCGGCAGATCGGGAATGGACAGGGCGGCGTGCTGGCCCGGCCGTATGGACGACGCGTCGGCTTGCGGAACGTTGACGTAGGTGCGCAGGCGATCGGTCTGGGCGAGGCGGAACAGGAGCGTGCTGCCCTCGGTGACCAGGGCGCCCTGATCCACGTTGCGCAGGGTGATCACGCCGGCGAAGGGCGCTCGAACCGTCTGGTAACCCAGCAATTCATTCAGGCGCGCCAGGTTGGCTTCCGCGGCGCCGGCGTTGCTGCGCGCGGCAGCCACGGCCTTCTGGAGGGCTTCCACATTGGCCTGTTGGGCCTGGTATTGCGACTGGTACGTATCGTTTTCCTGGCGGGAAACCACGCCCTTGGCCAGCAGGTTGCGCCAGCGCTCGGCGGTGACGCGCGCCAGGTCGGCGTTGGCGCGGCCCTGAAGGAGCGCCGCTTCGGCCTGCTCGATGGAGCTGTTGGCCTGGTCGATGACGGCCTGTGCCTGGCGGATCTGTTGGGCCAGCTCGGGGGCGTCGATGTCGGCCAGCACCTGGCCTTCGCGCACGCGGTCGCCGATATCCACATAGCGCTTCTTGAGGTACCCGCTGGCCCGCGACAGGACGGGCGATTCGGTAACCGCCTGAATGTTGCCGGGCAGCACCAGGCTGCTCTGCGCGCCGGAACGCTTCACCGGCACCACGTTGACCACGGGCAGGCTGAGGCCCTCGGATTGGGATTCGGCGGCCAGCACCATCTCGCGGCGTTGGCGCGGCAGGAATCCCGCGAAAAATCCCGCCACCACGAGCGCCAGCAGCACGAAGGCGATGACCAGGAGAGTGACTGCCGAGGGGCCCTTCGGCTGCTGGGGGCGGGCGCCCGCGTGTTTTTTCTGTTCCTCCAACTGGCGCTTGAGGTCTTCAATCTCAGAGCGCAGCCGAGCTTCGGAACCCGGCGTGGTCTCGTTCATGGCACATCCTCACGAAGCAGCGTCTCGTCGCGATAGTACTCGTGTTCCTCCTCCACAATGCGCCGCTCGTGATCGACGGGCGGTTTCTTGCGCAGCAGACTGTATACTAATGGAACCACAAATAACGTCGTAATGGTAGCCAGGACCAGGCCGCCGATTACGGCCCGGCCGAGGGGAGCGTTCTGCTCGCCGCCTTCACCCATGCCGAGAGCCATGGGAAACATGCCGATGATCATGGCGCTGGCGGTCATCAGGACCGGGCGGATGCGGGTGTGGCCCGCCGACAGCGCCGCCGAGCGCGCGTCCATGCCCTCCTCCCGCTGGTCGTTGGCGAACACCACCAGCAGAATGCTGTTGGCGGTGGCGACACCGATGCACATGATGGAACCCATCAGCGACGGCACGCTGAAACTGGTCTGGGTGATGAACAGGATCCAGACAATGCCGGCGAGCGCGCCAGGCAGCGCCATCAGAATAATGAACGGGTCGAGCCAGGATTGAAAATTCACGGCCATGAGGAGGTAGACCAGCAGGATGGCGAAGATAAGGCCCATGCCCAGGCGGTAGAAAGAACTCTCCATGGTGGACACCTGGCCGCGCAAGTCGATGGTGGTGCCGCGCGGCAGGCTGGGAGTCATCTCCCGGACGATCTTCTCCACGGCGGTGCCCACCGCTCCGAGATCGCGGCGATCGATGTTGGCGTACACGTCGAACACCGGCTGCACGTTGTAGTGGTTGACGATTTCAGGGGCGATGCCCCGGGTGGTGAGCGCCAGGTTCGACAGGAGCTGCGGACTGCCCGGGGCGGCGCCGGGATTGCCATATGCCGTGGAGGCCTGGCTGGGACCGACGCCCACCCCCGCACTCCCTTCGTTGGCCGTGCCGGCGAGCGAGGTGCTGGTATTGGTGTTGACGTTGTTGAACGGCGGGTCGATGGGGGTGCGCAGGAGGGCATCCATGGAATCCAAGCGGTATTGCGGCGTCTGGACCGTTACGAAATAGCTGACGCCGGTGTTCCAGTCGAGCCACTGGGTGGGGGCGATCTGTCCGCTGCCGGTGAGGGAAATCAGCAGGCTGCCGGCGACGTCGCGTTGCGTGAGCCCGACCTGGCCGGCCTTGGCGCGGTCCACATTCACCTGAATCTCGGGGTAGTCCACCACCTGGTGAATGTGAACGTCGGCAGCGCCGGGGATACGGGCGATCTGTCGTTCGAGTTGCTGCGCGATGGCATAGTTGCCCGCGGCGTTGCGGCCCACCACCTGCACGTCGATGGGCGCCGGCAGTCCGAAGTTGAGGATCTGGTTGGTGATGTTGGCCGCCTCGAAGAAAATCACGAGATCGGGGAACCGTTCGTGCAGGCGCTTGCGCAGCCGGTCGGTGTAGTCGGCGGTGGAGCCGTGCTCTTCGGGGTTCAGGGAGATAAGGATGTCGCCGTCGCTGACGCCCAAGGTGGGGCTGTCGCCGAAGGCCAGGTTAAATCCGCCGTTGGGGATGCCGATGTTGTCGAGAATGGTGGCGATCTCGCGCGGCGGAATCACCTGCCGGATCTCATTTTCGATGTCCGCGAAAATCATCTCGGTCTGCTCGATGCGGGTGCCGGCGGGCGCCCTGGCGTGCAGGCGCATTTGCCCGGAATCGACGTAGGGAAAGAAGTCCTGGCCGATCAGCTTGGCCAGTCCGAGGGATCCGGCGACAAAAATGGCGAAGGCGATGAGGACCGCGACGCGGTGGTCCAGGCACCAGTGGAGCAGGGAAGCGTAGGAGGCCCGCATCAGCTCGAAGCGGCGGTTGAACAGGTAATGGACGCGCCAGATGATGCCTTTACCGCCGGCCGATTCGCCGTGCTCGCCGAGCGCGTAGAGCTTCACCTCGGGGCGGAGCATGTAGTGCACCATGGTGGGAATCAGGGTGCGGGAAAGGAAATACGAGGCCATCATGGCAAAGGCCACGGCCATGGCAAGGGGCGTGAACAGGTACTTGGCGGCGCCGGTGAGCAGCAGCACGGGCACGAAGACGATGCAGATGGAAAGCGTGGAGACGAAGGCCGGCGCGGCGATCTGCATGGCGCCATCGAGCACGGCGCGAACCAGCGGCTTCTTCATGGCCATGTTGCGGTGGGTGTTTTCGATTTCCACGGTGGCGTCGTCCACCAGGATTCCCACCGCCAGCGCCATGCCGCCCAGGGTCATCACGTTGATGGTCTGTCCCAGCAGGCTCAACATACAGAGAGAGACCATGATGGAGAGCGGGATCGAAATGCAAACGATGATGGTGCTGCGCCAGCTCCCCAGAAACATCAGGATCATCAGGCCGGTGAGGCACGCCGCGACGATGGCCTCGCGCACCACGCCGCTGATGGCCGCCCGCACGAACAGCGACTGATCGAACAACTGCCGCACCTGAAGGGCGGGAGGCAGGCCGGCCAGAATCCTGGGAAGCGCCTTCTTCACGTTGTTGACCACGTCGAGCGTGGACGCCTTGCCGCTGCGCATGACGGTCAAGAGCGCTCCGCGAGTGCCGTTGATGCGGACGAGACTGGTCTGGACGTTGTAGCCGTCGCGAACCTGGGCGACGTCCCGCAGGTAAACCGTGGCGCCGTTGACCACTTTGACCGGCAGGTTGTTCATGTCGTCGAGCAGGCGCGGGCTGCTGTTGACCTTGACCTGGAAATCCTTGTCGCCGATTTTGGCGGTTCCGGCGGGCAGGATCAGGTTCTGGTTGCCCAAAGCCGTGGAGATGTCGGCGGGCGAAAGCTGCTTGGCGAAGAGCGCATCGGGGATGAGATCGACCATCACGGCGCGGAACTTGCCGCCGTAGGGCAAGGGAATCGCGGCGCCCTGAATGGTGGCCAACTGGGTGCGGATGAAGTTCTGACCCATGTCGAACAGTTCCTGTTCGCTCATGGTCTGGCTCCCCAATCCCAACTGAAGGATGGGAACGGCCGAGGCATCGTACTTGACGATGCTGGGCGGGGTGGTTCCCGGCGGAAAGATGCGAAGCAAGGTCTGCGAGATGGCGGTGAGCTGGGCCAGGGCCAGCTCCACCTTGGCATTGGGCTGGAAGTAGCACCGGGTGACGGAAACCCCGCTATAGGATTGGGACTCGATGTGCTCGAGATCGTTGACCGTGGTGGTGAGGGAGCGCTCGAAGATGGTGACCATGCGCTTTTCCATCTCGTCGGGCGCGAGGCCGCCGTAACTCCAGACCACACTCACGACGGGGATATCGATATACGGAAAGATATCCACCGGCATGGTCATGGTCGCGCTTACACCCAGGATGGCGATCAGCATCGCGACGACCACAAAGGTATAGGGTCGCCGCAAGGCGAGCCGGACAATCCACATTCATTCCAAGATAGCGAATTCACACAGAGTGTGGGATGACGCCACGGGGGCACCTTCCGATAGCCCTTTCGAGCTATGGTACAGGCGGGGCCGTGGCGAACAGGGCGGAAGCGGACGACGCGGCGTTCGGGGACGGCCTGGGATGGTTGGGGAATCACGGATAAGACCTTCTGCTTCGAGTATGGAGGGGAGGGAATCAGCTGGATTTGGATGGCGTGGCATAACACACAGCCCAGTGGAGTCTCCCAGCGGTTCCACCGGTCTGCCAACGGTGGCAGTGGTGCGGCGGTATGATGAATGCTCGTGGACCGAAGAGACCTGCAAGAGCTTTCGAAGGTCAGGCTGAAGGAGGCGACTGCCTTGCTTAGGCTGGGGTTGTTCGATGGTGCTTATTATCTGGCTGGGTACGCGGTGGAGTGTGCGCTCAAGGCTTGCATCGCTAAGGGAACTCAACGGGGTGAATTCCCAGACAAGAAGAAAGTGGAGTCCAGTTATTCCCACAACTTGCGGGAACTGATCAGGGTTGCTGGTCTTGATGAGGCGCGTCTCGAGCAGGCTGACAAGGACCCAGACTTCCGAACCAATTGGGATGTTGTTCTATCCTGGTCCGAGCAGAGCCGATACCGGCGGCATCGTCCGGAATCAGCGCAAACGCTGCTGGGGGCAGTTGGCGACAGGCGACATGGGGTTGTCTCATGGATAAAGCTGCAATGGTGAACCTGGACATCACTAGGGGCTCGGAGCTTCTCGATACCCTCGAACGTGCCAAGCTGAAGGTTAGCGTGGCGCTTTGGATGTACTTATCCGAGTACGAAGATTGGCGGCTGGTTGTTTCGACGCGCCAGTTCGATTCGCTCGATTTGAGGGCCGCGTATCGCTTACTCAACGATTCGCTGGCGGCCGCGGGATTCACGCCTGAGAAGACCCCGCCAATAATGATCCTTCCGATGGCCGATCCGTTAATCAGGGAACTGCGCCGGCTCTTCGGGAAGACCAAGAGCGTCGAAGGGATGCGCCTTGGCGGCCAGATGATCGGCGACCGCTTCGTTCAAGACGCGTACGTCTACCGGATTTCGTAGACTGCGCCCTTGGCGAAGTTAGGTTATTTTTCAGCGCGGGCTCTCGGTCAGACGTGTGAGCGCTCCTTGCAACCGTCCTGCGAGTTCTTCATCCACTTTTCGAATCTCACTCAGCAGTCCGTGAATCACAACCCCGAAAGCCCGTGAGAGCTCGGCGGCGTCCAGTTGCCGGACAAGGGAATCTTCGAACTGCGCGGCCACTTCGGCCGGCAGCAGGTCCATGCCGCGGCCATGGACGGCGGGAAGGCCGTGGCGAATGCAAGCCAGCGCCAGCGCGTTGTCGCGGACACCGCCGATCATGTATTCCGCTTGCCAGAATTTTCGCCTGGCAATCGAGCTCCGAGCGTGGAGCGCGTACAGCCAGGCAAGTCCGATGATCTCCCCGGCCGGCGGCGGCGGAACATGCCGGGACTCATTCGCCTTTCCGAACATGAGGCGGAACGTCGGCGCCAAGGCGCGGAAGTCCGCCGCGGGCACGAAGGCGAGATCGACCTGCAGCGTGCTGGCCAGGAGAAACACGCGGTAAACCCACTCGCCGCGCGAGACGTCAAAATGATGCAAGGCGAGATGCCGATGGTACATGTGCGCCGTCCAATCGGAGAGCGCGTCGGGTAGCTCGGCGGCATTGTTGACGCCGAAAGCGAGATCGATATCCGACCACCGGTCTTCGAGTCCGGCTGCCGCCGAGCCGGTTATGGCGGCACCACCGATGCGCCGGTCACCGGCGGCGCGTTCCAGGAGCTCGGAGCGCAGGCGATCGCGTTCTTCCGGAGTATACATAGGCACGTTCTTACAGGTGGATGATGCCCCGCTGGATGGCGGCGGTCGCGGCCTGCGTGCGGTCCTGGACTCCCAGCTTACTGAGGATGTTCTTCACGTGATTTTTTACGGTGTGCTCGGCAATGGTCAGGGAATAGGCGATCTGCTTGTTGGCCATGCCGCGCACGATCAGCTCCAGCACCTGCACCTCGCGGGCACTCAGGTCGGGACGCGGCATCTGCGCGGCCAGGGCGGCGGCTACCGCCGCCGGCAGATAGGTCTGGCCGGCGTGCACCGCGCGGATGGCCTTCAGCAGCTCGTCGTGCAGTACGTCCTTGGTGAGGTAAGCTTGAACTCCAGCCGCCAGCGCGCGGCGAATGTCTTCGTCGCCGCCATAAGTCGTCAGGGCGATCATGCGGGCGTGCGGGTAGTCGGCGCGGATGGCGGTGGCGGCCTCGACTCCGGTCATCACCGGCATCCGAAGATCCAGCAAGGTGACGTCCGGCAGATGCTTGCGAAACAACTCCACGGCCTGCTGGCCGTTGGAGGCCTCGGCCACCACCGTCATATCGGGCTGCATATTGACGATGGTGCTGACCCCCACGCGCGCCACCAGGTGGTCTTCGGCCACCAGGATTCGAATGCGATCGCTCATGGCAGCGGCACCCTCACTTCGACTTCGGTTCCTTCACCCGGATTACTTGCCAGGCGCAGCTCGCCGCCCAGCCGTTCGGCGCGCTCGCGCATGCCGATCAGGCCGAAATGCCCGCCGAGCGAAGCAAACACGCCGTCCTGTTCGAACCCGTGTCCATTGTCTTTGATGCGCAGGTACAATTTCCGCGCCTCCATATGCAGCTTGATCCAGATCCTGTCCGCGCCGGCATGTTTCAGAACGTTGGTGACGGCCTCCTGGGCAATGCGCAGGAGATGCTGCTCCACCTCTTCGGGAAGCACCGCCGCGCTTTGGCCGCTCACTTCCACCTGGACCTCGACACCGGAGCCGACGGTCCAAACGCGGGTGCCGGATTCGAGCGCCGCCGCCAGGTCCTGCCCCTCGAGCGCGGAGGCCCTCAAGTCCATCACCGAGCGGCGGGCCTCGGTGAGGCTGTGGCGCGCCATGCGCCGTGCCAGGTCGAGATAGCGGCGCGCGGAGGACTCCTCGTCGGGCATGCACATGGCCACCGCGTCGAGCTGCGACGAGATTCCCACAAAACCCTGCGCCAGGGTATCGTGAATCTCGCGCGCCAGCCGGGCGCGCTCCTCCAGCACGAGGGCGAAACGGGAGCGGATCTGGCGCAGGCGCAACTGGTAGACCGCCCAGGCGCCGGCCGCCAGCATCACCCCGCACAGCAGCCGGAACCACAGCATCTCATAGAAGCTGGGCAGCACTTCGAAGGCGTAGGCTCGCTCGCTCGACGGCCCTTGCGGAATCTCCGCCCGGACAATGAAGCGGTAGGGGCCGTGCTTGAGGCTGTTGTAGTTGATCACGCGGCGGTTGCCGGCGTGGATCCAGTCGGAATCGAGGCCATCCAGCCTGTAAGAGTACCGAACCACCTCCGGCGCGCCGAAATGGATTCCGGCGTAACGCATCTGGATGCGCTGGCTTCGCGGGCTCAACTTCGAATTGCGCGCGAGATCGACGGGTTGCCCATCGACGGACATCTCCACCAGGCGAACCACGGGCGCCATGACGGTCTGCTTCCTGACGGCGGGATCGTACACGGCCAGGCCGCGGCTGGTGGTGAACCACATGCGGCCGTCGGAGGTGCGATGACCTCCTCCGCCGGCGGGATAGCTGGGCGAGCACTGGGCGCTGCGCAAGCCATCCTCCAGGCCGTAGTTGACCGGCTCGAGCGAGCGCCGGCGATGGGCGGCAAAGTCTTCCAACTGGCGCTTGGCGATGCGGCAAATGCCGCGCGTGGTGCTGAGCCACAACGATTCGCCATCATCGGTGACGTCGGCGATGTTGTCGCTCAAGAGCCCGTCCTTGGCGGTGAACTTGAGGAATTGGCCATCGCGGAAGGAGTCGAGTCCGCCGCCAAAGGTTCCGATCCACAGAGTGCCGGCCGGATCCTGGTAAAGCGACCGGATCTGGTCGCTCGAAAGACCGTCGGACGTGGTGAACTGGCGGGCGGGAGCGTGTTCCTGGACTCGCCACAGCCCCTTGCCGTAAGTGCCGGCCCAAATGGCTCCGTCGCGGCTCTGGCACAGCGTCACCATGGTGCTGCCCAGCAGGGGCTCGCTGGGCAGGACCATGCGGAACCGGCTGCCGATCAGCTCCGAGAGTCCGCCTGCCGAGGCCAGCCAGATGTGACCAAGCGAATCCTCCATGACGTCGAAGACGCTGCTGCGGTTCAGCGGATCGGGCGGCACGAAGGTGGTGAAGCGGCCGCCGTGCATTCGCGCGAGGCCGCCGCGGGCGCCGATGAGCAGGTCGCCGCCGCGCGTCTCGCGAATGGAGAAAATCTCATTGTTGGGCAGCCCGTCGCGCGTGGTGAACACGCGATTGGTTTCGGGCGAAAGCTGCATGAGGCCGCTGTCGTGGAAACCGACCCAGATGCGTCCCGCGTGGTCCTGGAACACGGTATTGGGCTCATCGCTGGGCAGGCCCTCGCTCTTGCCGAAGACCGTAAACGCGGCCTCCCGATAGCGGCTCAGCCCGCTGTTGGAGCCGACCCACAGGTTGCCCTCGCGGTCCTCGAAAAGGCACCGCACCAGCTCGCGGCCGCGGCTGTCGCCTTCCAGCGTGCCGACAAACCGCTGGTCCTTGAGGCGCGCAATGCCGGCGTTGGTGCCGGCCCAGATGTTCCCGTCGCGATCCTCCCACAGGGCCCGCACGAGGTTGTTGGGCAGCCCGTCGCGTTCGCCGTACCGGCGGATCTGGCCGCCAGGAGAGCGCACGATCACTCCGTTGTTGCCGCCGATCCAGAAATTGTCATGCCGGTCCGCCAGCATGCTGGTGACGATGTCGCCATTCAAGGCCTTGGCATCGAGCACCGTCACGAACTTGCCGTCCGACATCTTCACCACGGCGCTGAAGCCGGCCACCCACAAGTCGTGATGCCGGTCCTCGCAGATCTGGCGCACCGATGCCAGGGGCAACTCGCCGCCGGGAGTGAAGTTGGTGAACTTGCCGTCCTGGTAGCGGCTCAGATAAACGCCGGCCACGATCCACAGGGTTCCCTCGTGGTCTTCATAGAGGGCGGTGATGGCGTCGTCCGGCAATCCCTGTTTGGTGGTAAAGGTGCGGAACTGGCGGTCGCGGTACTCGATCAGGCCGCTGGAGGTGCCGATCCACAAGGACCCGTCGCCGGCCGATGCCAGCGCGGTGATGGAATTGCTGGGGAGATCGCCATGGTCCTTGTCGAAGACGACGAACTCGTAGCCGTCGAAGCGCGCGAGGCCCTCGTCGGTTCCCAGCCACAAGTAGCCGTCGGCGGACTGCGCGATCGCCCGGATCGTATCCTGCGGGAGCCCGTGCTCCTGGGTCCACACCATGCGCGAGTACTGCGACAGGCTCCTTCGGGGGTCGAGCGCAGGCGCCTCTGGTGCCAGGACGCCGAGGAGCAGCGCCGCGCTCAACACCGAAGCCCACGGACGGGGTGCGAATCGTGTGTTCACCCTGACTCTCAGTATAGTCCGACTGTTTCCACCAGCTTCCGCATGCGCTGGTAATGCCCGCCCTTCCAATAGACGCGGCCGCACGCGGCACAGCGCCGGAACTCGTCGTAGAGGCCGGCGGCGCGGGGCGGAAGCGCCGTTTGCACCTCCGCCCTGGCCACATCTTCGAGCGGCCCGTTGCACCGCATGCAGCGCGAAAACGGCCGCATGAGGCGCGCCAGGTCGAAGCGGCGGACGATTTCGGCAAGCTGCGCGCGCGAGCCGGTCTGGCGGACGAAGTATCCGTGGGTGACGGCTCCGCGTTTCAGCAGGCCCACGTCCCGCGTCAGCAGGATGCGGCGTTCGTCGCGCGAGATGCGGGCCAGCTCCTCGTCGGTGGAGCAGTTGCGATAAAGCGTGTCGAACCCGATCATTCGCAGGTACGCGGCCAGCCGCCCCAGGTGAATGTCGAGCACGAAACGCGGCTCGCGCAGCGGCTCCGGGCGAAGGCGCGTCAGGCCGGCGATGTCGAACGCCTCGAAGACCGGATACACGCTGACGCGGTCGCCGTCCTTGACGCGATAGGTGAAGCCGACCGATTGGCCGCCGACCAGGATGAGATCCACTTCGGTGTGCGGGACGCCGAAGGACTCGATGCGATCCTTGACGGTGGCCACATCCAGGAAGGTGTATGTGAATTCCTGGAAGCGGCGCTCGGGCGGCAGAAAATCGTTCAGCTCCGCGTAGAATCGAAACTGCGCCGCCGCCACGTCTACTGCCCGGCCACCGCCGCGAGGGGGTAGTGTTGTGCGTTGCCGTCCCAGGCAAGGTCCATGGTTGCGGAGGCGGCGGCGCCGGACAACGCGAGCATCACGGCCAGGCCCCAGCCGCCGACAAAGGCCGCGTGCGTGTCGCGAGTCACGGCGGACAACTGATCGGCGAGTTTCTTGCGCTTGCCGGTGAAATCGGAACCGGCGGGGGCGGCGAGGACGTCGACT
>DASQZT010000010.1:0-9929 GCA_035638575.1 Bryobacteraceae bacterium
TCCGGGTCACGTTCACAGGCGGGCAGAAAGCTCCAGACTGACGCCGACCTCCTGTCACGTTCGCGACGGCATAATCATACGCCTGTTCGGGCCCGTTTCATCCCCCGCTGCGGGAATCGGCCCTGGGGCGTTCACAGCCCCGCGAAATAAAGTGCATGAAGCGTAACCCACCTCAATACAATGAATTAGGCGCAATCCCGAGCCCCCCGCCAGCCGCCCGCCGAGGTCTCGTCTCATACAATGGATACAGGTAGTAGGTTTGGGCCATCCTCGCAGGAGGCTCTGTCGCCCGCGATGTTTGAAATCTGAAAATCCAGCCTGTCATCCTTCGTTCATCCCGGCCGGTCTGCCAAAATTGGGTTCGTTCCGTCATTTCCGGATACCAACCCCCGGCCGGGCCGGGAGCAGTCGACGCCACGTGAAAACTCCCTGTCACCCTGTCACCGCTCGCGGTCGAACCGGCCCGGCAAGACCGGCAAAACCCGCGACACTGTGGTGAAACTCCCCGTCATCCTGTCACGACACGCACCTTTCCCCCCGCAAACGCGGGTAAATCCGCGCCACTCGCTACAAACTCCCTGTCACCCCGTCACCCTGTCACTTGCCTGCCCCCTCCTGTGCTAGCCTGAATTTTCATGCCCGCAGCCCCTGTCCTCCGTACCACTCCCCTCAATTCCGTCCATCGGGCCCTCGGAGCCAAAATGGTGGATTTCGGCGGATGGGACATGCCCGTGCAATACTCCGGCATCATCGAGGAGCACAACGCTGTCCGCACCGCGGTCGGCATGTTCGACGTGAGCCACATGGGCGAAATCGAAATCCGCGGCCCGGAGGCGGCGCAACTGGCGGAGTTTGTCACCACCAACCACGTAGCGAAGCTGAAAATCGGGCAGGCGCACTATTCCGGCCTGCTCTACCCGCACGGCGGTTTTGTGGATGACATCCTGGTCCACAAGGTGGCCGACGACCACTACTTCCTGTGCGTCAACGCCTCCAACCAGGACAAGGATTTCGAGCACATCCGCTCGGTCAACCGTTTCGATTCCCAGGTGGAAAACGCGGGGGACCGCTATGCGCAGCTTGCCATCCAGGGCCCGCGCGCCCGGGCCACGTTACAGAAACTGACCCCGGTCGATCTCGCCGCCATCCGCTACTACTGGTTCACCGATGGCGAAGTGGCCGGCGTCCCCGCGCGCATCGCCCACACCGGCTACACCGGCGAAGACGGCTTCGAAATCTACGTGGCGCCCGGCGAGGCCCAACGCATGTGGAACCTGGTAATGGAAGCCGGCGCGGAGTTCTGCATCAAGCCCTGCGGATTGGGCGCGCGCAACACGCTCCGCCTGGAAGCCAAGATGGCGCTCTACGGCCACGAGATCGACGCCTCGATTTCGCCCTTCGAGGCCGACCTCGCCTGGATCGTGAAGCTGGACAAAGGCGACTTCGTCGGCCGCGAGCCGCTCCTCCGCCAGCGGGAGGCCGGCGTCAGGCGCAAGCTGGTGGGATTCGAAATGCGCGGCCGCGGCATTGGCCGCGAAGGCTACGAAGTGCGGCTAGATGGCGCGCCGGCCGGCTGGGTCACCAGCGGATCGCCGTCGCCCACCCTGAATAAGAACATCGGCCTCTGCTATCTGCCCGTGGCGCACGCCCGTCCGGGCGAAGCCATCGAAATCATGATCCGCAATCAGCCCGTGGGTGCGGTGACCGTGGAAACTCCGTTTTACAAACGAGCGAAATAAATGTATCCAGAAAACTTTCGGTATACCAAGGAGCACGAGTGGGTCCTCGTGGAAGGGGACACCGGCACGATCGGGATTACCGATCACGCGCAGGAGGAGCTGGGCGACATCGTCTACGTCGATCTGCCCAAGGTCGGCACCCACGTCGACCAGGGCAAGTCGCTCGGCTCGGTGGAGTCCGTGAAGGCCGTGTCGGACGTGTACTCGCCGGTCTCGGGCGAGATCATCGACGCCAACCCGGCGCTGGCCGACGCGCCCGAGAAGCTGAACGCCGACCCGCATGGCGCGGCCTGGCTGGTCAAAATCCGGCTGAGCGCGCCCGCGGAGGTGGAGAATCTCATGACCGCCTCCGACTATCAAACTTATATAGGAGCCGAAAAGTAGTTGCGCTATCTTCCCAAGTCCGAATCCGAGCGCCGCGCCATGCTCGATGCCTGCGGCGTGAACTCCCCCGAGGAGCTGTTTTCGCACCTGCCCGAGGCGGTCCGCCTGAATCGCCCGCTGGCCCTCGCGCCGGGAATCTCGGAATACGAAATCGTCCAGTATTTTCGCGACCGCGCGGCGGAGAACGCCAACGGGTTCGCCTCGTTCCTGGGAGCCGGCGTGTATAACCACTTCCGGCCGGTGATGGTGGATACAGTGGTCTCGCGCGGCGAGTTTCTGACCTCCTACACGCCCTACCAGGCTGAAATCTCGCAGGGCACCCTCACCACCATCTTCGAGTTCCAGACCATGATCTGCCAGCTCACCGGCATGGACGTGGCCAACGCCTCCATGTACGACGGCTCGACCGCCGTGCCCGAGGCCGCCATGATGGCCGCCCGCGCCACGGGCAGGGCAAAGGCGCTGATCGCGAAGTCCGTGCATCCCGAGTACCGCGAGGTGCTGGCCACCTACGCCAAACACCAGGGCATGCCGGTCGAGGAATTCGGATACGTGCCCGAGGCCGGCACGATCGACCTGGAGGACCTCGACCGCAAGATCGACGATCTCACCGCCGCCGTCATCGTGCAGTCGCCCAACTTCTTCGGCATCGTGGACCAGGTGGGCGCCGCCGCCGAGATGGCGCACCGCCGCGGCGCGCTGTTGGTCGTGGTCTTCACCGAAGCCGTGTCGCTGGGGATTCTGGAGCCCCCGGCCGGCGCCGATATCGTGGCGGGCGAGCTGCAATCGTTCGCCATCTCGCCTTCCTACGGCGGGCCCTACGCGGGCATCATCGCCACCAGGGATAAGTTCATCCGCCAGATGCCCGGTCGCCTGGTCGGACAGACCACCGATTCGCGCGGCAATCGCGCCTTCTGCCTGACGCTCTCCACCCGCGAGCAGCACATCCGCCGCGAAAAGGCCACATCCAACATCTGCACCAACCAGGCGCTGATCGCCCTGATGGCCACGGTCTTCATGACGGTGTACGGCAAGCAGGGGCTGCGCGAGTTGGCCGAACAGAACCTCGCCAAAGCGCACTACCTCGCCGGCAAACTGAAGCCGCGGTTCTGCGGAAAGTTCTTCAACGAATTCGTGGCCAAAGTCGAGGGCAAATCGCCCGACGACGCAAACCGGGCGCTGCTCCGCAAGAAAATCATCGGCGGCCTGCCGCTGGGCCGCTTCTATCCCGAACTCGCCGATTCCATGCTGCTTTGCGCCACCGAGATGTCTCGCCGCGAGCAGATGGACGCGGTGGCGGAGGTGCTCGAATGATCACCAAGGTCCGCAGCCACCTGTCGCAGAACGAGCCGCTGCTGTTCGAGCGCAGCTCGCCCGGCAAGAAGGCCTACCAGCTCCCCGAGCTGGACGTTCCGCCGGTGGACGCCGCCGAAACGCTGGGCACTGAAAATGTTCGCGCGGAAATCACGAGCTTCCCCGAAGTGAGCGAGGTGGAAACCATCCGCCATTTCACGCGCCTCTCCACGTGGAACTACGCCATCGATTACGGCATGTATCCGCTGGGCTCGTGCACCATGAAGTACAACCCGCGGATCAACGAACTGGTGGCGCGCACCGAGGGCCTGGCGTGGGCGCATCCCTACCAGCCCGAGGCGCTGTCGCAGGGCTCGCTCGAAATCATGGCCCGCATGGAAGCCGCCCTGGCGGAGATCACCGGCATGGACGCCGTGACCTTGCAGCCGGCCGCCGGCGCGCATGGCGAGCTGACCGGCATCCTGCTGATCCGCGCCCTGCTCGAAAAACGGGGCAACCCGCGCAAGAAGATTCTGATCCCAGACTCGGCGCACGGCACCAATCCGGCGACGGCCGCGATCGCCGGGTACGCCGTCGAAAACATCCGCTCGAGCGAAACCGGCGTGCTGGACGTCGGCGCCCTGGAGCGCCTGGTGGATGGCGACGTCGCCGCCCTCATGGTCACCAATCCCAACACCCTGGGCGTCTTCGAAGAGAACATCATCCACGTGGCCGAGATCCTGCACGCCAAGGGCGCCATGCTCTACATGGACGGCGCCAACATGAACGCGCTGGTGGGGATCGCGCGGCCCGGCGATTTCGGCGTGGACGTTTTGCACCTCAATCTCCACAAGACGTTCTCCACGCCGCACGGCGGCGGCGGTCCGGGCGCGGGCCCTGTGGCCGTCAAGAAAGCTCTGGAGCCGTTCCTTCCCGCCCCGCGATTGAAACGCCGCGGCAAGAAGTGGGCGTTCGACTACAAGCGAAAGCATTCCATCGGCCGCGTCAAGGCCTTCTACGGCAACTTCGGCGTGCTGGTGCGGGCGCTCGCCTACATCCTGGCGCACGGCGGACCCGGACTGCGCAACGCCACGGTGGATGCCGTCCTCAACGCCGTCTACATCCGCAAGCAGCTGGAGCCGTACTTCGACCTGCCGTACGCCTCGCCCAACATGCACGAAGTGGTGTTCAGCGACGACCGCCAGGCGAAGCTCGGCATCCGCACCGGCGACATCGCCAAGCGCCTCATCGATTACGGCTTCCATCCTTATACAGTGAGCTTCCCGCTGATCGTGCACGGCGCGCTGATGATCGAGCCCACCGAGACCGAGGGCAAGCGCGAGCTCGACCAGTTCATCGAAGCCATGATCTCCATCGCCCGCGAGGCGGAGGCCGATCCGCAGATCATCAAGACCGCACCCCACGGCACCAGGACCAGCCGCGTGGATGAAGTGACCGCCGCGCGCAAGCCGGTGTTGCGATGGAAGCCCGCGTAGGGAACCGCCAACTGCTGCTGGTCATGGGGTTGGTGCTGGCCATTCGCCTCCCGTTTCTGAACCAGGCCATCCTCGGCGACGACCATATTTATCTGACCGAAGCGGCGCACGCCCTCATCGAGCCGCTCCACCCCAACCACACGCCTTACGTCTTCATGGGCCGCCCGGTGGACCTCCGCGGCCATTCCCATCCGCCGCTGAACGCCTGGGTGCTGGCCGGGCTGATCGCGGTCTGGGGCGACGTGAAAGAGGTTCCCTTTCACGCCGCTTACACGGTGTTCTCGCTGATTGCCGTGTGGGCCATGTGGTCGCTGGCCAAGCGGTTTTCGCCGCAGCCGGTCTGGGCGACGCTGCTATTCGTTGCCGTGCCGGTGTTCCTGGTGAACGGCAACTCGCTCGAAGCGGACCTCCCGTTTCTGGCCTTCTGGATGGCCGCCACCGCGCTCTTCGAGCGGCACCGGCCCCTGGCGTGTGCCGCCATGGCGCTGGCCGAGATGACCGCCTACCAAGCCGTCTTCCTGACGCCCATCCTGGCGGTGTACGTGTGGCTGTACCACCGCCGCGACCTCACCGCCTGGTTCGCCACCCTGGCCGCGCCCATCACCTTCGCCGCCTGGCAGTTGTTCGAGCGCCTCTCCACCGGCACGCTGCCCGCCGGGCAGCTCGCGGCGTACTTGCCGCAGTTCCACTTCTTCAATCCCCAGGCGCGGGCCGCGCTCTTCATTCACGCCTGGTTCCTGGTGTTCCCCGCCCTGGTGCCCGGCGCGCTGATCCTGGCCTGGCGCAGGCGCAAAGACCCCGACACGTTGTTCCTGCTCTCCTGGATCGCGCTGTTCTTCGCCTGCGGACTGGTGGTCTTTTTCGCGGGCTCCGCGCGCTACCTGCTGCCGATGGCGGCTCCCCTGGCGCTGCTGGCCTCGCGGCTCCGATCGAAATGGCTGGCCATCGGGTTCGCCGCGCAGATGGCGCTGGGGCTCTCGCTCGCCGCCGTCAACTACCAGCATTGGGACGGCTACCGGCGGCTGGCGAACGATGTGCGCCCTTTGACCGCCGGCCACCGTGTCTGGGTGGATGGCGAATGGGGCCTGCGCTTCTACTTCGAGCGCGATCACGGCCTGCCGCTGACCAAGACCGAGCGGCTGCGGCCGGGCGACATCGTGGTTTCGAGCGAGCTGGGATCGGCCGTGACGGTCAACGGGCCCACCACCGTCCTCAAGACCCTGGGGATCCGGCCGGCGATTCCGCTGCGCATCATTGGCCTCGAAACGCACTCGGGATACTCCACCATCTCCAGGGGTGTGTGGCCCTTCGGCGTTTCGAGCGGGCCGATCGACCGGGTGCGCGTGATGGAAGTGGTGGAGCGGCATCCCGCCCTGGAATACCTGCTCATGAGTGCGCCGGAAGCCCGCGAGCAGATCGTCAGCGGCATCTACGATCTGGAGGACAACAGCTTCCGCTGGATGTCGCGCAGCGGCGTCGTCGCGCTGAAGAGCCCGGCCGAAGCGGCGCCGCTCCGCGCGGTGTTCCGGATTCCGGACAACGCGCCCGCGCGCAAGGTCACGGTGCTGCTGGATGGCCGCGAGATCGCATCGCAGACCTATGCCGCTCCCGGCGCATATGAGCTTGAAACGCCGCCCGCGCGGCCGGCAGGTCCTTCGGCCACGGTCGAAATCGATATCGACCGAACGTTCCACGCGCCGCCCGATTCGCGCGACCTGGGCATCGTGCTGACCGGCCTGGGATTCACGAAATTGTTACGATGAAAGCTCACCCGCAAATGCCCGAAAAGCCCTACGACCATAACCAGATCGAATTGAAATGGCACGAGCGCTGGCAGGATGCCGGCTTCTACCGAGCCGAGGAGCATTCCGCCAAGCCCAAGTTCTACGTGCTGGAGATGCTGCCGTACCCCAGCGGCACGCTGCACATCGGCCATATCCGCAACTATTCGATCGGTGACGCGCTGGCCCGCTACAAGTGGATGCGCGGATACAACGTGCTGCATCCCATGGGCTGGGACGCCTTCGGACTGCCCGCGGAAAACGCCGCCATCGCCAACCAGACGCCGCCGCGCGAGTGGACCCGGCACAACATCGCGGCCATGAAGAAGACCCACCGGCGCTTCGGGTTCAGCTACGACTGGGACCGCGAAGTCTCCACCTGCGAGCCCGAATACTACCGCTGGAACCAGTGGTTCTTCCTCAAAATGCTGGAGCGCGGCCTGGCGTACCGCAAGAAAGCGCTGGTCAACTGGTGCCCGCAGTGCGCCACCGTGCTGGCCAACGAGCAGGTGGTGGAAGGCTGCTGCTGGCGCCACGAAGATACGCCCGTGGAGCAGCGCGCCCTGGAGCAGTGGTTCCTCAAGATCACCGATTACGCCGACCAGTTGCTGGACGATATGGCGCAATTGGAAGGCGGCTGGCCGGAGCGCGTGCTGACCATGCAGCGCAACTGGATCGGCCGCTCGGAAGGCGCGGAGGTCGATTTCCGGCTGGCCGAAACCGGAGCGCCGATCCGCGTGTTCACCACCCGCGTCGATACCATCTTCGGCGCCACCTGCGTGATCCTCGCGCCCGAGCATCCGCTCAACGAAACCGTGCTCGACGCGGACGCCAAGGCGCGCGCCAAGGCGATGGTGGACGCGCGCGCCGGCCGCGACCCCGGCGATGTCGAAAAGGAAGGCTTCTTCACCGGCCACTACGCGGTCAACCCCTACAGCGGCGACCAGGTGCCCCTGTGGATCGGCAACTTCGTGCTGATGGGATACGGCACCGGCGCGATCATGGCCGTCCCGGCGCACGACGAGCGCGACTTCGAATTCTGCCGCAAGTACGGGATCGCGGTGCTCCCCGTGATCCGCCCGGTGGAGGGCGAACTGGCGGCCGAGCCGGGCATGCAAGGGGCCTTCTGCGACGACGGTGTGGTGGAGAATTCCGGGGAATGGTCGGGCCTCCCCAGTGAAGAGGCCCGCCGCCGGATGGCTGCTTTCGCCGATGAGAGAGGCTTCGGCAAAAACGCCGTGACGTTCCGCATCAAGGACTGGGGCATCTCGCGCCAGCGCTACTGGGGCACGCCGATCCCCGTGATTCACTGCCCGGATTGCGGCGTGGTCCCGGTGCCCGAGGACCAGTTGCCGGTGATTCTGCCCGAGCGCATCGCCATCACCGGGGCGGGCCGGTCGCCGCTCGAGAACGTGCTGGAGTTCGTCAACGTGCCATGTCCGAAGTGCGGCCGCGCGGCGAGGCGCGAGACCGATACCATGGACACGTTCATCGACAGCTCCTGGTATTTCTACCGCTACTGCGATCCGCACAACGACAAGATGCCGTTCGACCCCGCCGCGATCGCGTACTGGTTCGAGATCGACCAGTACATCGGCGGCGTGGAGCACGCCATCCTGCACCTGATCTACTCGCGGTTCTTCACCAAGATGATGCGCGATATCGGGCTGATCCGGAACAGCGAGCCCGCGCGGCGCCTCTTCACCCAGGGCATGGTGATCGCCGAAGGCGCCAAGATGTCGAAGTCCAAAGGCAACGTGGTGAGCGCGGACGTGCTGGCCGAGAAGTTCGGCACGGACACTGCCCGCATGTTCGTGCTGTTCGCCGCGCCACCCGAAAAAGAAGTGGACTGGCGGCAGGAGGGCGCCGAGGGCATTTACCGTTTCCTGGGCCGCGTGTACCGCTTCGCCACCCGGAACGCAGGGCGGGCGGGCGGCGCGCCCGGATCGAGCGACCGCAAAGTCCTGCGCAAGCTCCACCAGACCATCCAGAAGATCACGGACGATTTCGAGACGCGGTGGCATTTCAACACCTGCATCGCCTCGGTGATGGAGCTGGTGAACGTGCTTTACGCGGAGGAAGAGAACATCTCGGCCGCCGTGACGGCGGAAGCGCTGGAGAAGCTGGCGCTGATGCTGGCGCCGTTTGCGCCGTACCTCTCGCAGGAGATCTGGGAAGAGCTGGGCAAGGACGGCCCGGTGTTCCGCCAGTGCTGGCCGTCGTTCGACCCCGAGCTGGCCAAAGCCGAAGAAGCCGAGATCGTGGTGCAGGTGAACGGCAAGCTTCGCGACCGAATTTATGTCCCCTTCGGCACCGGGAAAGAGGAGCTGGAACGGCGGGCCCTTGCCGCCGAAAAGGCGCAGCCGTTCCTGGCGGGCAAGCAGATCGTGAAAGTGATCAGCGTGCCCGACAAACTTGTAAATATCGTCGTGAAGTGAGGGGCTGGACGGCCACGGAATGCCCACGATCAGCAGGTTCTATGGGATCTTGATCCGAATGTTCTTCCAGGATCACGCGCCGCCGCACTTTCACGCCCGGTACGGTGAGTTCGAAGCCACAATTGAGATCGGCACCCTGGCGGTCCTTGAGGGCGAACTACCGCGCCGGGCTTTGAACCTGGTCCAGGAATGGGCGATGATGCATAGAGAGGAATTGTTGGAAGACTGGCGGCTCTGCCGCGAGAACGCGCCCCCAGCGAAGATCGAGCCGCTGGCGTGATTGGAGTACTGTCAAATGTACTGGGACGTAGTTGAGGTGAGACCTGAGCCGGACTACTGCCTGTTCGTCCGATTTAAAGACGGCATGACCGGGCATGTGAGATTGAGGCAAGAAGAACTAACCGGTACACTCGCGCCGCTACGGGATGTGCAGTTCTTCGAGCAGGTCTTTGTTGACTATGGCGCGGTCGCGTGGCCGGGTGAGATCGATTTGGCGCCGGATGCCATGTACGCTCAGATTGCCAGCCAACGTCTTGGGGAGCAGCCGGCGGGTCGAGTGAGGTCTCACCGCTGAACGCAAGCCGACTTGTGGCGAGTAATCCGCGTAAGAGGTGGTGAGGGTGGGATTCAAAAGCTGTTGTGGCCTTTGGAATCTGTAAAATGGGGTATTTACTTGACTCAGGTGACCCCAAGATGTAGTATGGCGTTCCATGGAGGATTATCCGCGAAATCTGGCGGAATTCGAGGCCCGTTTCTCTACAGACGCTGCGTGTCGGGAGTATCTGGTCCGGCTGCGGT
>DASQZT010000011.1:0-70380 GCA_035638575.1 Bryobacteraceae bacterium
GGACGTGCGCTACTTAATTAGATGCAACCAGGATTCAACCCGCCAGCCGCTTGGGTTTTCATCACTTTTGGTGAGCCCCAGGCTCATGGCGACAGGATGGTATCCTGCGGCGGGTTGTCAACCCGCCTGTTCGCGCCGTCGAGACGTTCCCGAAGGTACCGGATCCCGACTCTTCGGGACGCTCTTCTTTTTCATCGTCCGCTGCGCGCCGCGGCGCATGCCCAGTCGTCTCGACGCAAGGCGTCTCTTGCCGGCTCCTACGTCCTACCTCCGGGTCACGTACAGCTCGGCCTGCGCGAACGCCACCGTGCGGATCTGGTCGCGCAGCGTGCTGTACCGCACCCCGTCCGCCCCCGCCCTCACGCGTCCGCTTTCCGCCGGCGTGAATTCGCGTACGTAGCGGTCGGCGCGGTCGCGGTACGAGTATCCCGCGTATGCCGGCCCCGTAATCACTCCCATCAGCACGTCCCAAAACGTTTCGCGCCGGAACAGTCCTTTGTGGGAAGCCGCTTCTTTCGGGATGTCGATCGCCTGCCGCCCGCCGCGCAGGATCGCGCGCACGCACCGCTCCGCCGCGAAGGGCCGCGATGGATCCGGATCGGGGAACGTGGCCAGCAGTTGCTGGACCGCCTCCGGTTCCGCCTTCCATCCGGACCACCGGAAGCGCGAAGCGCCGCTGACCATCGTGCCGCGCAACAGGATCTCGCGGATGCGCGGCTCATCCTTCCCCGTGACCCCGAGCATGTGCTCCACCAGGTCCCGAACCGCGAGTTCCTGCACCACCACCGGAGTCAGCGAAATCGACTCGGCGGTTTCCGAGCTGAGCTTCACCCGTATGATCTCCGGCAGCCCCATCGTTTGTTTTCACGCTATCACAAGTCCCTGCCGCCTCCGATACCGCCCTCCGCCCGCCGCTTGATGGCGCGCAGCCACATGCGCCGGATCAACGCGCTTCCCGGATAGATCATCCGCCAATACGCCGCGAACCCGTGCAGGAGCTGCGGGCCCTGCTGGCCGGTCTGACGCTGCTCGCCTGCTACCTCCCGTCGCGCCGCGCTACCCGGATCGATCCAGTCTCCGCCCTCCGCGAAGAGTGACATCCTCGCCGACGCGCCACGTCCGATCCCCCGCGTCCGCCCCTTATCGCGTTCCCTTGCCGAGCCGCGAACAAAGGGAGCGGTCCGCACCGCGCCTCGGTTTTCACGCTAGCATAAGTCCGTGACGCCTCTGGAAAAAGTGCAGCTCGAAATCGCCCGCTACGATCACGCACTCCTCCGCTTTTCGGCCCGCGAGCGCAACGGCGCCATCGAGCTGGTCATCGAGCTCAAGGACCCCGGCCACGGCCTCCACACCTACTACGCTCCCCTCCACCCCCGCGATATCGAGCACTCGCAGTTCCCCTGGACCTTTCAGCGCTATCTGTACGATTGCATGCACGACTACCTGGTGGAGATGTTCATTCGCACCCCGCAGAACCGGGACGCGCGCGCATGACACCCGCGGGAGCGCTGCTGGCCGCCGAGATCCGCCGCGACGGACCGGTTTCGTTCCGGCGCTTCATGGATGCCGCGCTCTACCATCCCGATCACGGCTACTACCGGCGTCCGCGCGATCCCTTCGGCAAGTCGGGCGACTTCTTCACCGCCGGGCAGCTTCAGCCCGTCTTCGGAATCCTCGTGGCCGCGCGCGTCCGCCAGCTTTGCGAGCAGATGGGCCGGCCGAAGGATTTCACGGTAGTGGAGCTCGGCCCCGGCCGCGGCGAAATGGCCGAAGCGTTTTCCGAGTGGCCCTACGTCCCGGTGGATGTCGATTCGGGCGCGCTCCCCGAACATTTTTGCGGTGTAGTGTTCTCCAACGAATTCTTCGACGCTCTGCCCGTTGAAGCGGCCGTCTACGAGCGCGGCACGTTCCGCGAGCGGCTCGTCACCCTGCGCGACGGCCGCTTCGCGTGGGAGACCGGCGGCGTGTGCCGGCCCGAGGTGGAGCAGTACCTCCGCCGCTACTTCCCGCCCCCCGAGGAAGGACGCATCTACGAGGCGAATCTCGAAGCCCTGCGTTGGATGGAGCGGATCGCGCGTTCGCTCGAATCCGGATACGTGTTGGCCATCGATTACGGTTTCACGCGCGAAGAAGCCGTCCGCTTTCCCGCGGGGACCCTGATGGGTTACCGCCGGCACACCGCGCGCGAGGATGTCCTCGAGCAGCCCGGCGAGCGGGACATCACCGCGCACGTGAACTTCACGGCGCTCCAGGAATGCGCCGCCGCGCACGGTCTCCGTACCGAGCGATTCGAGACGCTGGCACGTCTCCTGCTCACCGCTGGAGAGCCCGACCAGTTTGCCGCCGCGCTAGGTCCGCCCGGCGCCGCGGACGAGTTGAAGCGGCGCATGCAGCTCAAGACCCTGCTGTTCGGGATGGGAGAGACCTTCATCGTCCTGCTCCTGTTTCTGAGCCACTTCGCAGAAGCTCGACCGTTAGGGAGCGGTTGTTTACCAAATGCAGTAGAGGGGGGAGGGGAACCGTGAACCGGAGAGACCAGCCAGAAAATTAAAAAGGCCCCGAAAATCGGGGCCTCGAAGTGAACTGTTTGGTTTACCCTTACTCGGGGCGCGCCTGCTTACTTCTTTTTCTTCGCAGGGGCCTTTTTCTTCGGGGCAGCTTTCTTTGTTGCGCTCTTCATCGATTGATTCTCCCTAAACATCAAATTTTGCGATTTGGAAAATCGCAATGTGATTCATATATAAGGTTGTTCGCGCTGAAAGTCAAGAAAAAAATGCACGGTGCGGCACGTTTCGGCTTCTTTCGAGTTGCAGCGCGCGCGCTTTCGCCGAAGAGAATCCCTCGCGAGCTGAATCTTGATCGGCGCATCCTCTCGTATGTACAATAGACGCGCCCGCGGTTTGGGCTCGGGGGAATCGAACCGATGATTACGCTGTTGCCTCTATGGCTCGCCATCCACGCCGTCCAAAGCGATCCGCAGCTCGTCGAGCGCCTTCAGCGGCGTGAGCCGCAGGCGCTGGCCGACCTCTACGACCGCTACGGACGCCTGGTGTACTCCCTCATCTTGCGAGTGGTGCGCGATACGGGCATCGCCGAAGACCTCGTGCAGGAAACGTTTCTGCGCGTCTGGAACCGCGTTCAGGGCTTTGACGCCCACAAAGGATCCATCGCGCCCTGGCTGCTGGCGGTGGCGCGCAACCGCGCCATCGACTACCTGCGCTCCGCCGGCGGCCGCGAGCGCAATGCCGTGGAGTTTGAGGAAACGGATCATCCCGCGCTCTATACCGACATGGAACAGGACATTCTCAACTCGGACAAGGCCCGAAAAGTGAAAAGGGCGGTGGAGAAACTCTCGCCCAATCAGCGCCAGGTGATCGAACTGGCGTACTTCGAGGGATTGTCGCAAACCGAAATGGCGGAACGCATGGGGCAGCCGCTGGGAACGGTCAAGACCTGGGTGCGCGCGGCGTTGAAAAACCTGCGCGACGAGCTCGGGACGGCGGTGCCGGCATGACTTGCGAAGAATTGCGCGATCACTACGAGCTCTACGCGATGGGCGTGGCCGCCGAGCCGGAGGGCGGCGAGATCCGGGAGCACCTGCTTCGCGGATGCGAGGTTTGTATGGCCGAGATGAAACGGGCGCGGGCGATCACCGCGATGGTGGGCGGCACGGCTCCGTTGGTTGAACCCTCGCCGAAGCTGCGGCGCCGCATCCTGGCGTCGGTGGGCGTCGAAGAGCGCGCCTTCGGATGGGCGCCGTGGCTGGCCATGGTGGCGGCGCTGTCGTTATTCGCCGCCGTGTATTTCGGCGGACGAGAGCGGGGTATCGCCGAACAGGCCAACCAGTTGCGCGACCGGCTGCGCCAGCAGGATATCGAGCTGACCCATCTGAATGAAGCCTTCGCCATCCTCAGCGGTCCCGACACCACCGTTACCTCGTTCGGCGCCGGCCAACAGCAGCCGCCCAAGGGCAAAGTCTTCGTCAACCCGACCCAGGGCATGATGCTGATCGCGTCCAACCTCCCGCCCACGGCGCCAGGCAAGACCTACGAGATGTGGGTGTTCCGGAAAGGCAACCCGAAGCCGGAGCGCGCGGGAGAGTTCCAGTCTCAAACCGGCGGCACCGCCCTCCACATCCGGCGCGGCGCAGTGGATGTCGCCGCCCTGGCCGCGGTGGCCGTGACCCTGGAGAACGAAGGCGGCGCCGACCAGCCGACGTCGCAGCCCCTGATCGTCGCCCCGCTTCAATAACCCGGCTGATACCGCCGCCGTTCGAACAGCGCCGCGGTCTCCGGTTTCGTCAGCGCCCACAGCCCGTAGATCCCGAGCGCCGTGCCTAACGGAATGTGGATCAGGTCCAGCGCCGAGATCACGATCATGAACATGCGCGACCACGGCGCCATTTTCACCAGCCCGATGCCGCCGATTAGTCCCGGCAGCGAGAGGATCAGAACCACGCCGCAGCAAAACAATCCGATTGCCCCCAGGATCGGCACTGCCGTAGCCCCAAGGCCTTCATGGTCCGAAACGCCCGCGAGTCCCGCCAGGCCGCCGAAGATCATCAGCACCACCAAGGCGCCGAGCACTCCCAGAGATCCCAGAACGATGTGCAGGATGCCGACCATCTTCACGTGTTGTTCCATGATTCCTCCACTACCCCCATTGCCCCGCGAGCGGCGCGGCCGGATCGGCTATCGATTGAAAGCGCGCCACCCTCACGCGGTCGCTGTCCTTGTAGGAAACCAAAGGCATGAAGCCCCGTTCCAGCAGCATCTCCACCGCCGCTTCGGTGAGCAGCACTTCGGCGCACGGCTTGAGCTTCGATTCGCCGCCTTCTTTGTAGACGTGGGCCGGCAGGCCGTCGATCTGGCTCATGATGCCCGGCCGCATCCTCCAGCCGTAGCGGGAAAACGCTTCGCCCAGCAGGTACGCGCACGCCACCGCGGGATGGCCCCACAGGTAGCGCTCGTGCTCGGGCGGCGAGGGCATCTCTTCGAAATCGAATTCTTCCGTGGCATCGGTCCTCGCCCCGTAGGGCAGCCGCAGCAGAAAGCGCGGCATGGCCAGCCCGATCCACCGCGCATCGGCCGAGTGGCGAAGCGTGTCGAAGACGCGCGTCAGCCCCACCACGTCCGGAGCCACGCCCGAAAGGAACGGCGCGCCCGCCGCGCGCGCGATTGCCGCGATCTGTGCCAGGGCGGTCTCCTGCGGCACTACCCCGCCGGAGCGAAGAATCTGGCTGCGGGGAGCGAAGTGGTAGAGCCCCGCGATCACCGTCCAGCGCGCCGCACCCGCCGTCCCCACCGTTTCGTCCACCGCGATGCGGCGGAATAGCGCCAGCCCTTCGGCGCTGATCAGCTCCGCCTGCGGCATGTCCCACACGTAGACCTTGAGATCCTCGCCGGTAGGGAGCCGCCGGATCAGGAAGAACAGCCCGCGCCAGGCTGCTTCCAGATCCTGAAAATCGCGGTGGTGAAGCACGCCGCGCATTTCGCCCGTGATGGCGGCATCGGTCTGCGCCAGGTAGTCCGGCCGGCGAGGGTCGGGCTTGGGTTCCGCGTAAGGCGCCACCATGTCGTGTAGCATGCGGTCCCAGTCGCTCCGCGCCGGTGCGGGCTTGGCCGTCTCCGGCCCTTCGCCCATCATGGAGCGAAGCAGGTCCGCGCCCGAGACGTCGGGCGGCTGAGTCGCGGCCGGTAGCACCTGGCCGTTGGCGACGCGCTCGCGCAGTTCGCGCAGCGTCAGGAACGGCGGCAGCCGCTGAAACAACCGGTCCGGGTGGAAGTCGTCCAGTTCGTTGAAGCGGATCGGCAGCCGGGTTCCCGCGAACTCGAGCGACAGCTCGGGGGCGAAGAGAGCCAGCACCTCGTCGAAATTGTCGCGGTCCACCGCCACTGGTTTGCGGATGCGGCTCACCTCGCCGCTGAAGTTGCCCGCTACCAGAATGCGGAACGGGCCGTCCGGTTCGGCGAGCGGCGCTTCCTCCGCCTCTTCGGCCACGTCGATGTGCACCGACGCAAGGGAACTGCTGCGTGCCATGGCACTTGCAACTGTAGCTCAAGTCCCCCCGAATTGGCAAAGCCCTCGCCCTCGCGCTGCGCCACACACGCGCGTCATCGGCAGCCTGAGGCGATTCGCACCTATCCGGCATTGCCCGTTAGCGTCGGCTTCGGCCAATCCCCAGGGCTCGATTCTCGTACACCAAGGCTGTATTGCACGTGCAGTTCAGCCGCCACCCCTGCACGCCGTGTACGTGTACTGCTGCGGCGGCCGGGTGTAATCGGCAGCGCCGTTGAACATCGTGTACAGCGAGACATACAGCGTCCGGCCGTCGCAAGGCAGCCCGCTAACGGTTTTGGAGGTGGCGCTGAGCGCTCCGCTGGTGTACTCCCCGGTGAGTGGTCCGTTGCCCACGTCCAGCCAATACCCGGCCGTATTCGTCCCCGCGTTCCAGGAGAACGTCACGCTCGTGCCGGTGAGTGTCGTCCCCGGCGGCGGGGAACTCATCGTAGCCACGTTCGGGCAACCACTGGACGCCGTGTACGTGTAGTGCTGCGGCGGCCTGGTGTAGTCGGCCGCGCCGTTGAACATCGTATACAGCGAGACGTACAGCGTCCGGCCGTCGCAGGGCAGCCCGTACACGGATTTAGAGGTCGTGGTGAGCGCTCCGGTGGTGTACGCCCCCGGGAGCGATGCGTTGCCCACGTCCAGCCAATACCCGGCCGCATTCGTCCCCGCGTTCCAGGAGAACGTCACGCTCGTGCCGGAGAGTGTCGTGCCCGGCGTCGGGAAACTCATCGTAGCCACCGTCGGGCAACCAGAGGACGCCGCATACGTGTAGAACTGGGGCGGCCTGGTGTAATCGGCCGCGCCGTTGAACATTGTGTACAACGAGACGTAGAGCGTCCGGCCATCGCAAGGCAGCCCGCTGACCGTCTTGGAGGTCGTGGTCACTGCTCCGGTGGTGTATTCCCCCGTGAGCGGTCCGTTGCCCACGTCCAGCCAATACCTGGCCGCATTCGTCCCGGGATTCCAGGAGAACGTCACGCCCGTGCCGGTGAGTGTCGTGCCCGGCGTCGGAGAACTCATGGTAGCCACTGGCGGGCAACCTGTGGCCGCCGTATACGTGTACTGCTGCGGCGGCCTGGTGTAATCGCTAGCGCCGTTGAACATCGTATACAGTGAAACGTACAGCGTCCGGCCATCGCAAGGCAGCCCGCTGACCGTCTTGGAGGCGGCGCTGAGCGCTCCGGTGGTGTATTCCCCCGTGAGCGGTCCGTTGCCCACGTCCAGCCAATACCTGGCCGCATTCGTCCCGGGATTCCAGGAGAACGTCACGCCCGTGCCGGTGAGTATCGAGCCCGGCGGCGGGGAGTTCATCGTAGCCACTGGCGTGCCGCCCTGCACGAAGACCGCAGTGACATCCTTAGGCGAATCCATAGGGAACGTCAGAGTTGTAGCAGTGCCGAGCGTATTGCCGTTTCCGTTGAGGTCGTCTGTCCACTTGGAAAAACTGAAGTTAGCGTTCGTCGGTACAGCGTTAAGTGTTACGGATGTCCCGGCATTAACATAAGTGCCCGCCTGCGGCCCCGTGACCGTTCCCCCTCCTATCGCGACATACTGCAGCAGGTATTGGGATACTTTATAAGTCGCCGTGTAGGTCGTGGGCGTCGAAGGAGCCGACGGGATGGTCCGGGTCGGCGATGTAGTGTTATCTTCCCAGTTAAGAAGGACATATGTTGTTCGATTATCGGCAACGGGGATCCCTTGCTGAGGAACCGAAAGCGTGTGTGGGGTACCGGGCGTCCAGGTGTACGCCGTAGGAGACGGATACCCGGCGTCGCCATCTTGTGTGACCTTGATCCCGGCAGGGACTGTATTCACAGTTATGGAAACGCAGGATGGTGCGGTGCACGAGGCGAAACTGCTGGCGGCCGTGGCCGCGCTCAAATCCGCATTCCCCTGGTCGGCGCGTGCGTTCACGCTGGTGTCCACCCTGCTCGTCGTGCCCGGATCGTACTGCTCCGTGAATGTAAACGTCTGGCTCTGCCCGGCCCCCAGACTCTGATAATCGTTTTCATCGCCGTCCGTGCACGGCAGCCCCGTTGTCCCGGGTCCCAGCGTGCAGCCCACAATTACCGCCCCGCTGGAGTCGCCCTTCACCTTCACGTTTGTCGCCGTCTGCGTAGGGTCGGAGGTGTCGTTCGTTAGCGTAATCGTGGAGATGACTGTGGACTTCGTGTCTCGTGGCAGCACCTTCGCGCTTCCCGCCAGCAACGCCGCCGCCGCCGATCCGGCGGGGCCCGCCGCAGTCACGATGCTGATCCGCAAATTCACCAGCTTCTGCGGCACCGAAAAGTCCCGGTACCGCGGCACCGGCGCCGTGGCGCTCGCCACGCTCACATCGCTCACCGGTCCCAAAGTCGCGCCAATCTGGATGGTGTTCAGATCGCTGTTGCTGGCGTTGGTCACCAGCAGCGGAAACGTCCATTTCTCGATCTGGCTCGCGTTCGCCGACAGCACCACCCAAGTCGCCGTGGCACTCCCACCGCTCACCGTCAACTGCTGATACGTCCCGCCCGCCAGCGGACTCCCCACCACCGGCGTTCCTCCCAACCCGTTGGGGTCGGCCGAGTACAACTGCGCAAACGACGTCCCTTCGTTGGGGTACACCGGCGCATACACCTGCACCGTCCCCGGCACTTTGCTCAACACCAAACGGAACCGCGTCGCGGTCGCACCCGATTGGAACGCAGCCGCCGTGGCCTCCTGATACACCAGCGGGCTGGTTTGCCCTCCACCGGTGGCCGGCGCCGCCTGTCCCTTCTGGAACACCAGCGTCGGACCGGCGCACGCCATGATCTCCGCGTTGGTCACCGGTGCTCCGCATCCCGCGGACTGCCCTGTATAGCTTACCGGCAGCGCCGACCCAGTGTTCACGCTAACTTGCCCGGTCACCGCCGCAGGCTGGAGATTCCCCGCGGTCCCCAGCAGGCTCGCATCGGCGCGCACATTTGTGATCCGCAGCGTGGCCGTGTCGGGCCCCATCGTCACGCCCGTCCAGCGGACGACGTTGTAGCCGTCGATTTGCCCGTTCTGCGTCGTGTTGCCGTTCACCAGCAGAGCGTCCAGCGTGTCGGTACCACTCAGCGTGTTAGTCACGTTGGTGTTCAGGGTCAGCGCGATGTCGGCGGTCACGGCGCTGCTCAAGCCGGTGCAAGTCAACACCAGGTCGCCCAGCAGTTCGGTCCGCCCTTCCAGCGCCGCCTGGGGGAACGTCGCGGTCAGCGCCGTACAACTCGCACTCGCTCCCGCCGCTTGGGTCACGTTGTACGGCTGGCCGGCGATGGTCAGCGCCCCCGTCAGGGACGCGGTCGAACTATTCGGAGGCACGGTGAAGCTCACGGTTCCGTTGCCCGACCCCGTGCCGCCGGCGGTAATCGTCACCCAAGGCGCATTGGCGTTGCTGGCGGTCCACGCGCATCCTCCGGGTGCCGCCACTGTCGCAGTGCCGCTTCCTCCGGCGGATGCAAACGCCTGGCTGGCCTGTTGCAGCGAGTAGCTGCAATTCTCTCCTGCCTCGGTGATCGCGAAGCTGGCCTGCGTGCTCGAAGTACTCAACGCGATCGTCCCGTTGCGCGATACGTTGGACGCCTGGTTGCCCAGGACGGAATAGCTAACCGAGCCGTTGCCCGTGCCGCCGCCCACGATGTTCGTCACCCACGTTGGATTGCCCGTCACGCTCCACGCACAATCGGCGCCGCTGAGGGTCACGTTGAAGCTGCCGTTGCCCCCGTTCACGCCCATCGACGCGCCGGAGGGCGTAAGACCGAACAGGCACCCCTGTCCCGCCTGGGTAATGGGGAATAATGGCTGGCCGCCAATTGTCAGCATTGCCGAGCGCGAGGCGCTGCTGGGGTTGGCCAGCACGTTGTAGGTCACTATACTCGTGCCTGAGTTGCCGCTTAGGCCGGTGATCACCACCCAATTCACCGGGCTGGTTGCGTTCAGGGTGCTGCAACTGCCGGAGAGCGTTACCGTCACGGTGTTCCCGGTGGATGCTGCTTTTCCGAAGGAAGCACTGCCGGGAGATAGCCCGTACATGCAAGTAGCAGCTGTGAAATTCGCGGTGACGTTTTTGGGGGAGTTCATCGTGAGCGACTGCGGATTGGCGTTGCCGGACAAGTCCCCGCTCCAATTGGAGAACTGAAAAAAACCCGAATTCGCGGTGGCCGTCAACTGCACTGAAGAGCCACTGTTGTAGTAGCCATACGGAGAAGAAGGATTGAACGTAACAAATCCAGCATTGCCTGGCTGAACTGTCGCCGTAAGCAGGTACTGAAGGTTGAAATTGGCCGTGTAGTTAGTCGCCGCTGAGGGCACGGTGATCGTGTGCGTCTGCGCGCCACCGTCGCTCCAACTGGCGAAGGAGTATTGGATGCCGGTCCCCGCAGCCTGGGGAGAGGCTACGCCAACGGTGTGGTTGCTGCCGGCGATCCAGCTAATGCTCTGCGGAGCCGTCGACTCGCTTCCATCAAGAAGGATCTTCAATCCGGGAGGATTTGTGCTGACCGTGATTCGCGTCAAAGCTGCCAGCACGGCAACTGAGTTAGTTGAAGGCACCGGCGCATAAGCGTGGATGCCGTCCCCTGCAAAAACAACGCTGCCCGACGCGGGAATTGGAACCGCTCCGACCGTCGCGAAGCTGCCGGTGTCGATGATTTTCAGAGTACTGCCGCCGGCAAATACGAATAAACCACTGGGGAAGAAAGAGATGGAGCCGGGGCTGTCCGCTGTCGAGAACCCCAGTGACTGGACCCGAGAGTTACTGCCCGTGTCGATAACATTAATGACTCCCTCCGGGACTCCTGGGGTAGCAGGACACCCGACATGGTCGTACCCATTGCTCTCACAAGCGTCGCTGCCGTTTTCCCAGAGTTGGGCACCGTTGGGCGATATTCTGGGTACGCTCGCACCTACATTGGGTAGTCCTGTGATGCTGGTCAGGAGGCTGTCGGACGCAACGTCGAATACTCCCACGGCGTCGTGGCCACCGGTCCCGCCTGGCCCCCCGCATTGATAGTTGACGTAAAGAAGGCTGCCGCTAGTAATCACCCCTTCAGGACACAGGACGCTGGAAATGACCGAAAAGGAATTGGTTGAGGTGAGGATCCGGCCCAGTCCGCCGCCCTCGAGGGCCACGTAAACCTTGCTGCCATCGGCAGTGATCGCAATATCGCGGACGGGATATCCTGAAGTCCCAACGGTGGCGATTACCGAGTTCGTCGCGGTACTGATCACCGAGACACCACCGCCTTCGTTGCCCACATACACCCGTGAGCCGTCTGGCGATACGGCAAGCTGAGCCGGTTGACTGCCCACCGGAATGGTTGCGATCACGGTATTACTGAGGGTCCCGATGACGCTGACTGTGTCGTCTCCCCCGTTCGAAACGTATACCTTACTTCCATCAGGCGTCATTACCACCTGGTTTGGCCCTGAACCTACCGGGATTGTACCGCTAACCGCGAAGCCTTGCGCCATTAGAGGTGAGCGCACCGATATCAGGATGCCAACAGCGGCGAAAGCGATCAGGGCATGCGACCAATGCACTGACGTTTTCGAGGGATTCACCTCGACGCAGCGAAACGGTCTGATTAGGAAGTTCATCGGTCCCTTTCCATTTGGTGTCCCATCAAGCGGCACTTGAGACAGTGCTCTTGTAACCTTGTTGCTCGGTCGCGGCACAGCACCTCGCGACGCCCTCATCCAGCGGAATACTCTGTCTGGCCCCGTGGTGAGCCTGAAAGGTATGGCACCACCACACCAACGCTTCCTCCCGTGCCCCAGAGAAGAGCGTGCCTATTACGATAATAGAGTCCGAATTGTTTGGACAGACAATGGTACACCCATTCAACCGCCAACTCAATAGGCGCAAAGTCCCATACAACCCGTGGGTTGGAGCCCCAATCCGGGAATTGCTCCTTCACGCTCACCGTTATCTGCCGGTGCGGCCAGCCAGCCAACCGACTTCCCGCCACGTCGTTCCGGACGACCCTTCGAAGAAGTCCGTCAACCAGCACTTGGTTGCGGGACTTCGCTTCGAGTTCCAGGACCGTGAAATTCCGGCCGGATGAAACGAGTCGGACTCCTCATGATCCATGCGACTAAGCCCCTGCTCACTTCAGATAATCGGGCTTCCAAAAACTCGGTTTAAACCAAACCACAGCACCGTGGAGCGGATGGTCGCTTCAGCAGCCGCTATGCCCCTGACCCCGACCGCAAGGCCCCGGTAACTCCCGGTAATATCTCTTGAACTCGCCCCGGGCCTGTGATACTCTCCGTGCTTGAAGGAATTGAAGGAATAGGACCGTGAGCAGTGTGAACGTAGTTGTCCACAGGACGGAATTTGGCTCCACATATGTGCTCGGCGACCTGTTGGTGAATGGACAGAGGATCGGACGAACACTCGAATACCCCTGGCGCGGCAACACGAAGTGGAATGCCGACAAAAGCAAAGGCGCGAACTTCCGTCACACCAGTTGCATACGTGAGGGCGTCTATACGGCTGTCCTGCGCGGCGGCCACATTAGCAGTGCGGGCAGCATGGCGGGCAGAGTCCAGTGGAGGTTGGAGCTTGAGGGGGTCGCGAATCGCTCGGCCATAGAGTTTCACGTCGGCAACACGCTTATTCACGACAGTGAGGGCTGCATCCTGTGCGGTGATGTCGTGCTACATACTAAGGGTGTTGAGCCTCAACTTAAAGGGTCCAACAATGCCGTAGATCGCTTCGTAAGTGCCATATTTGGCGATGTTTCTAACGTGCGAAACGCATCGCAATGGGCTGGCATGATGAACGACCTAAGGATTACCGTCCGCGTCATCGGGATGCCACCAGGTGCCTGGAAGGTGAGCTAAGGCAGAGTCGCCGCGGTTCAGCTAATCTGGCTCGGCTCAGCGGCAGGCATGTTGCCAGTTAAAATCGTTAGGTTCAAATAATCAGCTCTAGAATTGCGCTCTCTTCAAGCCAGATGGTAACAACAAGCGGATCGCCGGTACAGCCGCCCCAATGCCCTCCCCTCCCCCTGGGCTAAAATAGCCTTGCGTGCCCCTCTACATCCGATACTCATCCGACTCCCGCGTCTCCCAAGGCATCCTCGACGGCCAAACCGTCCGCGAGATCCGCGGCGATCTCTTCGGCGCCCACACCGGGACCGGCGTCACTCACCAGCTCTCTGCCGTCAAGCTGCTGCACCCCTGCCTCCCCGGCAAGATCATGGCGGTCGGACTGAACTACCGCAGCCATCTCGGCAACCGCCCGCAGCCCCATCATCCCGAAATGTTCTACAAGCCGGTGACCGCCCTTCAGGATCCCGAAGGGCCCATCGTGATCCCGCGCGACGCCACCGACCTCCATTACGAGGGCGAGTTGGTCATCGTCGTCGGCAAGCCGGCCCGCAACGTTTCCCGCAACGAGGCCCGCGACGCCATCTTCGGCGTCACTTGCGGCAACGACGTCAGCGAGCGCAACTGGCAGCACGGCCAGGGCAAGGACTTGCAGTGGTGGCGCGCCAAGGGCTGCGACACCTTCGCGCCCCTCGGACCCGCCATCGCCACCGGCCTCGATTACGGCAACCTGCTCCTCCAGACGCGCCTCAACGGCGAGGTGGTGCAGAAGCAGTACACCTCCGACCTCATCTTCGATTGCCCCGCCATCGTCGAGTGGGTCAGCGGCTGGGTCACCCTGCTGCCCGGCGACGTCATCTACACCGGCACTCCCGGCAGCACGCGCAAGCTCTCGACCGGCGACGTCGTCGAAGTGGAGATCGAAGGCATCGGAGTGCTGCGCAACCCCGTGCAGTAGGACGATTCCCACCGTGCGCGGGCTTTTGAAATCCCCCCTCCTCGCTGCCGTCGCCATCGTTTCGCTCGCCCTCGGCATCGGCGCCAACGTCACGGTCTACAGCGTCGTCCGCGAATTGATCCTCGACGATGTGAGCGCGCACCGGCCCGATCGCCTCGCTCGCGTGGACGGCGTCGATGCCTCGTACGCGCTCTACCGCGGCCTGCGGGATGCCGGCGCGTTCCAGGACCTCGCCTTTCACCGCGGCCTCGGCGACCGCGTCTGGCAGTCGGGCAATCGCAGCGAGCTCGTCTGGACCTTCCCCACCAGCGCGAACTTCTTCGACGTGCTCGGCGTCCGCGCATCCGCTGGGCGGCTCTATTCCCAGGCCGATGAAGGCCGCGAAAGCGCCGTCGTGAGTTACGGCTTCTGGCGTAAGCGCCTGGCGGGCGAGCCGCGCTCCATCGGCGGTCCGCTGCAATTGAACGGCAAGCTCTACACTATCCTCGGCGTTCTTCCGCGCGACTATCGCAGCGTCTACGGCCGCGGAGTATCGCCCGAAATCTATCTCGTGGATCCCGTCGGCGCCAATCCTCAGGACTGCGGCTGCCGCCTCTTCGGCCGCCTGCGCGATGGTTTCTCGCGCGGCCAGACGAGCCAGGCGCTGGTGGCCGCGGCCGAAACGCTCGGGGGCAAAGAGCTGGCCCGCCGGATCTCCGGATTCGAGGCGATGAGCGGCCTCGCCGCCAACGCCTCGAAGACCGGCGGCGAGAGGCTCTTCTTTCTGTTCTTCGTGATGCTCTTCGGAGTCTCCGCGATGCTCGCCCTGATTGCCTGCTCGAACGTCGCGGGGCTTCTCCTGGCGCGCGCGTCGAATCGCCGGCGCGATCTGGCGATTCGCAAGGCCCTCGGCGCCAACCGGCTTCAGATCGCCCGGCCCCTCCTCGCGGAAGCGCTGGCCCTCGTGGCGTGCGGCGCCTTGGCCGGTCTCGGCCTGGATGCGATCCTGCGCAACCGGCTCGGCACGGTGCGCTGGCCCACGGCCTACGGAGTGCCTGTCGAATTCCATTTCCAGAGCGACGGCGGGCTGCTCCTGTATGCGCTCCTGTCCGCATCCGCGGCCCTCCTGCTATCCTCTCTCGTTCCCGCGCTCGGCGCCTCCGACCCGGATCTCGGCCTGGCGATGAAGCCAGGCGATCCGTCGTTCTCCATCCGGCGATGGAACCTCCGCAGCGGTTTTGTGATGGTGCAGGTCGTCTTGTCCGTGGTGCTTCTCGCGCTCGGCGCGATCTTCACCAGGAGCTTCTTCCATCTCGCGCGCGCCGGCCCGGGATTCGACGTCGCCCACACCCTGATCGCGGCCGTGCATCCGCTTCCCGTCGGATACTCGCCCGAGCGCTCCTGGGATTTGCGCGAGCGCGCGGTGCGGCGGGTCGCTGCCGTCCCCGGCGTGGCAGCGGTCACGTCCGCCGGAATCCTGCCGCTCATGGGAGAGCTTCCCGATGCGGAGCTGCGCCGCGAGGGCGAGCCGCAGTCCGCCATCCGTCACGCTTACGCCGTAGGAGCCGGAGAGCGGTACTGCGCCACGCTCGGCATACCCATCCTGCGCGGCCGTGATTTCCGGATCGCGGATCGCGGGCGCAAACCCCTTCCGGTAATCGTGAACCGGACTCTCTCGCGGGAGTTCTTCGGGGACGCCGACCCCGTCGGCTCGCGCCTGCTCATGGGCCGCGAGAGCCCCGCCCTTCTGGAGATCGTCGGAGTCGCCGCGGACGCCAGGATGCGCACGCTCGGAGAAGGGCCCGTCCCGCTGTTCTTCGTTCCCGCCTTCAACGCGCAACTGCTGGTTCGGGTCGCCGGGAACGCGGCGCAGTGGATCGAGCCGCTGCGGACCGCCCTCCGCGAAGTGGACCCGGCAGCCGCGGTCGAGGTCCGGCCAATGGAGGAGGCCGTTGCCGGAGCCCTGTTCCCCATGCGCGTCGCGGCCGCCTTTGTGGGCGCGTTGAGCGGCGTCGGGCTTATGCTGACGCTGGTCGGATTGTACGCGTCGGTATCTTACGCCGTGAGCCGCCGCACGCGCGACTTCGGCATTCGCGCCGCGCTGGGAGCGTCTCGCCGCGATATTGTCTGGACGGCGCTCGGCGACGCGCTTGCGGTCGTGACGTGCGGAGCCTTCGCGGGCATTCCGCTGGCCGTGGCGGCGCTGCGCCCGTTAGCCGGCCTGCTGCCCGAGGGCGTCGATCCGTGGGAGCCCGCCTGCTTCGCGGCGGTTGTCCTGGTGCTGGTGGGGACGGGAGCCGCGGCTGCCTGGATTCCGTCACGCCGCGCCGGCAGCGTGTCGCCGTCGATCGCCTTACGGCAGGAGTGAACCGCGGCTCACCACCACGCCGTGCCGATGCTGTACAGCAGCACCGCCAGCACCAGCGAGGTCAGCGCTACATACACGCCGTCGCGTTCCAGCGCGAAGCCCAGCAGCGAGAAAGCCACGCGCGCCACCGGCGTGGCAATCAGGAGCAGCAGGCCCAACAGAATCACGGCCTGCGGGTGCGGCAAGATCTCGAGCGAGTGGACCGTGCGCGGTTGGACGCTGAAGTGCCGGTAGCTCACCGGGGCCGATCCGTTCGCCGCCAGGTACCACACGCCCCCGGCCAGCACCACCGCTCCCGCCAGGACCACGCCGTAGCGGAGCAGGTTGCCGATGATTGTCTCCAGGCGCTGGTCGGTCACTTCAGCCCTCCCGTGAGTCCGTTGTAGATCATTTCCGCCGCGAGCACCCCGACCACGCCGGCAAACAGCATTCGCAGGATGCGCGTCTTGGCCCCCTTCAACTGGCGCGCTCCGAGAAGGGAGCCGGTCAGGACACCCAGCATTACCGGCATCGCCAGGCCGGGCTCGATGTACCCGCGCGCCAGGTAGATGCCGGCGCTGGCAGCCGCGGTCACCCCGATCATGAAGTTGCTGGTGGTTGTCGAGACCTTGAACGGCATTCCCATCACCTGGTCCATGGCGATCACCTTCATCGCTCCCGATCCGATACCCAGCAGGCCCGACAGCACCCCCGCGCCGAACATGATGCTGAATCCGCCTTTCACGTGCTGGACCTCGTATCGGACCTCTTTCTCCGCTTCGGGATAACTGCTGTTCAGTCGCAGCCGCGCCGCCAGCGGGTCCGGGCGCACGGCGCGGCGCTCCCCGAGGCCTTGGAACGATTGCCAGGCCGTATACAGAAACACTACTCCCAGGGCCACCGCCAGGGCCGAGGTTGGAACGATCTTGGTCAGGTGGGCGCCCACGACCGCTCCCACCGTCGTTGCGATTTCCAGAAACATGCCGGCGCGGATATTGGTGAAGCCTTCCTTCACGTAAGCGGCCGCGGCGCCGCTCGAAGTCGCGATCACCGACACCAGCGTCGCGCCCATGGCGTAGTGGAGGTCCACGCCCAGCAGCAGCGTGAGCACCGGCGTGACCACGATCCCCCCTCCCAGCCCGGTCAGCGAACCGAGAAAACCCGCCAGCGCGGAGATGCCGTACACGATCGCGGAGAACACCAGCACGCTCATTGGAACCTCTAGTTTAGCGGCCCGCGAACCGGCTGAAGATGGGAAAAGGGCAGGCGTGAGCCTGCCCTTTTTACGGTGCTTGTTGCTTGCGAAGCCGCGATTCCCCTGCGCCATTTAGGGGACATCGCGACTGCGGAGTGTTTTCAGCATAGGCCCCTTATCCGGGTGGAACCATACAGCGGAGATCGTACGGCGGAAAATCGGTACGCAATAGCACTGTGCCGGAGGGCCGCTTGAAGACCGGGCCGCCCGCGGCGTATAAGATTACTCAGAGTGGAGGGGAAGTTCAGTAAGCGGACCGTGCTGCGAGCCGGGTGCGGCGCCGTCATCGTGTTGCTCGCGGCTTCCGCGCTGGAGGCCTATCTCACTCGGGGCGGCTTCTCCCTGCTCTGTCTGCTGCCCGGCCTGGGGGCCGTTCTCACCTTCGTCGTGGCGCGCGTCGCTTTCGGGCATTGGGAGAGCCTGGAACGGCAGTCCGAGAACAATTACGCCGAAGTGGAGCGCGCCCGCCGCGAGTTGCAGCAGCTTTCGGCGCGGCTGCTGGAGATCGAAGAGGAAGGCAGGCGCCGGCTTTCCCGCGAGCTCCACGATGAGATCGGGCAATCGCTGGCCCTGCTGCAGATCGAGATCGCGCAGGCGCTGAAGATTCTGCCCGCGCAATCCGCTGCCGCGCGCGAACGCCTCCAGCGCGCCGGCGAAATGGCGGAGCGAACGGTCGAGACCGTCCGCCACATTTCGGTTCTGCTGCGGCCCGCGCTGCTCGACGATTTGGGACTGGCGCCCGCGCTCCAGTTTCAGCTCGACGATTTTGTGCGGCGCAGCGGCATCCGAGGCGAGTTCGTCTCGGAGAGCGTCGCCGACGAGCTTCCCGACGCGGTGAAGACCTGCGTGTACCGGACCGTGCAGGAGGCGCTGCACAACTGCGAGAAGCATTCCGGAGCCGCCAAGGTCCGGGTGTCGGTGCGCCAGTTCACTGACTCGCTGGTGGCGGAGGTCGAAGACAACGGCCGCGGCTTCGCCCTGAACCGGCAGCGCATGCCCTCGGGGACTTCGGGGCTGGGCCTGCTCGGGATCCGCGAGCGGGTCGCCGCCGCGGGAGGTTCCTTGATGATCGACGCCGCGCCGGCGCAGGGCGCCCGGATCGCCATCCGCATCCCGCTGGCGCCGCCCCGGATGCCTAGCCGCGCCCGGTGCGAGGTGTCCGTCTGATGCCGGTGCGGATCCTCCTGGCTGACGATCACACCCTCATGCGGCAGGGCGTCCGGCGAATTCTGGAAGACCATCCCGAGTTCGAAGTCGTGGCCGAAGCCGGCTCGGGTATCGAGGCGGTGGCATCGGCGCGGCAGCATAAGCCCGACGTCGCCATCATCGACGTCGCCATGAAGGAGCTGAACGGCATCGAAGCCACCGCGCAGATCTCCAAGCTATCGCCTCACACCGCGGTGCTGATCCTGAGCATGTACGGCGACGAGCGCTACGTGCTGCGCGCGGTGAAGGCGGGCGCCCGGGGGTACCTGCTGAAGAACTCCGCCGTCGACGACCTGATCCGCGCCATACACGATGTCCTGAAGGGCATGGCGTTCTTCAGCCCGGCGGTGGCGCAGGTGTTCCAGAACGGAATCGCGCGGCTGAAGGACCAGGGCGCGGTCCTCGACCGCTTCGACCTTCTGACCGCCCGCGAGCGCCAGATCTACCAGTTGCTGGCGGAAGGAAACACCAACAAGGACATAGCACAGAAGCTGAACCTGAGCCTGCACACGGTGGAGACCCACCGCTGGCGCCTCATGGAAAAGCTGGACCTCCACAGCACCGCGGAACTGGTGCTCAGCGCCGTACGAAGGGGCGTGGTGACGTAGCCCCTATTGGCGGATGGGATTTATTCCGAATCCCGAAACGGGAGGAGCACTTCCGGTCCCGGTTCCAGCCGCAGCTCCGGGCGCGCCGCTGTTACCCTGTGGGGCGCTGTTGTAGCCGGGGTCGGCCGACCCCATGATGGCGCGCGCGGGTCCTACGAGACTGGCTGGATCGGTGGAATTGGGAGGGCTCGTTCCGGGATTGGATCCCGTGCTCGTTCCCATGGCCGTGACCGGCGTGCCGATGCCGCCGGTGAGCGGATTGGGAACTTGCTTCGCTTTGGCGGGATCGTAAACGAACTCCCACTCGCTATAGTTGGTGCGGTCGTTGTAGACCATGATGCTGTCGGAATCCGCGTTACTGGCGAAGCCGGCGATCCCGGCGCCCATTACCGCGCCGGCTCCCATGATGCCTTGCGGAGGGCCGCCCGGCCTGGGTCCGAAGAGAGCGCGATTCAGCATGTCCTGCGCCGCCCCGCTCTGCGCGCCCATTCCGACGCCCGGCTGCATGTACGCGGGCACGGGGCCCTGCGATCCAGGGGTGGTCGGATACTGTTGGGGTGAAACACCGCCGGTTTGGGAACTGACCGGCGCCCCCGGCATTCCCGGGTATGGCTGCTGGCCGGGCTGCTGGTAGTATTGCGTGGGCTGAACCTGCGAAGTCGGCTGCGAGCCGATGGCGTAGCCGCCTCCCACGTAGGATCCGCCGCCGCCCACATAGGAGGAGCCGCCCGGCTGCTGGCTGGTGGCGCCGCCCGTCATCCCCGGTTGCATCGGGTTCATCCGTCCCTGAATGATCTGGCCGGGCGTGACTTGCCCCGGCACGCCCGGCATTCCCGGTTGCGGAACGCCGGGAGGATATTGCTGGCCAACGCCAGGCTGGCCGACGCCGGGCTGGACGGGAGGATATTGCTGGACAAGGCCACCCTGCTGCCCCACGGCGACACCGGGCTGCTGCGGAACTCCGGGAGTCGCCTGGCCCGGCGGCATGTCACCGGGACCGGAACCCTGGACGCCGGGGTCCGAGCTGTCGCTGGCGCGCCGGCGTTGCGCCAGCGCCGCGCCCCCGGCCGCTCCCGTGGCGCCGGGCAGCGTCTGCCCGATACCGGCCTGCTCGCCGACATACTGGCCGGCGGTGGAAGACTGCTGCTGCTGCTGTCCGTTCGGATTCTGCTTGTTGAGCTTCGAATCGGTGAGCATGCCGTTCGCGATGTGGATGATGCGCCACTCGTCCTTGCCGGTCATGGGATCCAGGTAGCGCTTGCGCAGAAAACGGCGGTTGTTGAAGTTCTCCAGGTCTTCGATTTTCGACGGCCATCGCTTGTTGGTGCTCACGAACATCTGGATGGCGCGCTTATACTGGGCGCCGCGCTCCATGAGCAACTGTTCCTTCTGGCGCTGGGACTCGAAGGCGACGCGCGGAATCTGCATGTAGAGCGTGATGGCGATGACCGCCGCCATGAGGAACACCAGCAGCAGCGCGAAGCCGGATTGGGATTGCCGGGTGTGACGCCTGGTCATATCAGCTCTGCGCCTCCTCGGCCAGGGGCAAGGTCTGTTCCCGCTTCGATTCCGTGTCTTCCATCAACACCGAATTGGGTCCGATGCGCACGATCCGGTACCGCCGCTTTAGCGTATCACCTTCCGAGGCGTAGAAGATCTCGTCGCCATCCAGGAAGTATGCGGTCTTTTTTCCATTAAGACGCATCGTGGCAATGCCGTAGAACTTGTAGGGGATGGGCGGCGGCGGTGGCGGCGGCGGGGGCGGTGGCGGCGGCTTGGGCGGGTCCGGCCCGTATTTGACGAAACCGACCTTGACTACCGGTTCCGGGCCGCCAGGCTGCTCGACTGGCTTGGGCCCGACCTGAAACAGATTGCGCGTCCCGCCGGCCGGCCCGATGGCCTGCACCTTGGCCAGCAGGTCCAGATTCAAAGTCGGGTCGAGGGAGATGAGATCGGGGCGGTCCGCCGGATTCTTGGAGCGCAGCACGGGGATGAACTCCTCGCTCCGGCCGCGGCTCGCGCGCGGGCGCTTGGAACCGGGCGCCGTGGCGCTCCCCGCGTCGGGGAACTGGATGGCGGGCGCCGGAAGAGCGGTGGCGCGCGGGGCGCTCCGCGGCGTGTCCGGCCCGGCGAGAACGTTGACGTACAGGGAGTAGAGCGCCCCCGCACCGAGGACGCAGAGGAAAATGATCTTGTTGCGGCCGGCTCCGAGACTCATGACACGGCCCCCGGCACATCCTTGATGAAGGCGAGGATTCTGAGCGACACGTTCAATTGCTGCCCGCCCTGGGCCTGCGGCGCCGACGCCGTCATGCTCTCGATAATCAGAAACCGGGGCGACTTGTCGATCAGGTTCACGAACTTCGTGAAATTGGCGTAGGTGCCTTCGAAGCCCACCTGGGTGGACAGCATGACCAGGGTGTCGCTGCCCTCGATGGGCGTGCGCTCGAAGCTCGCCTGGCCCTTCTTGATTCCGGCTTCCTGGCTCATCTTTTCCAGATCGTCCACGATGGCCGCGGAGGCCGAGCCGGCATCCATGAAATACAGGCCCAGGAACTTGTCGCCCTGGTCGCGCGCGGAATGAACCTTGGCCACCAGCTTGTCGCTGGCCGCGAGCCGCGCGCGCGACTGCGCCAGTTGCGCGGTGAGCCTCTCCGCTTCGCGGCGCAGGTCGTCGGCCGATCCGCCGAAGGGGTGGAAGGCGATGACCGCGGCCACCAGGTTGGCGGCGAGCAGAACCCCCATGATGACGCGCATCACAATGCGGGGGCCGCGGATGGATCCGACGCTAAAGTTTCTGGGCATATGCCACGCTCACACGGTACTTGTAGATTGGCTCGGCCTGGGTCGGCGGCTGGTCGAGCTTGATATCGGGACGGCTGAACGGCGCCGTGTCGAGCGCCCGGAGCAGCTCGATCAGCGGCGCGGGCGATTCGGCGGCCACCGTCATATCGAGCGACACCTCGCCGTCGGCGGTGACCATGGGATGGATCTGGATGACCTTCACGTTGTACGGCACCTTCTTTTCCAGGTCGGCGAAGATGCGGGTCCAACTGATGCCCTTGCGCATCAGCAGGGAGTTGATGAAAACGCTGGTTTCCAGGACCTGGGCATTTTCCGGCCTGCGCAGGACGGCGTCCAGCTCCGCCTGGTCGGAGGAGACCTTGCGGATCTGGCCGTTGAGCCGGGCGATCTCGTGGCGGGCGCCCGCAAGCTGGGTGCGGTCGGCCATGGCGAGCGAGATCAGGGCGCTCAGGGTCGCGGCCAGCAGCAGGCAGACGAGGATGGAGGCTACCAGCAGGGCCCGGTCGCGCCGGAAGGGTTGGGAAGCGAGATTGATCGGGACTTTCATTCAATTGTTCCTGGCGATGGAGCGCAAATAACCGAGCAGGCCCGCGTTGTTCTCGCCGGGCGCGCCGAGGGCGGAGCGGAGCGGCTCCACTTCCACGCCCAGCTCTTCGTGAAGGCGGGTTTGGGCTTCGGCGGTCCCGGGGCCGAAGCCGCACAGCAGGAGGCTCGCGGGGCGCCCGCCGAGGTTGTCTTCGGCATACACGAAGGTGGGCAGCAGCACGCCCACGACGTCGTCGAGATGGTTGGAGGGCAGCTCCAGGCAGCGCACCAGCTTGAGCACGCCCTTGTCGCGAACCAGCACGGTCAGCACGTTGCCGGTGATCTTGGCGATGACGCTGAGGGCGGCCTCGGGCGCGAGCTCGAGTGCGGCCAGAGCCGACGTGGTCACCAGCCCCGGATTCATTCCCGCGGCGCGGAAGGGCGCTTCATAACGCGCCACGATCTCGATGGACGCCACCGTGACCACCACGTCCACCCGCCCGCCGGAGGCATGCTGCGCGTGGTAGCTCAAGGCCGCGGATTCCACGTCGAAGGGCACGCTGCGCTTGAGACGGAAGCGCACCAGCGAGGACTGTTCGCGGACGTCGCTGGGGAAGCTGTCGAAGTCGACGACCGTGGTGCGGGCGCTGAAATCCGGGAGAATCAGGGCGATGTCTTTGCGTTTCCGCGCGGCCTGGGTGGCGGCCAGGGTGCGGACGACTTTGGTGAACTCGTCGGGATCGAGGACGTTCTCCTTGAGCGGCGAGATGGATAGGGTGCCGCTCTTGAGGGGCTGCCACTCCAGCTCGGCGCGCGAGCCGATACGGGCGGCCGCAATCCCCGCCTCGGAGATCTCGAAGGCCATGGCCGGCGGCGGATCGCGCAGGATGGATTTGAGAGTGTCGAACATCAGCGGGGCCTCCGGGGGGGAAATATGGCCGCCGATGAACACGGATGAACGCAGACCGATGAGCGCGAGGCGGTCCCTTCGGGAACGTCTCTGGCGATAGAAACGTTGCGCGACGGCGCGAACAGGCGAGCTTCGCTCGCCGGGCGGGTTGTCAACCCGCCGCAGGATACCATCCTGCCCCACAATTGGACATTAGGCTTCAATGAACGTCACCTTGTTGATCTCGCGCAGGGTCGTGATGCCTTTGCGCATCTTTTCCACGGCCGATTCGCGCAGGAAGGTCATGCCCTCCTCCCGGGCTGCCCGCTTGATCTCGGAGGTGGGGCGCTTGTTCAGAATCATTTCGCGGATCTTGTCGGTCAGGTCCAGCAGCTCGTGAATGGCGGAGCGGCCGCGGAAACCGGTTCCGCCGCACTCGAAACAGCCCGCTCCCTCGTAGAGCGGCACGTCGCGCCACTCCTCCGGGTTGAGGCCGCTTTCGATCAGCGCCGAATCGGGATAGGTCACGCGGCGCTTGCAGTGCTCGCAGATCACGCGCACCAGGCGCTGGGCCAGAATGCAGTTCAGGGCCGATACGAAGTTGTACGCCTCGACGCCCATGTTGAGGAAGCGGCCCAGCACGTCGAGCACGTTGTTGGCGTGTACGGTGGTGAACACCAGGTGGCCGGTGAGCGCGGAGTTGATGGCGATCTGCGCGGTCTCCTGGTCGCGGATTTCGCCCACCATGATCTTGTCGGGGTCGTGGCGCAGGATGGAGCGCAGGCCGCGCGCGAAGGTGAGACCCTTCTTCTCGTTGACGGGGATCTGGGTGATGCCCTTGATCTGGTATTCGACGGGGTCCTCGATGGTGATGATCTTGTCCTCGTCGTTCTTGATCTCGCTGAGCGCGGCGTACAGGGTGGTGGTCTTGCCCGAGCCGGTCGGCCCGGTGACCAGCACCATGCCGTAGGGCTCCAGGATGTAGCGGCGGAACTTCGTCAGGTCGGCTTCGGAGAACCCCACCACGTCGAGCGAGAGCTTGGCGAACTTCTCGCTCATGGATTCCTTGTCCAGCACGCGCAGCACGGCGTCCTCGCCGTGAATGTTGGGCATGATGGAAACGCGGAAGTCGATGAGCCGGTTCTTGTAGCGCACGCGGAAACGGCCGTCCTGGGGGACGCGCTTCTCGGCGATATCCAGCTCGCTCATCACCTTGATGCGGGAAATGATGGTGGACTGCCAGTCCTTGGCGATGGGCGGCATGGCGTAGTGCAGGACGCCGTCGATGCGGTACTTGATGGCCACTTCCTGGTCGCGCGATTCGATGTGGATATCGCTGGCGCGCCGCTCCAGGGCGTTGAAGATGGTGGTATCCACCAGCTTGATGACGGGCGCGATATCGGCGTCGGCGGAGGTGAGCTTGTCGATGGAGAGGGTTTCATCCTGCTCGCCCTCTTCGGCCACCACGTCCAGGGTGAAGCCCTCGGTGACCTCCTCCAGGACGCGCTGCGACTGCTCGGTCTTCTTCAGCAGCTCGGCGATCTGCGAGAGGGTGGCGACGCGGATGCGCAGCTTGCGGTTGAGCAGCAGGGTCAGCTCGTCGATCTGGGTAACGTTCTGCGGATCGGAGATGGCGATGTCGAGCGTCCCGTTCTGGGCGTGCATGGGGACGAAGTTGTAGCGGAACATCAGATCCACGGGAATGGACCGGAAGAGGTCGTGGTCGATGGAGGCCTCTTTGAGGTTCACGTACTCGCAGCGGTACCGCGCGGCGATGGCGCGGGCCTGCTCGGTCTCTTGCGCGGTATCCAGAAACTTTGGCTTTTCGACAGTCCCCATACGTCACCGAATGTTGTCCGCCAAAGAGAATATCGGCAGATACAACGAAATCAACACAAACGCCACAAACGTACCCATGACGATCATGATCGCGGGCTCGATCAGGGAGAGCGTCGCGGTCATGCGGGTATTGACGTCCTCTTCGAAAAACTCGGCCACGCTGTTCAACATGGCGGGCAGAGCGCCGGTGGACTCGCCGACCTCGATCATGTCGGTGGCGAGGCCGGGAAACATGCGCGAGGTCTTGAGGGATGCGGAAAGCGGCTGGCCTTCGCGCACCTGCTTGCCGGCCGACTCGACGGCCCGCCGGAGCAGCGGGGTGTTCAACGAGTCGGCGGCGGTTTCCATGGCCTGCACCAGCGGGATGCCGCCGGTGAGCAGGGTACCCAAAATGCGCGACAGTTGCGCCACCTGATACTTGAGCCAGATTTCGCCGGCGACCGGGAGCTTCATGCGCACGCGATCGATCTTGACGCGCGCCGATTCGCGGCGCGCCCACCAGCGGAACAGGAAAATCGCGGCCACGAGTCCCGCGGCGAAAAACACGATGTAATTGCGGGCCGCGGTGCCGATGGCGATGAGCCACACGGTCATGGCCGGCAGCTTGGCCTGCATGGTGCTGTAGAGCGAAGCGAAGGTGGGGACCACGTAGGTCACCAGAAAGACCATGAGCACCACGACCAGCACGATCAGGACGCAGGGGTAGATGAGGGAGGAGATCACCTTCTTGCGCACGGCGAGGGCGATCTTCTGGTAGTTGATGTAGCGGTCGAGCACCTCGACGAGGCTGCCGCTTTTCTCGCCCGCCATCACGGAGCTGACGTACATCTTGGGGAAGATTCCCTGGGCGCGGAAGGCCTCGGAGAGGAGCGTGCCGTTGCGGACATCGTCGCGGACCGACCGGATGTGGGGGCCCAGCTTCGGATCGGTGAGGCGTTCGGCCAACAGGTCCAGGCCCTTGAGGATGGGCAGGCCGGCGCGGACCAGGGTGACGAACTGCTGGTTGAAGATGAGAAACTTCTCGATATTGAGCTTCTTGGACTTGCCGAAAAAACTGGCTCCGGCTAAAGCAGTGGCGGCCAGGCGCGGCTTGATGGAATAAATCAGGAAGCCCTGCTGCGAGAAGCGGTCGCGCAACTCCTTTTCGGAACCGGCGGTGGCCACCTGCTGGTGGATCTGCCCGCGGCCGTCGGCGTATTTGAGGACGAAATCGGCCATACTCTATTGACCCGCCTCCACGAGTTCCGCGCCTTTGGGCATTTGAAACTGGAACAGCTTCTGGTCGAGGGCGGGGTCAAGCCGTTCCTGGTCGAAGGTGAAGGACAGGACGGAGCGGTCGAAGCCGGCGACCTTGACCTGTAAGATGCGGAAATCGGGCGCCACCAGGAACTCGGCCTGCGAGTAGGGCAGGTTGTCGCTCTTGGGCTCGCCCGTGATGCGCGTCCCGGCCGGTTCGGCCTTGGCCTGCAAATTCTGGAACTCCTTCTCGAAGTCCAGCTTACCGAGGAGGAAGGCGAGCGGAGCGCGCATGTCCTCGCTCTCCCGGAGGGGCATTTTTTCGACGCGGTTTTCGGCCGGGGTAAAGAGCCAGAGGAACTTGCTGTCGGAGACGAACAGTTTTCCGGGCGGCTGGGAGTAGCTCCAGCGCATGCGTCCAGGTTTGCGGAGCATGAGGAGGCCACTTTCGGTCCGGCGGGTGCCGTTCGGCGGTGTATAATCCTCTTTAAAAAGGACTTGCAGGGTCTTGGCCTTGTTGTAGCGGGTCTCTACACCCTTGAGCAGTGTTGGCAACTGGGTGTCCGCGGCAAATGCAGACACCACCAGCAGGCCCATTACCAACCGAATCGTACTCACAAGAAGATAGACGCGCGGCCACGGCAAAGCGTTGAGGGCACTGGGGTGGAGGCCGGCGCGATGGGATGGGGCTGGCGGTGACGCAAAGGGTGACGCATCGGCGCGGGAGTGTGCAGCGCGATTTGCGTCTTATTAAGTTGTTCTGTTTCAATTGATTGCCGGGATCCGGCGGAAATGGGTGACGCATCTGGAGCGGCCTTTTCGCAGATGCGTCTCCCGGATGATGGTGTGCCCGGGAGGAGTGCATGCAAGGGTCCGGAATGTCGTCGAGCAAAGGGGGAAGTCATTGGCAACTGCGCTTCAGCTACCTTTATTGTAATGGGCGAGGCCCGAGCGGCAGGGGGGCCGAGGGGCGCGGTTTGCTCGCAAGCTGTTGTTTACAGAATGGTTAGATTTATTTGCCGGGGCTGTGGCCGGGTTTTCTGGGACTTGCCGGTTTGCGGGGGGACCGATGGAAGCGATTGAAAGGAGAGGGGTTGGAGGCCGGGGAGCGGAGATGTCGTGGCCCACGCGCTGGCATGTGGCGATTAAGCATGAAGTTTCAGCTGATCGTGCCCGTGACAGTTGCCCGAGAGCACCCGAGCGACGTTATCCTTGAGAGGTGCCGATGCTTGCGTTTGCACAAGGGATAAACCATGGCTTTGATTGAGGGCTTTCGCGTTCAAGACTACCGTGCGCTCAAGGACATCACGATCGGCAAGCTCTGGAACCAGCAGGACACGCCGGCTCTTACACCACTCGTCGCCGTCATCGGCAAGAACGGAGTCGGCAAGAGTACCCTGTTTGACGCGTTCGGTTTCCTGTCGGACTGCCTGGCCGTAGGGGTAGAGGAAGCCTGCGATCTAAAGCAGCGAGGCGGATTCGACCGGCTGGTTTCATCCGGCGGAAGTGGACCGATTCACTTCGAGATCTACTATCGCGAGAGTCCGGGGGACCGGCCCATTACATATGAACTCTCCATCAGCCGGGACAGATCGGGGCGCCCGTTTGTCGCCGAGGAGCGGCTGCGCCAGCGGCGCAAAGGACAAAAGAGGGGGTGGCCCCTCTCGTTTCTGTTGCTGAAGAGCGGGGAAGGGCAGGCATGGGCGGGGGAGGAGAGTTTCGAGGGCGAGGAGTCAGGCCAGATTCCGGTCGAATTGACCGACCGGAGAAAGCTGGGCGTCGCCACGCTGGGGACGCTGAAGGCCCATCCGCGCATTGCGAAATTCAGGAAGTTCCTCGAGAGCTGGTATCTAAGTTACTTTACGCCCGACGCAGCCCGCAGTTTGCCAATGGCCGGTCCACAGAAGCACTTGAACATGCACGGGGACAACCTCGGGAATGTTGTTCAGTTCATGGAGCGCGAGCACAGAGATCGATTTCAGTCGATACTGAGCCAGATCGCATCGAAGATTCCGGGCGTCCAGAAGATCGATACGAAGAGAACAGACGACGGCAGGCTGCTGCTTCGATTCAATGACCGAGGGTTCCAGGACCCATTCTTCGCACAACCCATGTCGGACGGCACGCTGAAGATGTTTGCTTACATGCTGCTGCTGGAGGATCCGGATCCCGCGCCCTTTATCTGCATCGAAGAGCCGGAGAATGGCCTCTACCATAAACTGCTGGAAACGCTGGCCACAGAGTTTCGAGCGCACGCCACCGGCAGGAAGAACGCCCCGCAGATCTTCGTGACCACTCACCAACCATACTTTGTGGACGCACTGTCGCCTGACGAGACGTGGGTTCTCGAGAAGGGCCGGGACGGCTTTTCGACGATCAGGCGAGCCAGCGCAGACTCAACGGTTCAAAGCATGGTAGAGCAGGGACTGCCGCTCGGCAGCCTGTGGTATAGCGACTATCTGGACGCGAGGCCGGCCTGATGCATTTCGAGATTCTGGTCGAGGACGCCTCTGGCGAGCTGCTTCTCAGCTGGTTGCTGCCGAAGATCCTCGGTAAGAATGGAGACGCGCATGCGTGGAGGACGCACGCCTACAAGGGGATTGGCAGGGTCCCCAGAGATCTCCGAGGCAAGACGGATCCCTGGAAGCGCATTATTCTGGACCAGTTGCCGAGGATACTGGCCGGGTATGGAAAAAGCCTTCAAGGCACAGACTCCGCAGTCGTTGTGGTTGTCGATCTCGATGACAGGGACTGTATTGGCTTCAAGCAGGAACTGCTGCAGATCCAGAAGCGGTGCCACCCCAGGCCGAGGGTTCTCTTTAGGCTCGCAATAGAGGAGATCGAGGCTTGGCTGCTCGGTGACAGAAGCGCGATCGTCTAGGGGTACCCAAGAGCGAGAATGAGCGTCCTTCATTCGTACCACCAGGACTCGATCTGCGGAACCTGGGAGACATTGGCCGACGCGCTGTTCCCGGGGGGCTCGCCCGCGCTCAAAGCAGAAGGATATCCGAGAATCGGAGTGGAGAAGAGCAGATGGGCTTCGCTGATCGGGCGGCACCTCGATGTTGAATCCAATCTCTCCCCGAGCTTCCGCGTCTTCAGGTCCGGGTTGCTGAAGTTGGCCAGCGCAAGAGCATAGGCTGCGGACGACCGCATTCGCGAAAATCCTCGAGGCCGGGAAAGCTGCCAGGGGACGTCGCGTCCTGGGCGAGAATCCAATCATTGACCCGAGGCTCCGTGCGGGTACAGATGGTCCCCAGGGGGATCTTGGCTTGAGCAGGAAACCGCTGTGGGGCGACGCCACGTCCAGGTGAGGGCCACGGCTAATGCCCAGATCATTCGCCAGATCGCCCAACGTTGGCGCAGACCTCGGCGAGCGAGCGTTGTTGGGGGTGCCTCAACAGGCGACGACGGGGGAGTTCTGCTCGGCGAGCTCAGTCAGCCACGGGTCAGCACTCAAGTCGCGGGCCTGTACCTGCTTCTGAAAGCGGGCGACCCGGTAATTTCACCAAAAACGAGAAGAAAGTCCGCTTTGGTCCACCAGATCTTTGGGGTCCTTACCGGGGTATTGATCGGAGGACAGCCAATCTGGTTAGGCTTCCAACAGCGGCTCAATCAGAGCAGAGTGTTAGAAAGTGACCCTGAAAAGGATCCAAAGGCAGGTAGCTAGCAAGGGGCGCGCGATGATGAAATCAGCTTTAGTTCTGACCGCTTTGGCCGTCTCAGCCATGGCCGCCCACAAACAGCGTGACTGGCAGACCGGCACAGTAGTCGAAACGGCACACGTCCGAGAGAACCTCGGCGGCGGCGGCCCTGTCGCCATCGCGCACAGTTCCGGGGCTAGCTCGAACCCATATGCTGATGCGGCAGGCCAGGCAGCGGACACCGCTATGGCGGCGGCGGCCGCGGCCCGCCCGACCCATCGCATCTGGCAGGGGTTCACCATCCAGGGCGCGGTCTACACCTTCGTAGTGGCCTGCCCGGTCTGGCTCAGGCATACGCCCAACGTCACGGTGCACGGTCCGATTAAGTACACCATGGAAAAAGGAAAGTTTTTCTTGCTCGACGACGATCAGAAGGAATTCGAAATGTTCGTGCTGGAAAAGGCGCTCAAGCCCTCGTCCCCAGTCAAGCTCAATCCATAAAGGGTCAGCAGGGTCGGGGAGCCGTCTTAACCGAGTTTCTGTCGCGAAACTCTCTTTTCGTCGAACCAACCGCTCCTGCGGTCGAGGCTCAGTAGCAAATGCCTGTGGTGCGGTACTACCTTCTGCCGTGGCCGCCACCACCACCGTGGGAACCGCCACCGCCGCCGCCGCCGTGGTATCCGCCACCACCGCCGCCACCACTGAAGCTGCGGGAACTTCCGCCGCCGGAACTGGGAGCGGACATGCGAGGTGCCGACTGGAAGCGCTGCGCGGGTGCCGAGTATCGCTGCGCGGGTGCCGAGTATCGCTGCGACTGGCCCTGATAGCGCTGCTGCGACTGGCCCTGATAGCGCTGTTGCGAGGGGGCCTGGTACCGCTGGGCCGAACCCTGGTAGCTCTGCCGGCCCTGGAAGTGCTGCCAGTTCGAGGAGCCTTGTAAGGCCTGGGAACTTCTCGCGCCGGCCTGGGGCGCGGATCTCTGGAACGAGTTCCGATTCCCTACGTTATTATTACCCTGGCTGAACGAGTGCCAGTTCCCCGACCGCCCGGCAGCCATGCGCGAAGCTTGTGAAGCCGCGCCGAACCGGCTGCTGAGTTGACTGTTCGGATAGCCTACGCCAAGCCGATGACCGGGATCGTGCGCCCACGCGGCTCTCCCGTTCAGTCCGCCGAGACCGCCACCGAAGCCGCCACCGAAACCCCCGCGGAATCCGTAGCGGTTGAAGAAGGCGGTGTTGACGAATATGCTGCGGCCGAACCAATTGGGGCCCCAGCCCCAACCCCAGCCGCCAAAACCCCAGCCGCCCCAGCCGCCGAAGTACAGCCCGACGTTGATTCCGGGTCCGAACCAATATCCGTAGCCGGGATAGAAGAGCGAGGGGTAGTATCCCCAAGCCGGAGGCCCCCAGACATAATACGGGTCATAGGTGGGGACGTACATCACCTGGGGATCGGCGGGTTGGATGACGACCGCCGACTGGCCGCCCTGGTTGTCGGTGGTCACGGTCTCCTGCGCGTTGGACTGCAGCCTCCCGTTGGCTTGGGCGCGCGCGCGCATGCGCTGCACGGCGGCCATCACATCGGCCTGTTGGGCCAGGAAAGCGTTGCCCAGATCGGTAGTCCAGCGGATGTCCTGAGTCAGCTTGCCCAGCACGTCCGGCATGGCCACAAGGGCCTGTATGCTGGCATCCCAATTCTGTTGCCGCGCGGCATCCATCAACTGTTGGCCATGGAGGTTGCCATTGGCCTGTAGCCACTGCTGCGCCTCCACCAGTTCCACCGGGTAGGTACTGGCAGCCAGCACCTGTCCCAGCAGCGGATCGGGGTAAAGGGCGATGGGCGCAACCAGATTGTCCAACTGTTGCGGGGGCAAAGCCGGCGCCTGGGCCTGATTCTGGGGAGGAGGCACGGGCTCCTGGGCCAGGGCAACAGCTCCAGTTCCCGCCACCACCAAAGCACAGACCAACGCTAACCCCTTCCGAAACAACGGTCTCACCGAGCAGCGTTTCATTCGCACCTCCCTGCCAGACGCGGTTCAACTGCGGCGCCGCCGCCGGCCCCGCCCTTCTGGCCTCACTTAGTTGGATGCGGGAGAAGGCTGCGGGGTTTATGGGGCTTTTGAACTATTTGGCGGCCGGGCGGTTGGAAGACCGGCCCACGGGGCGATGCCCCTGAATCCCGGCACATGAGTACTTGGCGGGCCGGCTTGCGGACTAGCGGATAATGGGGAGAGGGAATTGACTCAATGACCATCGCTGCTGGAATCGAGCTGCCCGAAGGCGCGATCGCCGACATTTGCCGGCGCTACCAAGTCAAGGAGTTATCCCTGTTCGGTTCGGCTGCGCGCGGCGAGATGCGGCCGGACAGCGATCTCGATCTGCTGGTCGATTTCCTGCCGGGCGCGCGCCCGGGACTGCTGGGCGTTTCGGCGATGATGCGCGAACTCACTGCCCTGCTCGGCCGCCGGGTCGATCTGGCGGTCAAGCCAGCACTGAAGCCGCTCATCCGGCCGGGCGTGCTGGCCGAGGCCCGGCTGATCTATGCGGCGTGATCAACAACGTCTTAACGACATCCTGGAAGCGTTGGACTGGATTGCGAATGCGGTCTCCGGGCGAACGGAGACCGGCTTCCTGGCCGACGAGACGACTTGCTACGCTGTCGCTCAAAAGCTGACGATCATCGGCGAAGCCGTCGCGCGGCTCGGCCCTGAACTTAGGGCGCGGCACAACGCCGTGCCGTGGCCCGATATCGTGGGGCTGCGAAACATCCTGGTTCACGAGTACTTCGGCATCTATTGGCCGCTCGTCTGGCAGACGGCGGTTGACCACGCTCCAGTCCTGCGCGGCCAGGTTGCGGAGATCCTGAGCGCCGAGTTCACCGAGTAGGCGGATCCCATTTACGGCTTCTAGATCACCGCGAAAGCTCCCAGCGCGGCGTGGCGGGCGCGCAACTCTCTCAGCTCCTCTTCGCCGAGCTTTTCGGCGCAGCCGGCCACCACCCGCATGCCGCGGTCGACGAGGATCCGGCGGAATTCCGGATCGGGCGTCGAGGCGGCGATGTCGCCGAGGGCCCGCAGCAACCGCAGGCTGACGGCCACGTCCGTCTTCGAGTACATGCGGATCTGCTCGAAGGCCGCGTCCAACAGGCGCTCGAAGCGGATCCATCCGATGCCGGCGCGAACGATGCCGGGCGGATCGTAGAGCAGATCCTCGGGCGGCTCGCGGGAGGCGAAGCGGATCAGAATGCGGCTCAACTGATCGACACAGTTGATGGCGGTGGTGGGGTCGTTGACGGCGGGCGAAATCGCCTTCAGCGCGATATCGACAATTTGCAGGACGCCGAACTCGACGTCCTGCTGCAAGGTCCTGGTGGGGCCGATGTCGAAGGCGGAAAGCAGCTCGGCGGCGCCTTCGGGCGGCAGGCGGTTGCCCTTCGAGACCATCATCAGCGGGATTCCGGCGGGAACGAAGTGGCCAACGCGCCGCAGAACGCGGACGCTCACGTGATAGTGCCTGGCAAGGGCGACCATGCGCCGCGTATCGACGAAGCGGAGGTAGCCGGAAGCACCGCTCAGGACGGCCACCTCGGCGGGGTCGGGTTGGAGCGGTGGAACAACCTTAAAGTGGTCCAGTCGGTGCGGCCAGGGCATCATCTCATCGATCATGGCTTCGGTTTCCTCGGCGATCCGGTCTACGATGTGACTGACGCTGATGGCCTGCGAAATGTGATGAATGAAGAAGAGCAGCAAACCGACGCAGGCCAGCGCCAACAGCATGGCGCCCAGGACGGTGGCCACCGGCGCGAAGGGGCGAGGGAGCGAGCGCGCGGTGGGGAGCGCGGCCATGCAGTAGGAGAAGGTGCCGAGAAAGATGCCGAGGGTCCATTGCGTCACGCGGTCGCGGGAAAAGCTGACGATGATGCGCGGGGAGAACTGCATGGACGCGAGCGTGAGGGTCATCAGCAGGATGGCGAACACGATGGACACCACGGTCATGATGGAGGCGGCGATACCGGTCAGAATGACCTGGGCGACTTGCGGGTCGGCGTGGGAGGGGAACAGGACAGTGGGCACCCAGGCGCTGACGGCGGGAAACTCCTCTTCCAGCCACGACAGGAATGCTCCGGCGAAACCGAGAGCCAGCGCGATGGTCAGGGGGCGGATCAGGAAGCCGCCACGCAGGCTGTACATGGCGTGGCGAAGCAACAGCGGCAGTCGTTTGCTCACGGCTTTATCTGTTCAAGTGTAGTGGGTCGGGCCGGCTTCGAGGAAGCGGGCGGCGGCGATTCCGGGCGTAGTATATTTTGGATACCGGCTGGTGAGCCCCGTATGCGACTTTCGATCTGTCTGTTCAGCTGTCTGATATTCTCCGCGAGCCTGCCGGCGCAGGACGCCAACCCCGGACGGCTGGCGTTTGAAAACCGGTGCGCCCGCTGCCACGGCGCCGACGGCAACGGCGGCGAAATGGGTCCGGCAATCGCCAGCCGGCTGGCCGCTTTCGACGACGCGCAACTGGCCCGGTTGATCCGCGAGGGGCTGCCCTCACGAGGCATGCCGCCCAGCCAGGCGACGGACGCGGAAACGGCGCAGATCACGCGGTTTCTGCGGTCGATCCAGCCATTTCGGCGGCCTCTGGTGCGCGAGACGGTTCGGACGGTGGACGGCAAGACGCTGGACGGGCAGGTGCTGAACCGGGGATTTTCCGATCTGCAGTTGCGGACCGATGACGGACACGTGCACCTGCTGCGGCGCGCGGGCGAGCGCTATCGCGAGGTGACTTCGCAGACCGACTGGCCCGGTTATAACGGACAGCCGGGCGGCAACCGCTACACCACGCTGGCGCAGATCACGCCGAAGAACGTGAGCCGGCTGGCGGCCAGTTGGGTGTTCTCTTTTCCTGACAATTCGCACCTGGAAACGACGCCGGTGGTGGTGGGCGGAATCATGTACGTGACCAGCGCCAACGAGTGCTACGGGCTGGATGCGGGCTCCGGCCGGCAGATCTGGCATTACCAGAGGCCGCGCACGGGCGGGCTGCCGGGGGATGCGGCGGGCGGGATCAACCGCGGCGTGGCGGTGGCCGGCGACCGCGTTTTCATGGAGACCGACCACGCCCACCTGATCGCGCTCGACCGCTTCACGGGCGAGTTGGTGTGGGATACCGAAATGGCGGACTGGCGCCAGAGCTACTTCGCCACGGGGGCGCCGCTGGCGGTGGGCAGCCTGATGGTCGCCGGGGTAGGGGGCGGCGAGCACGGGTCGCGGGGTTTCGTAGCGGCGTACGACCAGGCAACGGGGAACGAAGCCTGGCGATTCTGGACAGTGCCCCTGGCCGGCGAGCCGGGCTCGGAGACGTGGCAGGGCAAAGGCATCGCTCACGGCGGCGCTCCCACGTGGTTTACGGGCACATACGACGCGCAACTGGAGACGGTCTACTGGCCCACGGGCAATCCCGCCGCCGAATACAACGGCGACGATCGCCTGGGAGACAACCTGTATTCGGACTGCATCCTGGCTCTGGACGCCAAGAGCGGCAAGCTGAAGTGGTATTTTCAGTTCACGCCGCACGACCTGTGGGATTGGGACTCCACCGAGACGCCCGTGCTGGTGGACGCCGAGTGGCAGGGGCAGGCTCGCAAGCTGCTGCTGCACGCCGACCGCAACGGCTTCTTCTACGTGTTCGACCGGACCAACGGCAAGCTGCTGCACGCCAGCGCGTTTGTGCGGAACCTGACGTGGGCCAGCGGAATCGCGGCGGACGGGCGTCCGGTGAAGAACCCGAACCAGGAACCCAGCGCGGCGGGCACGAAGGTATGCCCGTCGCAGGACGGCGCAACCAACTGGTTCTCTCCGTCGTTCAATCCGGCGACGGGCTTGTACTACGTGCAGACGTTCGAGAAATGCAGCGTCTACACCAAGCGCGATCCGGGAGAATGGCAACCGGGCAAGGAGTACCTGGGCGGGTCGCAGCGCAGGCCCGAAGGCGAGAAGCCGGAGAGGATTCTGAAAGCGATCGATATCCGGACCGGGCGGATCGCGTGGGAACTGCCGCAGCCGGGCCCGGCGGAGTCCTGGGGCGGAACGCTGACCACGGCGACGGGGCTGGTGATTTTCGGCGAAGAGGGCGGCGCGCTGATGGCCGCCGGCGCGGTGAGCGGCAAGCCTCTCTGGAGCTTCCCGACAAACCAGTCGTGGAAGGCGTCGCCGATGACCTACATGTTCGACAACCGGCAGTATGTGGCGGCGGCCGCGGGTTCGAATATTCTGGCGTTCGCGTTGCCGGAGTAGAGGCCGGGAAGCGACTGGCTCCTCCCGGCCCGTGAATTTGGCGGCTATCTTACGTTGAGCGTGACGCCGGCCTGGCTGTTGTTGCCGCCGATCGTGACCTCCAACGTGACGGCTCCGGAACTGGCCGTCGTGGGGATCTGGACGTTGAGCTGCATGACGCCCGAGATCAGGGACGGAGCCTCTCCCGCAAAAGCGATGGCGGCCGGCTGCCCGTCGATCCGCACGGCGATGGGGAGCAGCGGCGTGGGAGTGAGGGGACCAACCGCGGAGATGGTGGTTACCTTTCCGGTAACGCCCGCGGGGGTGGTCTGGCCTTCACCGGTCAGGTAGATCGCCACGGTTTCACCTTTGGCCGCGGGGTTGGCGATCGAGTTCTGGGTGCTGTTGGCGTTCAGGCAGGCGGCCGGTCCGGTTCCCGACGCGTTGGCCGTGAAGATGCCCACCGCGGTGGAAGCCACGGACGCGGAGATCCCATTGGATGTCTGGCCGACGTATTTCACCTGCACCGTGGCGCTCAGGAAGCGAGCAAGCTCGTACGGCACCACCGCGGTCACCTGGGTGGCGCTGGCGTAGACCATGGGGGCGAGGAAGCCGTTGATCAGGACCTGAACGTTGCCCAGGGTCGTGGATACCAGCCCGGTGCTCGGATCGATGGTAAGGGAGGTGGCCGCCGGCGTGGGTCCGAGGCTGGTGCCGAATATCGTAATGATCTCGCCGGGCGAGATGGAGCCGCCCACGTAGCTGCCCGCATTGCCGATCGAAGTGATGGTGGGAAGCGGCGCGGTCACGGTGATGGACACGTTGATGGTGGTGGAGCCGGTGGCGCTGCCCGTTCCAGCTACGGTAACGGTGCCGTTGTACGTGCCGGCGCTGAGCGAACTGGGACTCACCGATACACTGACGGTGCCGGGTGTGGTTCCGGCGGCCGGGGAGACCACCAGCCAGTTGCCGGTACTCGACGCCTGGGCGCTGAAGGTCAGGTTGGCTCCACTGGTTCCACCGGTCACCTGGACGCTCTGGGCGGCAGGAGCCGCATCGCCGGCGCGATAGGAGAACGTCAGGGTGGTGGGGGAGGCCGAGACCACGGCCGACGGCTGAATCGTGAAGGTGACCTGAACGGTGACCTGGCTCCCGCCGCTGGGGCTCAAGGTAATGGTGCCCGTGTAGGTTCCGGTGGTGAGGCCCGCGGGGTTGGCGATGACGGTGATGGTCACCGGCGTGGCGAGCACGGTGCCGTTGCCAATCGCGGTGCCGTTGTTGGCGGCGGACAGCCAGTTGCCCGTGGAGGTCGCGTTGTAGGTGAACTGGATACCGCTGGAACCCGAGGTGCTCGTCACGGCGAGGTTCTGAGTGCTGGTCGTGGTGGTGCTCGCGGGGACGGTGAAGCTGACGGAAGTCGGGTTCACGCTGATGTTGCCGCTGCCGCCAGTGCCGGTTCCCACGTTGAAGGTGATGGAGACGGTCTGAGTAGTGCCGTTGGTGAGGAACTGGACTTGGCCGGTGTAGGTGCCGGTCGAAAGGCCGGACGGATTCGCGGTAACGGTGAGGTTCTGGGGCGTGTACAAGAATTGGCCGTTGCTGACGACCGCGCCATTCTGGATAACCGATAGCCAGCTTCCTCCGCTGAAGGTCGATGTATATACGGTGAAGCCTGTGGTGGTGTTGGCGCTGACCCCCAGAATCTGCGACTGAGTACTGCCACTGAACGGCGCGCTGAAGGTCAGAGAACCGGAGCCCAAAGTCAGCGGGCCGCTGCTGGTGCCGCCGCTGCAGGAAGTTGCGCTGCTGCCGCTGACCAGGACCACGATTGGAATCGTCAGGGGGCTGTTGGCGGCCGAGGCGGTGGCGGTCACGGTGCCGACATTCAAGCCGTTGCACAGGCCGGATGGATTCACACTGACGATGAACTGAGACGGCGTGGTGGCGGAGGTGGCGCTGCCGATGGTGATCCAACTGTTAGGCGAAGTCACGCTGAGCGCCTGGTTGGAGCCGTCGCTGGCGGTGACCTGGAGCGGGTAGCTCGCCGTGCCCGAACCGGAGGCGTACGAGAAGTTGATGGTCGAAGGATTGGCCATCAGGACGTCGCTCGAACTGACCAGAAGGGTAACCGTGACGCTCTGGCTGCCGCTCGTTGTATTGACCGTGATGTTGCCTTGATAGGTGCCGGCCGAGAGGCCCTGCGGGACGACGCTGACCGTTATGTAGCCTGGCCCGGTGCCGGCGGACGTCGCGTTCAGCCATTGCTGGGTGGTGCCGCTGACGGTAGTGGTAGTGGTGAACGACCCGCTGGGTGCAAGCGAAAGGAGCTGATAGATCGGGACGTTCTGGTTGGTCTCGTAAGCGAACGACAGGCTGGTGGGCGCGACGATCGAGCCGGTGGTGCTACCCCCGCCGCTGGTGACCGCAAGGCTCACGAGGACTTGCAGAGTGGTGCTCCCCGACGTCACGTAGGTGTAGGCGTTGTAGTTCCCGATCGCCAGGCCCGAGGGATTCACGGAGAACGTGAGATTCTGCGTGCCGCTCAAAGTGCAGCACGGCGAGATGGTCAGCCAACCGTTGCCGTTCAAATAGCTGGTGCTCAGCGAAAAGGTCGCATTCGGCGCATTGACCGAGAGAAGCTGGGCGGCGGGCGCCACACCGTTCGACGCGGTGAAAGACATGCTGGTGGGAGAAATACCGAAACTGCCGCTGCTGCCGCCGCCATTCACGATCAGGGTCACGTTGACGATGACCTGGTCGGACGAATTGTTGGGATTGTAGATCACCACCTGTCCCGAATAGGTGCCGGTTCCAGGCACGTACGTGGGGCTGACGGAAATGCCCGCGCCGTTGGAGACCGAAGTGGAAAAGGACTGGGTTCCACCGTTGACCAGGAGCCACGTCCCGGTGCCCGTCACATTCTGCACATAGGCGTTGTATGTGGAGACGCTGCTATTGGTGCTGTTTACGAGGACGGTGCAACTGCTGACCGTTCCGCCGTTCACGCAGTACCCGCCGGGGCTGGCCGGGTAGGCCAAAGTGACGTTGCTCGGGTTCAGGGTGTAGCTGGAGGATCCTCCGGTGCCCGAGCCGACGTTGAAGGTGACGCCGATGGGGACCTGGGTGCCGACCGAGGGCGTTACGGTGATCTGCGCGGAGTATTGGGTATTGGCAAGTCCGGTCGCGTTGGCAGTGATGGTGAGGGTCGCCGGGCTATTGTTGCTGACGGTGAACGTGTTGGTAGCCGCGGTTAGCCAACTGGCGGACGACACCCAACTGAAGGTGATGGGGGTGGTGCTGGTGGTGGACAGGGTGACGTTTTGGGAGGTGGTCTGGCCGATAAACGCGCTCATCGAAAGCGACGCCGGGGTTGCGGTGAGGCCGCCGGTGCCCCCGCCGCCGCCGTTGGGGTTATAGGCCACGGTAACGGACGAGGCCGCTCCGCCGCCCGCGGGCGTCAGCGTGACCGCGGCGCTGCAGGTGCCGCAACTGGAGTTGAGAATGCGAAAGTACAGCGTGTCGGGCGTAGTGCCGGCAGTGCTCGAACCGGTGTTTCCACTGGTTACGCTCAACCACGAAGGGGTTCCGCTTATGGTGTACGAGATGGACGTGCCATTCGAAGCGGACACGTTGATCGACTGCGCCTGATTGTTATTCAGGACGACGGAAGTAGAACTGAGGCTCAACGTAACCTGCGCATTTGCGGGAGCGATAATCAGCAACGCAAGAGCAAGGAAAGGAGCGATTCTTTTCAAGAAAGCGTAAGTGGCGTCCATGGTCTCCTCGGCCAAATTGATCATACAACATTGTCCCCTGGAATTACAGACGAAAGTCTCTGTTTCCCGGGGTTGACGAGAGAAATACGGACGCGGCTATACCTATCTTACGCCTATTTGAGGATCTGAAAAAGGTTGCTGTAATCGTCTGTCCACAATCGTACGGTCCGCGCGGTGTCGATGGGCTTGGAGGCGTTCATGACGAGGTCGTCGAAGCCGGTTTGGGGCGCGGTGAGCAGCACCCAGGTGGCGCCGAAGACGTCCTGGGAGTCGTCTTCGTCGGTATCCACGACGCGCGCGGTTTTTCCGGTTGCGGCCATCTCACCGGCGAGCACGGGCTGGAGGTTCAGGTAGCGGTTGGAGATGTGAACGGCCAGGATGCCGTCGGGTTGGAGATGGCGGAAATAGAGTGACATGGCCTCGCGGGTGAGCAGGTGGACGGGAATGGAGTCGCTCGAGAAGGCGTCCACGGCGAGCACATCGAAGTTCTCCGGGGACTCGCGCTCGAGCGACAGGCGGGCGTCGCCCATGGCCACCTCGACCTTGGCTTTCGAGTCGGGCACGAAGAAAAACTCGGAGCGCGCCAGGCGCAACACCAGCGGGTTGATTTCGTAGAACCGGTAGTAGTCGCCCAGCCGTCCGTAGGCCGCGATGGTTCCGGTGCCGAGTCCGATGACGCCCACCCGGATGGCGCCCTTCTGCTGCTTGTCGCGGATGGCGACGCCGACGCCGGTGTTGGGACCGTAGTAGGTGGTGGGCAGATCGCGCCGCATGGGATTGAGGAACTGCTCGCCGTGATTGATGGTGCCGTGGGTGAGGGTTCGGGTAGCGGCAAAGTCCTGCGGGGTGCCCGAATCGCGGACGCGCAGGGCCCCGTAAAAATTGCGCGCCGTCACGCGATAATCCTCGGTCAGCTGGTGAACCTCGAAGGCCAGGTAGCCCAGCAGCACCATGGCCAGGACCTCGACGCCCAACGCGCCCCAGCTCCGGCGGAGCCGTCCGGCGCGAAGGCCGGCCAACACCACCACCGCGCTGATGACCAGAACGACGAGCAGCACGTAGGTCAGGAAGTCCTCGGGCTGGCTCCAGTTCTTGACGAACCGGCGCGCCACGGCGTCTCCGTTGGCCAGCAGCACTACGCGCCTGGCGTAGCAGAAATACCCCACGCCGGTCACCACCGCGGCGGCGATGAGCATCCGCGGGGGCGGAAGCAACTTCGCGAGCCAGCCGGATTGCGGGTCGGCGTACAGGACGAAAAGGGTCAGCAGCGCGCACAGGCCGAGGCCCAATTGCAGCTCGTACAGCGCGCGGAAGAGGTACGGCGCGACCAGGGCAACCATCAGGCCGCCCAGCGCGCCGCCCGCGGCGATCATCAGGTAGAAGTGGGTGAGGTAGCGGGGATGCGGTTTCAGGCGGGCCAATTCGCCGTGGCACACCATGCAGCAGGTGAACAGCCCCATGGAGAACAGCGGCACCAGCACCTTGATGGGGACATTGCCCGCCGCATCCACGCTGTTGGCGAAAGCCATGCTGCCCAGGGCCACGGCGAGAAGCTGCAGATAAGGATTTCGGCGGTACCAGCCGCTGCCTTCGAAACAGAGGATGAAGGTCAACAGATAAATGCTGAGGGGGAGGACCCAGAGAAACGGAATGGCCGCCACGTTCTGCGAGAGATGGTTGGTGATGGCCAGCAGCAGCATCGAGGCGCAGGCCGGCAGCGCCAGCCAGGTGGCGTACATGCGCAGCCCGGGTTTCTCCACTGCGTCGGTTTCGGCCGCCTCTTGGGGCGCCGCCGCCGTGCCGGAGCGGTAGGCGGTGAAGCCGCAGAGAACGATGAAAACGCCGTAGGCCGCGGACCATATCCACGACTGCTGGTGGGTGGTGAAGCGGGGCTCGAACAGGAAAGGGTAGCTGAGCAGCGCGAACATGGAGCCGGCATTGGAGAGGGCGTAGAGTCGGTAGGGAATGGCGCCCTTGAAGCGCCGCGAATACCAGGCCTGGAGCAGAGGTCCGGTGGTGGAAAGCAGGAAATACGGGAGTCCGACGGTCAACGCCAGGACGCGCAGGATGGCCAGCGTAGGCTCCTCGGTTCCCACAGGCTTCCAGGCCAGGCTGGGATACACGGGGAGCGCGAGCGCGCTCACGGCCAGCAGCGCGGAATGCACCACCATCTGAAGGCGCGGCTTGAGGTAGCGGATCAACGCGTGGGCGTAGAGGTACCCCAGCAGCAGCGCCATTTGAAAGAAGAGAAGGCAGGTGGTCCAGACCGACGCCGTGCCGCCGAACCACGGCAGGATGATCTTGGCGATCACCGGCTGCACCTGAAACAACAGAAACGCGCTGATGAGAATGGTGAGGGCGTAGAGCAGCATGAATTCCCCAGAAACTATCGGTAGGCCGCGACTCCGGTGACCCGCTCGCCGATCACGAGGGCGTGGATGTGATCGGTCCCTTCATAGGTCTTGACGGTTTCGAGATTGCAGAGGTGGCGCATCACGGGATACTCGTCGGTGATGCCGTTGGCGCCCAGGAGATCGCGGCTGAGGCGCGCGCAATCGAGGGCGATGGCGACGTTGTTGCGTTTCAGCATGGAAATGTGGGCGGGCTCGAGTTTGCCCTGGTCCTTGAGGCGTCCGGCGTGCAGCGCGAGTAACTGGGCCTTGGTGATCTCGGTGATCATCCAGGCGAGCTTCTCCTGGACGAGCTGGTGGGAAGCGATGGGCCGGTCGTCGAACTGTTTGCGGAGCAGGGAATACTGGCGCGCGGTCTCGTAGCAGTCCATGGCGGCTCCGGCGGCGCCCCAGCCGATGCCGTAGCGGGCCTGGGACAGGCAGGAGAGCGGCGCCTTGAGGCCCGCGGCGCCGGGCAGGCGGTCGCACTCGCTCACGCGGCAGTCGGAAAACGAAAGGCTGGAGGTGACGGAGGCGCGCATGGACCACTTGCCGTGGATGTCCGACGTGGTGTAGCCCTTCGTTCCGCGCTCCACGAGGAAGCCTCGAACGCCCTCCGGGGCGCGCGCCCACACCACGGTGACGTCGCTCATGGAGCCGTTGGTGATCCAGGTTTTTTCGCCGTTAAGAACCCAGGAGCCGCCGTCGCGGCGGGCGGTGGCGCGCATGCCGGCGGGGTTGGATCCGAAGTCCGGCTCGGTCAAGCCGAAGCATCCCACGGCCTGGCCGCTTTGGAGGCGCGGCAGCCACTTGCGCTTTTGCTCGTCGGAGCCGTAGGCGTGGATGGGGTACATGACCAGGGCGCCCTGCACGGAAACAAAACTGCGGACGCCGGAATCGGCGCGCTCCAATTCCTGCATGACGAGGCCGTACTCGACGTTGCTCATGGCCGCGCAGCCGTAGCCCTCGAGGTTGGCGCCGAGGAAGCCGAGCTCCGCCATTTCGGGGATCAGCTCGGAGGGAAAGCGGGCGTCGCGGAAGCAATCGCGGATGAGCGGGAGGATGCGTTCTTCGGCGAAGCGGCGGGCGGTCTGGCGGACCATCAGCTCCTGCTCGCCGAGCAGCGAGTCGACACAAAAGTAGTCTACACCTCGAAAGGGCATTTTGTTGGTTCTTTAGATTATTGGAACACACACGGAGGAAGTCGGGAGTCAGGAGGGCGCGCGGGACGCCCGGCCCCAGGCGGCCCGCGGAGGCTCGGGTCGCCTGGGGGAACCTGAGGTGAGGGAATCTGCTGGCGCGATCTAGAAGATCACGGATACAGGCCGCGGATCCTGCAGGCGTCGGCGACGCGGCCGATGCCTAGCATGTTGGCCGCGAGGCGCATGTTGGCCTTGCGGTCGAGGTTGATCTTGAGGACGGCGGCGAAGGATCGCTTCATGATCTTCTCGAGCTTGTTGTTGACGTCCTGCTCGTCCCAGAACAAATGGGCCTCGTCCTGCACCCACTCGAAATAGGACACCGTCACGCCGCCGGCGTTGCACAGAATGTCGGGGATCAGGAACACGCCCTTGCTGTTCAGGATGCGGTCGGCTTCCGGGGTCACCGGTCCGTTGGCGGCTTCCGACACGATACGCGCGTGAATGGTGTGGGCGTTCTCCTCGGTGATCGCGTTTTCCAGCGCGGCCGGGATGAGGATTTCGCAATCCAGAGCCAGCAACTCTTCGGGGGTGATCTCCTCGGCATCGGGGAAGCCCTTAAGGCATCCGGTGCGCTCCTTGTGCATGATCAGCTTGGGAATGTCCAGTCCGTGGCGGTTGTAAATGGCGACGCGCGAATCGCTGGCGCCGATCACGACGGCCGAAGCGCTGTCCATGAGGTGCGCCGCGATGGACCCGGCGTTGCCGAATCCCTGTACCACGACGCGCGCGCCCTTCAAGGGGATGTTCAAGTGCTCGCAGGCGCACTCGGTGGTGTAGAACACGCCGCGCCCGGTCGCCTCGTTGCGTCCCAGGGAGCCGCCCAAACTGATGGGCTTGCCGGTGACCACGCCGTGCACCGGATACCCCACATTCATGCTGTAGGTGTCCATGATCCAGGCCATGATCTGCGGAGTGGTGTAAACGTCGGGGGCGGGGATGTCCTTCTCCGGCCCGATCAGGGGCAGGATGGCGGTCGCATAACGGCGGCTCAGCCGCTCGAGTTCGCCCATGGACATGGCTTTCGGGTTGCAGGTAACGCCGCCCTTGCCGCCGCCGAAGGGGATATTGACGACGGCGCACTTCCACGTCATCCACGTGGCGAGGGCTTTGACTTCATCGACCGTGACATTGGGGTGGAACCGGATGCCGCCTTTTGCGGGACCACGCATGGTGCTGTGCTGCACGCGGTATCCCTGAAAATGGACGACCTTGCCGGTGTCCATCCGGACCGGCACACCCACCTCGAGGATGCGTTCCGGATATTTGATCATTGCCCGCACGTTGTCTTCGAGCTCGAGCGCGTTCGCCGCCAAGTCGAAGTTCTCCAGTGCGACGTCGTATGCGTTTTTTTCAACCGTTGCGGTTGCTAACATGATGGCCGAACCTCATTTCGGAGTTCAAGACTCGGTTAACACGAATCTACCTCTACAGCCCGCATGATAGATCCAAATCATGCACCACGTCAAGGGGGGTGTTGGCGGGAAGTGCCGCCCTGCCCACCCCCCACACTTCACCTTCACCCCCGGTTCTGGTACTGTGAGTGAAAGTGAAACGACTCCAGCCGGTGATCTGGACCAAAGGGACGTTCCTGAGCCCGCAGTACCTCCAGCTTCAGGACCGCTTCCTCGAAAACGTCCTGCAGTTCCACCTCGAGAATCTATCGTTCCGGCCGTACGGCTTCCGCTCGCTCCAGATCTCCCAGGAGCTTCTGGCCGCCGGATCGCTGGGGATCTCGAGCGCCTCGGGAATCCTGCCCGACGGCCTGCTCTTCGACATTCCGGCATCCGATGGCGCGCCACAACAGAAACTGCTGGCCGAGTGCTTCGAGCCCGACCAGACCACGCTCGACCTGTTCCTCGCCGTTCCGCAGTATCGCGAGCGCGGGCTCAACGTGGCCCCCTCCACGCGCCAGGGCGGCGCGCGGTACCGCGCCGAGATCGAGCTGTTTCGCGACGAGAATACGGGTCTCTCGGAAAAGCCCGTGCAGGTCGCCCGCAAGAACCTGCGGATTCTGATCGAAGGCGACGCCCTCGAAGGCTACTCCAGCCTGCGCGTGGCGCGCGTCCTGCGCACCACCGCCAACACCTACCAGCTCGATCCGCGCTTCGTGCCTCCACTGCTGGATTTCCAGGCCAGCGATTACCTGGTGTCCATTGCCCGCCGCCTCATCGAAATCCTCAGCGCGCGTTCCAGTTCCATTGCCGGCGTGCGGCGCCAGAAGAACCAGTCCCTGGCCGATTTCACCGCTTCCGATATCGCCAACTTCTGGCTGCTCTACACCGTCAACACCGCCTTCCCGTCGTTCCGCCACCTGTTCGAAACGCGCGGCGGCCATCCCGAAGCCCTCTACGCCGCCATGCTCTCGCTGGCCGGCGCGCTCACCACGTTTTCCACCACCATCCATCCGCGCGACCTGCCCGTTTACGATCACGACAACCTGGGCGCCTGCTTCACCGAGCTGGACGAGAAGCTTCGCCTGCTGCTCGAGACCGTGGTGCCGGCGAACTTCGTCGCCCTGCCGCTCAAGCTGGTGCAGCCTTTCATCTACGCCACTTCGATCGACAACGACAAGTACCTGGTCAACACGAAAATGTATCTGGCGATGAGCGCGGAGACCAGCCAGGCGGATATCGCCGGCAAGACGCCCCAACTGGTCAAGGTCTGTTCCACCAACCACGTCGAGCACCTCGTGCGGCAGGCTCTCCCCGGCGTGACGCTGGCGTACGTGGCGACTCCACCCAGCGCCATTCCCGTCAAGCTCAACTATCAGTACTTCAGCCTCAACCAATCGGGCGTGGCCTGGGAGGCCATCCAGCGCGCCCGCAACCTGGCCGCGTACGTTCCCGCCGAGCTGCCCAACCCGCAACTGGAACTGATCATCCTGTTGCCGCAGGCCGTCTGACGAAACTCTCATGAAGCGGCTCTATATCGCCCTCGGAGTCGTCTTCATCGTCGCCGTCGCCAGCCAGACTACCTATTCCATCGACGTCGTCCGCAGCCTTCAGGGCGACTATCCCCAAAAGCCGTTCGCGCTGGGCGCTCCCTGGCCGTCCATCGTCTGGGTGGACAGTTCCGGCTACCGCGCGGGCCTCCGCGCCGGCGCCCCGCAGCACGACGACATGACCCTCGTCATCGCCCGCGTCCTGCCCGCTTAGCGGCCCCGGCCGCCCCCGCTTCCGAGCCGCGCGCGGCGTACCCTCTGGGTCGCAAGCGATCGTCCCTTTGCCGCCGGCCCTATTCTAATTCGGCACCTCGGTCAGGCGCTTGTCGAGTTCCTCCTTCACCTCTTCCGGTGACTTGCCGAACCGGGCGGCTGCCGCTTTCGGCAGGAAAGCCATGAGTTCCTCATAGGGCCAATCCTTGTCCGGCGAGAATGCGGCATAGCCCAGCGTGTCGCTGAGGCGCCAGCTCACCTTGACGAGGTTGTCCAGACTGACTCCGTTGGCGACCGGTTCGCCGTGGTGCGTCGCGATGGCGGCGGACAGCTCGTCCGGGAAGTTCCAGTCGTGCGCCATGTAGGCGCCCGCCTGGCAGTGGTCGATCTCGAAAAGATCCCGCTCCGTCTCCAGCAAATCGAATCCGTAGTCGTTGGAGACTTCCAGCATGCGCGAGTACTCGTCGGGGTAGGCGGACATTAGGCCCAGCGTGCCCAGGTTGTGCAGCAGGCCGGCAGTGTATGCCGAATCGCCGGCTTGCCCGGTGGCGCGGGCGGCCTTTTCGGCGATCAGCGCGGTGACCAGGCTGTGGATCCAGACTTTGCGCAGCGCTTCAATCCGCACCGAGGAGCGGACCATACGGTTTACGGCCACCAGCGTAGCCATGGTTTTCACGCGGTCCAGGCCTACCACGATAATGGCGTGCGAGAGGCTCCTGACCTCGCGCCGGAGCCCCATCATCGCGGAATTGGCGAAGCGGAGCAGCTCGGCGGCGAACGACGAGTCCATTTTGACCAGATCGCCCACCTCCCGGATACTGACATCCTTCTGGCTGACCAGGGCGAGGACCCGGTGGGCGACAGCCGGGAACGGCGGCAACAGCCGCAGGGCCCAAGGTGCTTGCGGACGAGCGAAAGTTTCGGACATTACTGACTCCGATTAATCTATCGGCGGGGGGCGCCCGTTACATGAGGGGAAAATGCGCGGAGGTCAAATACGCTTCCAGTGCGGGTGTTGTCCGCCGGAACGTCTGATGTATAATCTTGACTGCTCTACACTCCGAGAGGTTTTCCATATGGCAACCGCCCCACAAGCCGAAACCGCATCACCCGCGCTCGTGTTTGACACCCTGCTGGCCTACCAGCGCTCCGCCGCCTTGCGTGCGGCCATTGAACTGGATCTCTTTCGCGCTGTTGGCGAAGGTCCAGGGGACGTGGCGTCCCTGGCCCGCTCGTGTTCGGCATCCGAGCGCGGAATCCGCATCCTCTGCGACTTCCTGACCATCATCGGCTTTCTGAGCAAACAGGAGGGACGCTACCACCATACTCCCACCAGCGCCGCTTTCCTGGATCCTCGTTCGCCGGCCTGCGTCGCCTCGGTCGCGCGCTTTTTGGGCAACTCGAACATGTCCGAACCCTGCCACAAACTGGCGGATATTGTTCGCGCGGGAACCACGGTCCTTCCGGGCGACGCCTTCGTCGAGCCGGAGAACCCGATCTGGGTGGAATTCGCGCACAGCATGGCCCCCATGATGGCGCCGATGGCCGCGCCCCTTGGGACCATGGTGCTCGAAGGGCTGTCCGGTCCCGTCCGGGTACTCGATATCGCGGCCGGCCACGGACTGTTTGGCATTGAGGTCGCAAAGCAGAATCCGCAAGCGCGCATCGTGGCGCTGGACTGGGCGCCCGTCCTGGAAGTCGCCAAGGCCAATGCTCGCAAGGCCGGCGTCGAAGACCGCTACGAAACACTGCCCGGCAACGCATTCGACGTGGACTATCAAGGGCCCTACGACATCGTCCTGCTCACCAACTTCCTGCACCACTTCGACCCACCCACGTGCGTCACCATTCTCCGGAAAGTATTGGCGTCCTTGAAACCCGGCGGCCGCGCTGCCGCCCTGGAATTCGTGCCCAACGAAGATCGCGTCTCGCCCCCCATGGCCGCGGCCTTCAGCCTGGTCATGCTGACAGCCACGCGAGCCGGCGATGCTTACACCTTCCGGGAGCTCAAAGCGATGTACCTCGAAGCGGGCTTTGACCGCGTGACCGCGGATCCCGTTCGCACCGGCCCGCACACCGTAGTGACCGGCCACGCCCGCTGAGGCACGCGGCCGGCAGCGGGATGCCCTTATCCCGTCGGCGTCAGCGTGCAGCCCGCCCATGGCTGGCGGCGGGAACCGTCAGCCACAGGGACCGAAACCCGCTGGGAACAATCACGTGCTTTCCTGAAAAATGAAATACTCCTGATCTGTCCCCGCGCCGGTTGGGGCTGCACCTGGAGGACCCGGCCGGGCGACCGCGAGAACGCCACCTGGCGGAATGCTCGGCGACGGTGCGTGGAGCTCTCAGTGATTTTTCGGTGCGAGCCTGGGCATGGCGGGCCAACGATCTTTAACGGTTCTTAACGGTGGGACCATAAATCGGTACGCCGTATTACCTTACTGCTAGGAGTAACTCAACTTTCCTATTGATTTCCTCTCTCGGAGGGCGTATATCTTCAGTCACCCAGGATTATGGTGGGGGCTGGTCATTGCCTATCGGTATCGGTTAGTCCAAATGGGAGGTAGTGATATGAGTCAGAAAAACAGACACGACGCTACAGGCAAGCTGATAACGGCGGAAGAAGCGTTGGCAGCAGCATCAGCCACAGCGCAAGCGACAGCATGCCTCACTCTCTACAATGGGCCAGGCGTGAAATGGCAGATCAGCATCACGTTCAACCCCAACAGCTACCCGTTCGTCATTACCGGAGGAACGATTAAGGGCACGATTTGCGGTTCGCCGAAGGGTGTCGTCACCGGGGGCAGCATGGGCCCAACCCTGTTAATCCATGGAAACCTCGACGGCGGCAGTAGTTGCGCCTCTACAGTGACCATCGTGGGCCACTACCAAGATCCGTCCAGCTACGCAGGGACGTACGGCTTCGACGGGTCATCAACGGAATTCTCGCATACGACGCTGTACTGCTGCGGACCTTGTTCATAATCCTGGTTCATAATCTTGCGACCGGATAGCGCGCCGCAGCGGAAAAGCTGACAAGTCGAAGTAAGGAGTGTGGCGGAGAGGCGTGAGAAATCGGTTCAAGTGAGACACTTCCGGATTGTTCCGTGCCCGGAGGAGGTAGAGTTGGCCCCTTCCTGGAGGGCCGGAGCCGGTCGCGAAAACGGAAGAAAAGGGCTCTCTCGGAGGCGCTTGGATCTACAATCGATGCGGCCAAGATTGGCAAAATGGAAATTCTGGAGAATACTCGTCCGCGCCCCTCTGTACGCCACTCCCGTCATTTTAGAAAGGAAGTCTGAAACGCATGACCCTTCTTTGTCGCTACTGATTATCCCGATTGACCTGACTGCTCTAATTGACGAAGACAAAGCATGGAGGCAAGCAATGCAAAGCTCACTACACAGAAATTTGGTTTCCTGTGATTCGGGCACAACGCTCCGATTGATGCTGATGGCGGTTGCAGCACTGATGGTGATCCTGTTCGCCGCCGGGTGCGCAGCTCCGCCCCCCGTGCCGACCGACGCACAGGACTTCTGCCCCCTTCCTGCCGCGACATTTGCCGGTTGGTTTCAATCGGGAAGCGTCTCACTCAACGGGGTGGTAAATCCTGCCAATAGCCTCAACGGCGGCGTCCCCCCCACCCCGAATTGCGGCTTCTATCAGTGGTCGGAGCAGATGTTCATGTGGCTGACTTCGCCGGCCCCATCGGCCTACGGCGGCGGCGCTCATATCTTCGATTCGCCCGCTTTTTTTGACGTTTCGCCCCCCGATGGGAGCGGCAACCGCACCTTTCTTGCGCATTCGGCGGGCCTGATTCGGGCCTTCGCCTTGCGGGACGCGCAGCGAGGCCCGCACAACCTGCCCGTCGTTGCGGACCGTTCTGGAAAACTGCTTGAATTCAACCCTCCGAACGCGAATTTGAAGCCGCTGGTCCGCGATCCGTCGGGCCAGCAGGTTGAGATCGCACACGTCAGACTTGAAAACGGACGGCCTATTCTACTGGACGGGCAAGGCAACGTCATTGGAGCCCAGCACGTGGCAACGGCAACGGTAGTGCCCGCCGCCGGGCAGACCGTGAGCCCCCAGCTCATAGTCCAGAAATTCTTGATCGACGGGATTCCGATCTTTATCGATCCGTCCCTCGCTGTGATCGACGTCGAACAAGGCCAGGCGGGGGACTCCAGTGTGCTGGAAGCGCAGACTGCGGCGAATGGTTCGCTGGTCTACTACGCGACTATGGTCAACGACGTCTATGCCTACTTTCTCACCGGGGTCAAGGATGGTGCGATTACGACCACTACGCCCGGCCAGTTCCCGACAACCGCGGCGGACTTGAACAACACAATTGCTTTCGCCACGGCCCACGGGAAAGGGTCCCCCCCATTCCCCGACCCCAATGCCTTGGCCATCGAAGTGAAGTCATCCTGGGTGGTGGCGGCCGGGCTTCCCAATCTCAGCAGCTACATCACCATGACGGCGACAATCCCGACCTATAACCAGTCCAATCCCAACTTGTGGACGCCGACCGGGCAGCAGACCGTGCAGTTGGCTATGGTGGGCATCCATGTTGTCGGAAGCACTGCGGGACATCCGGAAATGGTGTGGGCCACGTTTGAGCACGTGGGCAATACGCCCCCTGCAACCTACTCCTATACCTCGACCACCGGACCGAAAACGGTAACCCAGAACACATCTGGTACCTGGCTGTTTTCGGCAACTGGCTCGGCTGGGCCATTCAACTGCGCGCACATGTTTTTTGCGGGGCCGCCCACCAACAACATTCAATCCAGCGGACCATCCACCGGATGCCCCGGACCTTTCACGATTAGCCCGAGCGATACCCTTCGATCGGAGCCTTGGGGACTCGACGGCAGCAACGCCTCCTCTAACACCGAGGTCATTTCGATGAACAGCCACGTTCGCGGAATGATGGCGAGCGGCGATATACGCGGCAATTACGTCATGACGGGAGCAACGTGGACTATCTTTGGGTCCCCTCCCTCTGGCGCAATTCCCGGGGTCGGCACCAATCTGTTGACCAACACCACCATGGAGACCTACCAGCAAGGCGTGTCGAATTGCTTCACTTGCCACCAGAACGGTCTGAATCCCAACGGGCTGAGCCATGTCTTTGGAGGGCTCAAGCCACTCTTTTAGGACCTCGTATTAACCGCGAGCGAGCGTGGTTAGCCAGATGGGATGGGTTCGCCACGTTTTCTCGGATCTTGAATGGGCTAACAGGGTACCGCGGGCGGTCGGCCGGGCGCGGCACTGGGAAAGCGATCGTGGCTCTGGCGCGCAAATTTCCGGGAATCGTCTGCCGAACGCTCGGGAACAAGTGGGTGTTTGCAGACTTCCTGACTTTTTACTGGCGGAGGAAGGGGCGGCGCGAACCGAAAACACCGCCGCCTGCGCCTCCGCTCCGCTCGGCAAGGCTTCGCTCCAGCTCCTGCGCCCCAGTGGCGCTGGACCGCGGCAAGCCAAGACCCGAGGCTCGGAGCCTCGGAGTAGACAAAACATCATTGGAGGACCTCCATGCCCGGACAACCAAGTTTCTATTTCACACTCTTCAAGAAGTTTCAAGTTGTCGACCATGCCCAAGACGGAACCTTCCACGGCGCCGCGGGAGGAGGGGGCACGGGTTTCGACTTGACCGACCCCAACGCTCCCCTGGGCGTATTCTCGGCTGCCCCGGGAGTACTCGCCCCCGGAGATCCGGCTCCTGCGGATAGTCCCTTGTGGGCCGTCCTCAACTCCAAGGTCGCCGGAAATCCAGACTTCTCGCCTGTGACAATCTCGGCCGGCCCCAGGGCGGGATCGGGCCCCTGGCCGACGATGCCCCCGGGAACACCACCGGCTTGGACGGACTTTCAACTGAGCCCGGCCTCCAACAAACTCGTGGACGTGTTTGCCTCTTGGATTTCGGGCGGGCAGGTCAACGATGTTCCAACTACCGCCATCGGGACCACACCTCCGGCTCCGATTCCCGGACCGCTTGACCCGGGAGTGTCACTGTTTGTTTGCAGCATGCCTGGAGACACCGGAGTTCGGCCCGGCGGGGTACCGGCGAACTACTGGGCGACTTCGCTGGTCTTTCTTGTCGATCAGAACACCGGAGCCACGGTTTTCCCAGCGACGCTGACCGCAGGCAGTGAATACAATCTCGTGGCCGTAATAGGGAACCGCGGCAACACCGACGGCGGCACCTACCTCACTTCTCCAGGACCGGGGATCGAGACCTCCGGCATTGTCATGGTCTGGAACACCGTGGATAGCCCGGGCGTGGAACTCCCGTCGCTCTCCAATTTGGACGTGACGGCTACCAATCCAATTTACGAACAGTATTTCTTGAAGTCCGCCCGCTACGACGTTGTCGGTTTCCGGCTCAATGTGCAGACGGTCTACGACGGAATCATCGCTGCCATCAATCAGGCCGTTTTGGGCGGAACACTGAATCTCGGGGGACTTACCGCCGACCAGTGGGTGCACGGGCAACCAGCGCATCTTTGTGCCAAGGTTGTCATCCGTCAGCAAGGCGGTGTGTTCCCCAATTTCGGCGACACCCCGATCAACAACAAGGCTCTGGCACAGAAGAACTTGGCGCCGTTTGACATCAACGTCCAGGATGACCATTTGGTGCCGAACATCAACTGGAAAAATTTCATCGTCGGCCAGCCTTTCTTCCTGAAGTTGCCAGGAGCCGGCGCGAATCGCCTCTCCCTCGAGACTCAATTGCCGCTCGACGCTTTCCAGGTGTACGTAGGCATTACGCAAGATGCATACGACCGTTTCTTCCGGGATGGTCAAAAGGGCGCGGCCATCAAGGGCTTCAAGCAGCTATCTCGCAAAGAGCTCTGCGAAAGTAACCTTGGTGATCGAGCTAAACCGTTCCCCCAGGCGGTCGTATTGCGTTGGGAAAACAAGGATAATGCCATCGAACTGCCGGCTTTTCCCGAGAAGCTTTACCTTGGAATGTCCCTGGGTATCGAATACAACGTCAAGAAAATCAAGCCTGGCAACCTGGGCGAGATCAACTTTGTTCACCATTGTCTGATTCCAAGACTCGTTCCCGGCACCAAGTGCTTCGAGATTGAAGACACCGTGGCTGGAGGATTTACCATCCTCGTCCGCGCCAATGATCCCTTCCGGGGAACTAAGGGCAAGAGAGCTTAGATTCTTGGCGGGACGTTTCGGAAGCACAACTACTTCAACAGTCCCCGAAAAACCGGGATTGAATCCGCCGCTGAATCAATAACTTACCCAAAAAGCACCCCCCGCCCGCCCGACGATATCGCCGAAGCGCGCAGCGGTTTTTCATCCGTCCCGGTGATGGACCCGTTGGGGTCGTAAAGTTGAGTCACAGATGTTCCAAGAAATCTTTGATCTCCGTAACCTGAAGCATCTATGTAGCTTAGCCTCCTAGTGGCTCCGCAGGCCCGCCCGATTTCTTGGTGCCCGCAAGTTACAATGCAGTCGGAAGAAGGGTTTCGCTTTCACCCGCGCTGGTTTTCCAGCGCGGGTTTTTAATTTTCCGGAGGTAAGATGATCCACCGTTCGATTTTCGCGGCGGTGTTGCTGGCCTGGACCGCGTTCGCGGCCCCGCAGCTCACCACCATTCAGGATACGCTCTACAAGGCCGATGGCACTCGTTTCAACGGCCTCGTCACGATCACGTGGAGCAATTTCCAGGCTGGCGACAGTACCCAAATCGTCACCCAAAGCAGGACGATCAAAGTGGCCAATGGCAATCTGCGCGTCCAGCTTGTTCCCACCACCACGGGCACGCCGCCGACCTACTACAGCGTGACCTACAACAGCGACGGCCTCGTGCAGTTCAAAGAGGTCTGGTCCGTGCCGGAGAGCTCCCAGGCCGTGCGCCTGAGCGACGTTCGCGTAGACCTGGGCAACGACACGGCGGCCGGCGGCACGGCTCCCGTCAACGAAGCCGATGTCACCGGGCTCGTCGCCGACCTGGGGGCGCGCCCCATCAAAGGGCCCGGCTACGCCCCCGGCCACGTGGCCGTCGTCAATGCTACTGGCGCCATCGAATCGGTTACCGGCGCCGACTCCGATTGCGTGCACGTCGACGGCTCCAGCGGTCCTTGTGGCTCCGCGTCCTCGTTTGTCGACGGCGAGACGCCATCCGGCATCGTGGACGGCTCCAATACGAGTTTTTCGCTTTCCGCGGCGCCTGATCCCGTTTCCAGCCTGGATCTCTATCGCAACGGCCTGATGCAAAAGTCGGGCCAGGATTTCACGCTGAGCGGCAGCTCCCTGCAACTCGCCGCCGCGCCGCAACCCGGCGACACGCTGCTCGCCTCGTATCGCCTGGCGGGTGATTCCGCCAGCCCGTCGCAGATGTACCCCGCGGCGCAGGTCTTGTGCAGCGGGACAGGGGCCTCGACCACCGGCACCACGCTATCGAGCGTGGGAGTCTGTGCCATCCCCGCCGGAGTCCTGCTGCCCGGCGACCGCGTCGAGGTGCGGTACGACCTCCAGCATTCGGGTGCGGTTTCCGGCTTCAGCTTCGAGATCCACTGGGGCGCGACCACCGTGGCGCATCGCGACGCCGCTGTTTCCGACAGCCTGGTCACCGGGCGGGCCGATGCCGCCATCCTGTCGGCCGGGGCGCAACTGGACTTCCAGAGCTGGGGCGCCGTGCTTCCATTCAGCGCCGGGGTGGCCAGCGCCGCGGATGCTTACTCCAGCGGCTTGACCATCGACTTCCGGGGCATGCTGGCCCAGTCCGGCGATACTCTCACGTTGGGCAACTTCACGGTGGTGCGTTTTCCGTAAAACCGAATGCACGCTTACGGCGCAAAATCGACAAGTGCTTTATTTGCAACAATGGCTGGTCGAAAAACCGTATGCATGCATACGGTTTGTTGGAGTTGGCGCGCCCTTACTGCGGGAACTGCTGGGGCATCTTCACCCGTTGCCAGCCTTCTCCGCTCAGGGCTTTCAGAAACGCCACCAGGTCTTACTTCTCCTCGTCGGAGAGGTGCAACGGCTTGATGTTGGGATCCAGGTTCCGGTTCTGGATCCCGCCCTTGTCATAGAACTCCACGACGTCGTCCAGGGTGGCCAGGCTGCCGTCGTGCATGTAGGGCGCGGTGTGCTCCACCTCGCGCAGTGTGGGCGTTTTGAAAACGCCCCAGTCGCGCGCGTCGTGCGTTACCGCGTACCGGCCCACGTCCGGATCGGGCTTGTCCGTTCCGACCCCCACGTTGGCGTATGCGTTCAGCGTACAAGCGCGGCGGCAGCCCTGTCGTCGGCTTCGGAGCGTCCGCCGCGAGAGCCGGGAAGATCAGGGCCAGCAGCGCGCACACTCCGCCCGCCACACTGCGCAGTTTCACGCCGCCTCCGGCTTACTTCGTCAGGCCCTGCACGTAGATCGCGCGATAGGCGCCCACCGACGCCTCCGTCCCGCTCACCTCCACGATGTGTCCCATGTGGTCCGAAGCCGATGCCTTGGCGTCCACTCCGCCGTCGCGCCGCGGGTCATGCTCTTCCGGCATCAGCATGTAGAGCCCGCCGCTCTGCGTCAGGAGCCCGATCGGCTGCCCGTTCTGCACGCATTTCTGCCCGCACGAGCGGTGCTTCTCGCCGTGCTTGCCCAACTGCACGTAGCACGAAAAATCGACGATTTCGCCCACCACGGTGATGGGCCGGCCCGGTTGCGGCATGTTGTTCACTCCCGCCGCCACCGTGGTGGCCGTCCACGGCTGCGCGGGCTTGGTCCCGATGCTCGCCATCGGCTTGGCCCACGTGCCGGACTCCACCGTCATCTCCGGATGCAGGATCGCGGATTTGGCCGGGGCTTTCTTCTCTTCCTTCTTGTCCTGCGCCTGCGTCCAGGTGAACGCCGACAGGATCACGGCTGCAAACATCAAAGTCTTGCGTTTCAAAGGTGCCCTCCGTTTTGTCAGCGTATCACATGCTCACCACTCGATTGGGCCTTGGTGGGGTAGGTTGTTCAACCTGCGGCGGGTTGGCAACTGTTGGCAACCCGCCCGGCGAGCGAAGCTCGCCTGTTTGTGTTGTCTTGCAACGCCTCTGTCCCCACCTCCTCACCGGTGAAATTGCGCCCCCGGACGCCAGTCCGGCAGCCGGTCCTGGTTGGCGATGTCCAGCCCCATCAGGAATCCGAACTGCGCCGCCTGCTCCAGCGCCGTGAAATCCCAGTCCGCCTGGAATTCGTCCGAGGGCTGGTGGTAGTGCTTTCCGTTGTACTCTTCGAAAGCCTTCTGCCCAAACCCCTCGGGCTTGCCCGCGAATTCGGTGGCGTGCCCGATGCTGAATGCCGGAATCCCGGCGTGAGCGAGGGAAAAATGGTCCGAACGGAAATAGTAGCCCTGCTCCGGATGGGCTTCGGGCGAAATCGCCAGGCTCAGCCGCCGCGCCATCTGCTGCGCCAGCGGCCACACCGTGGTGCGCTCCGCCCCGGTGATCACTACGTCGAGCGCGCGGCCCCAGGGATACAGCGCGTCGTAGTTCAAATCGATGGCCGTCTTCGCCGCCGGAATCAGCGGGTGCGCCGCGTAATACTCCGATCCCTTCAGCCCGCCCTCCTCCGCCGTCACCGACAGGAACAGCGCCGTCCGCCGCGGCTTTTGCGCGAGCGACGCCCACGCGCGCGCCAGTTCCAGCAGGATCGCGCAACCGGTGGCGTTGTCGATCGCGCCGTTGTAGATGGCGTCGCCATTCACCGGGGTGCCGATGCCCAGGTGGTCCCAGTGCGCGCTGAAAATGACGGCTTCGTCCTTCAGCCGCGGGTCGCTGCCCGGCACGATGGCCGCCACGTTAAGCGTATCCAGCTCCCGGATCTTCGCCGGCAGGTATCCGCGGATCCGGATGCCCAGATCCACCGGCTTGAAATCGGGCTTCTCCGCCGCAGCCAGCAGCGCATCCACGCTCTTGCCCGCAAGTGCCGCCAGCTTCTCCCCGGCTTCGCGCGTGATCCATCCCTGCATCGACAGCGCGGCGGCTCCCGGCGCCAGCTTCACGAACGGCGCTTCGCGGCCCCAGGAGTTGCGCACCACTTCCCATCCGTATCCGGCCGTCGCGGTGGTGTGAAGGATAATCGCTCCCAGCGCGCCGCGCCGCAGCGCTTCTTCGTACTTATAGGTCCAGCGGCCGTAATACGTGAGGGCCCGCCCGTCGAAAAACTTCGGATCGTTCGACGGGGGCTCGTTGGTGACGATGAGCAGCACCTTGCCGGATACGTCCACGCCTTTGAAATCGTCCCACTTCCATTCGGGCGCCGCGATCGCGTGGCCCACGAAGACCAGGCCGCCTTCGAAGCGCGTGTCCGGCGTCTGCGTCTGGCTGATCCCCACGAAATCGTCCAGCCACTTCAGCTCCACGCTTTTCCCTCCGCCCGTGGCCGTCAAGGTGGCGTTCGGCTGCGTCTCGATGCCGTCGAGCGGCACTTTCTGGAAGTACGTCCCGTTGTCCCCGGCGGGCTTCGCTCCGGCCAGCGCCAGTTGCGTCGCGAGATACTCGGTGGCGATCTGGCCGCCGCGCTGGCCCACGCCGCGCCCTTCCAGCAGATCGCTGGACAAGAACCTGGTGTGCTCGCGTATGCGCACCGCCGAGATGGCGCCTTCCTGGGGCGCCAGCGGGCACGCCGCAACTATGAGTATTCCGATGAGGCTTCGCATGGTTCCAAAATCTATTTTGGGACATTTGCCGCCGGGACGGAAACCCACGGCGGCGCCATGCGTTTAAATAGTTTTGGGGAGAATTCCGCATTGATGACGAAACTCGCGCGCCTGATACCGCTTCTCTCGTTCGCCGCCGCCTGGCCGGCGGCCGCGCAGACCACCGCTTCCTGGGACAACAGCGGGAACGGCATGTTGAAAGGGACCTATTACTTCCGCGAAGTGTTTTACATAACCGGAGACTACTACGGAGATCTGAGCCGAGCCATCGCCTTGTACGGCAACATCACCTTCAGCGGAACCGGCACATACAGCATGGCCGCGACCGTGGCGGATTCCAACTCTTCTTTCCTGCAAAGCTTCGCCCCGACCGGCACCTATTCCATCTCGGCCTCCGGCTACGGGTTCCTGTCCAATCCGCTCTCCACTGGAGATTACGTCTTCGGGCTGGTCTCCCAGCAGGGCATCTTCATCGGCAGCAGCACGGAGACGGCGTCCGGCTTCAACGACCTGTTCATCGCCGCGCCCGTGTCCTCGCCCGCAGCCACCAATGCGACGTTCAAAGGCTCGTACTGGATTGCGGACGCGGACCTGTCGTCCGGCCAGCCGCTCTATGCCATAGGCGCCTTGTTCCAGTTGAATCCGGACGGCGCGGGGAATCTCGGCACCGTGGCCTTCAGCGGGTACGTGGGAGAGTACGGTTCCACCGCTGTCACATCGACCCTGTCCGGCGTAAAATACTCGTTCTCCAACGGAGCCGCCAACATCGCGTTTCCCAACTCGTCTTCCGCCCTGGTCTCGGGACAGAAGTACCTCTATATTTCGCCCGATGGCAACTTTGTTTTCGGCGGCTCGCCCGGGTCGTGGGATTTCTTCGTGGGAGTTCGGACGAGTTCCGGCACGCCCAATTTTTCCGGCCAATACTACCAGGCCGGCCTCGATGAAGACGACTCCAGCCTGGCCAGCGGCTACGGTGTGCTCGACACGTATTACGGCGCGCTGTCCGCCAGCGGCAACACCAGCGTGGGCCACCAGCGGCTCGACGACGTGTACAACTCCAGTGCCATCGGCTACACCTACACCGAAGCGTACAACGTGAAGTCCGACGGAACTTACAGCACGCCGTTCATGCGCTACGCGGTAGGCGCTGGCGGCGCGATCCGTATCGGCTCCGGGATCGGTCCCTTTCTGGGGATCAACGTCGCCCTCGCCGCGCCGAGCGTGAGCGACCCCGGTTCCGGTGTGTTTATCTATCCGTCAGGCGCGGTGAACGCCGCCAGCTCCGCGCCCTTCACCGCGGGCATCGCGCCCGGCGAGCTGATCACGCTTTACGGCGCCAGGCTTGCGGACAGCACGCAGATCGCCCCGTCGGTGCCATTCTCCACTACGCTCGGCAACGTTCAGGTGATGATCAACGGCGTCGCCGCGCCGATTTACGTGGTGAGTCCCGGGCAGATCTCCGCCATCGTGCCTTACTCCATCACCAGCTCCATCGCCCAGATCCAGGTGATCAGCAACCAGGTCCCCTCCAACACCGTAACGGCGTTCGTGAACCTCTCGACTCCGGGCATCTTCACCGTTCCGGCGGGCGGGACCGGATACGCCGCCGCGTTGCACTCGGACTACTCGCTGGTGACGACGGCGCATCCCGCGCAAATCGGCGAAACCATCTCGGTCTACCTGACCGGCCTGGGCGCGGTGACCCCCTCCGTTCCCGATGGCTCGGCGGGCCCCAGCAGTCCTTTGAGCAATACGACCAACACCTTCACCGCCGACATCAGCGGAACCACCGCTACGGTTGTATACGCCGGCCTTGCGCCGGGATTGGCCGGACTGTACCAGCTCAACGTGACGATTCCCACCGGTGTGACCACCGGCGACAACACGCTGGGCATCAGCGGACCGGATTCCTACAACGCGGAGGCGCTGATCTCCGTCGGAGCCAGCTCGGCTTCGGCCACCGCCATGGCAGCGGCGCCGGTGGTCCGCAAGCCGCCGGCGCGGGCGCCGCGCCAACTGCGCAACGGGCACGCTCCGGACTTCAAAGTCCCAACGTCTCGATGATCGCCTCCACGTCCGCGGGCCGCACGCGCACTTCCTCTTTCATGAGGTCCGGCGTCGGACGCTCGTCGAACGCCTGAAAAAGCGCCATCTTCGCCACCGCGTACCGTTCCGTGGAGGAGAGTTCCCGGGCGTGCGACTCCTCCCAGGCGCCGATGGCCGCATCGCTCACCAGCACAGCGCTAGGGTGCCATTTCTTGCGGTCCGCCGAAACGCTGAAGACGAATTCCACACCGCTCTCCCCGCCCGAGCGGAAAACGCGATGCCCGTCGTAGTAATACTGGTAAACGTACCCGCTTTGCGCCGAATAAGTCTTCATGCGGCGCGTGGCCGGCGCCCCTTCGAGCGGCCCGCCTTTTTTGGAGAAGAACCTCCGAAATACGCTAATCACGGAGTAAGGTGATTTCCCTCGCACACGTTACCCTAAAACTATTGACAAGCATACCAGGACAGGCGGAGACTATAGGTGGAATCAGGCCGGTTTCTGGTTCCAACGCCGTCTCTTGTAAGCCGACCCACCCGGGTTGGCGGGAGGTGACATATAGAACCGGGCCAGGATGAGGGCGGCCTCGTCCGCGGCAGGTGAATTTGCAGTCGGGAAGCTCCGGACGCTCGGAATCCTAGAGGCCTGGAAGTCTCAGGCACAAGCGCGTGACGCGCTATTCGGATGACCGCCAACAGAGTCTCCCAGTTCACTCGCCGGGGATGACCGCCCTTCATCGTTTTTTCTTCCTTTCTCCAGGACGTCATCTCACTCTGTTGTAAACTGGGGTGTCCGACCCACAAATCTCTATGACCATGGTTGCGCCGCGGGAAATTGTCAGCGCCCACAGCCCGGATTCTGACGACGCCTTTATGTTCTATGGATTGGCGACCAAGAAAGTGCGTTCTTCCAAAGTCACCTTCCGCCACGTGCTGGCCGATATCGAGACCCTCAATCGATGCGCCATGGAAGGGCAATACGATCTCAGCGCAATCTCCTACCACGCCTATCCCTACGTCGCCGACAAGTACGTGCTCATGGCCAGCGGCTCCAGCATCGGCGACGGCTACGGCCCCATGGTCATTGCCAGCCGCCCCATGGAACCCGACGAGCTGAAAGGCAAGCGCATCGCGGTCCCCGGAACCTTGACCACCGCCTACCTGGCGTGCAAGCTCTGCCAACCCGACTTCGAGCCCGTCGTCACCCCTTTCGACAAGATCACCGACGCCGTCCGCGAGCGGAGCGTGGATGCCGGGCTGATCATCCACGAAGCGCAGTTGACCTTCGACCGCGAAGGTTTCCACCGCATCATCGATCTGGGCCGCTGGTTCAAGTCCACCTACGACCTGCCCTTGCCGCTGGGCGGAAACGTGCTGCTGCGGTCGCTTCACCCCGAGATCCGGAGCGAATGCTGCCGCCTGATGCGCGAGAGCATTCAATACGCGCTCGACAACCGCGACGAAGCGCTGCAGTACGCCCTGCAATTCGCGCGCGACATGGAGCCCCGGCTGGCCGAGAAGTTCGTCGGCATGTACGTGAACCACTACACGCTGGACGCCGGCGACGTGGTTCCCAGGGCCGTCCAGAAACTACTCGACCTGGGCTTCGAAGCGGGCCTGGTCCCGAATCGCGTGCAAGTCGAGTTCGTGCGGTAGCAGCGAACCGCTCAACGCCCGCGCTCCACCGGGAGCCGCGCCACGTCCATCAACTGAAGCGAGCCCGATCCCCAGTTGGCCACGATCAGCGTGCGGCCGTCCGGCGATAGCCTCAGGTCCCTGGGAAACGCGCCGGTGGCGATGGTTCCGATCGCGGCTTCCGCCCCGCCGCCAATCCTGGCCGTGTCCACGACGCTGAGCGTCTGCGGCGTGGAAGCGTCCGCGCCGAACCGGTTCGAGTTGCCCGCGAGGACCTTCTTGCCGCCCTCGATCACCAACACCGGCACGGGCGCGGTGCCCACGGGAACCGTTCCCAACAGCGCATGCGGCGCGTCCGCAACGAGCGCGGCCGTGTCGAACACCAGAACCGCGTTGCTCTTGCGAGCCGTGACGTAAGCCCGGTCGCCCGCCGGCGAGAGCGCCAGCCGCACCGGACTGCAGCCGGCCGGCACGCGCGCCAACACGGCGTGCGCCGGATCGCTCCGGCTGTGCTCCACATCCACCACGATCACGGCGCCCTCCGAATGTTTCGGACCCTTCGCGTTCGGATTCTCCGGGTCGCAGACCGCGGGCCATCCCCAATCCTCCGGCACGCCTTCGCTGGTGGTGTAAAGCCTGCGCTCATCCGGCGAAAACGAGAGCGCAATCGGCGCAATCCCCACTGGGATCTTGCCGAGAATCGCTCCCGCGCCACCCTCGGAAGACCGCGCCTTGGCCAGGTCGATCACGGTGATCGTCGCCGCGCTCTCGTCGCTCACGAACAGCAGCTTGTCGTCACGGGTCACGTTCGTGTAAATGGAGCCGGCCGTGGGACCGTCGTCGACCGAGCCGATCACGGGATCCTGTTTGCCGCCCGTGAGGCGTGCGATGTCCATCAGCACGACGCCTTTTCCGTTGGTGCCAACCAGGAGCTTGCCGTCATGGGTGAGGACGAGACCGCCCATGCCGCCCTCCACGGAGACGGTGCGCACAAGTTCCACGCGGCCCCCGGAGCGCCGGAGCACGGCGAGCCCTCTGGCTTGCCCGTTGTCCCCGCCCAACAGGCCGGCGAAGATCCAGCACCCATCGGGAGTAATCGCCGTCATGAACGGCCGCCCGGGCAACGGAACGCCGATCACGGGCGAAGGCAGAGGCGCATTGCAGCGGGAAGGCTGGGCGTGGCCGCGGACCGCAAAGGCAAACAAGATGCTCGCGAGAATCGCGATGTTCCGGATCTTCATTCAGGTGCTCCCAGGCTGCCGAGTATACCGTAGTTGACGCCGCACGCGGGCGACCAGCGAGTTGATGAACCCTGACCTCTTCTGGATACCGGGCCCTTGGCGCGGAAGGCTGGCCGTGGCCACTCGCCCCCGCGGTGGGGACTGGCTCGCGGACGAGGCCGCCGGTTGGCGCCGCGCCGGTCTGGACGTCGTGGTCTCGCTGCTGGAGAATGAAGAGGCCGCTTAACTGGAACTGGTTCAGGAAGGCGACGCTGCCCGGTCGAATGGCGTCGGCTTTATCTCGTTCCCGATTCCCGATCGCGGAGTGCCGGTATCCATGCCGGCTGTCCTCTCGCTACGGAAATGATTGCCAGAGCCCTCGAGGAAGGCAAGAGCGTTGCAGTTCATTGCCGCCAGGGCATTGGGCGCTCGGGATTGATTGCGGCCGGGGTGCTGATGAGTTCCGGCATCGCAGCCGAAAAGGCAACAGAGGTCGTTAGCGCCGCCCGCGGACTACCAGTTCCAGAGACTCCCGGGCAGCTTCAATGGCTTCGTCATTTGCCTTCGGAGCTTGCGGTGGTCACGCCCTCCTGACCGGTCCCAGTTCGTCCAACCCGCGAGTATTGTAGCCCAGATCGTCCGATCCGGAACGAACGCGACAGGTCCGATATGGAGACTTATCGCTCATGTGGAAGTCCAGGCCGGTGGTTTGGCCGCTATACTGAATACGGGATATGGAGATGCAACTCAACGAGCGAGAAGCGTCATTGGTGGACGCCTTCCGCCGCCTGCCTCCGGAAACGGCGACTGAGCTATCCGCGCTCGCAGAGCGATTAGCGGAACTCGCGCCGAACCGAAGGATCGACTGGTCCGATTCCTGGTCCGATGAAGACCTGAATGAATTCAGGGCCGCATCGCTGCGGCGCCTCGATGCTGAGGAATCAGGGGACCGGGATTGAGGCCCGGCGATGTGGTGGTCGGCATCCTTGTGGGCGCCCAGGAAACCAAAGTCCGGCCGGCCGTCGTGATCGCAAGCGCCACATATCTGGCCGAGCGCCCAGATGTACTGGTTGGGATCCTCACCACGAAATTGCCCAAAGCGCCGGGCTCAACAGATCACATCCTCCTGGACTGGCGGTCAGCAGGACTCCGCGCGGAGTCCTGCTTCCGAGCATACGTACTGATAACCCATCGCTCGGAATTGACGGTGATCGGCCATCTCAGCGAACGCGATGGGGAGTCCGTTAAGGCGCGAGTCCGCGCAGCATTTGCCATCTAAGGAGGTTTTGATTCGCGGTGGTGCTCGCGGTGCGGCGGCACCGAGTGTTCATTTGTTGGGGCATGGAGGTCCCAGCAATGAGACGCGCCAAACGTGATCGAGCTAAGAAGTCTTCCCCGAAGCACAACTCGAGTCTGCCAGACCTGGATCAAGCGAGATCGGCAGTCCTCAGCAGTCTGCCCTCGCAGGAATCCCAGCGAGGATACCGACACGCGATAGACGAGTTCATCACCTGGTACTGCTCCGAAGCCGCCTGATGCGCGAGAGCGTTCAATACGCGCTCGACAATCACGACGAAGCTTGTAGACCGGGCGAATTCATGCGGACCGGCAGCAGTAACATGGGACAGAGAATGGATACGATGAGAGTTCTGGCGATCCACGCGCATCCCGACGACGTGGAGATTCTGGCGGGCGGAACGATGGCGCTGCTGGCCGGCCTGGGACACGCGATCACTATCGCCACCTTCACGGCGGGGGACTGCGGGTCGGCGGAACTGGGGCCGGAAGAGATCGCCGACGTCCGCAGGGGGGAAGCGGCGCGTTCGGCGGCGCGGATTGGCGCCACGTACGTGTGCCTCGAGATGCGCGACCTGGCGATCTTCAACGACGGTCCGTCGCGGCGCCTGGTGGTGGAGGTGTTGCGCAAGACCCGGCCGCAACTGGTGCTCACCTCTTCTCCGGTGGATTACCTGTGCGACCACGAGGCCGCGAGCGCGCTGGTCCGCGACGCCTGCTTCGCTGCTCCGGCGCCGAACTACCACACGGGCGCGGCGGATCCGGCGCCCTCGCTGGGCGCCATCCCGCATCTCTATTGGATGGACCCGGTCGGCGGCGAAGACCGCGAGGGCCTTCCGGTCGCGCCGGATTTCGTAGTCAACGTGGCGGGCACGTTCGCGCGCAAGCGGGAGATGCTCTCGGAACACTCCAGCCAGCGGGAGTGGCTGCGGCGGCATCACGGCACGGACGATTATCTGGACACCATGGAACGTTGGACCGAGGAACGCGGCCGGCGCGCGGGGTTCTCGCACGGCGAGGGATTCCGCCAGTATCGCGGCCACCCCTATCCGCAAAGTCCGCTGCTTCAGGAATTGCTCGGAGACCTGGTAGCCCGCGGCCGGTAGTATCGCGCGAGCAGAATCCATAGCGCGCCGGCGGCCAGCACCAGGCGGCTCAACCAGCGGGCGAAGCGCATCTCGGCGCCGCCATCGTAAATCAGCTCCACGGTGCACGGGCCGCTGCACAGAGGTTCCACGACCATCTGTCCCAGGTTGTCGGCCCAGGTGCGGCGCGGCCGGCCGTCGACGCGCGCGTTCCAGCCCGCATCCCAGGCGATTTGCACGGAGAGCAGATGCTCGGGCCGGAAGTCGCCCGCGATCGAGGCGGCGGAGGGGCCGCGCCATTGGAATTGCGCGGCGGGAGACGACGGGTCGTCGAGCGCCGCGAGATACGGTTTCAAGCCGGCGGAGTCGTAGGCGGGAGGCCGCGTCCGCACCAGGCCGGCGGCGCCCACGGCGTGGGCCAGCGAGCGGCTCCTGCGGGGAACGTCGTAGACGACTTCGGGGCCGTCGCGCCAGAGTTCGCGCAAGCCGTGGAGCTTTTCGGGGTGGGCGATGGGGTGGTACACTTCGCCGCTTTCCGGATCGCCGCCGGCGATGGCGTCGCAGCCGAAGGCTTCGAGCCAGTCGAGCGCGGTTTCCTGCCGGTCGCCGGCGTAGATCTGGTAGTTCACATCCTGCAGAAAGGTGTTGCGCATGCCGTTGTCGAAACCGCCGGTGAGCATGGGGGTGTCGCTGAACGCGTTCATCCAGAAGCCGATGGAGCCGGGCGCGAAGACGCGGCGTCCGGGCAGGTTTCGGCCGAGCCAGCGCGAGATCCGGTACTCCGCGGTGGAGGCAATGTCGATGGGTTGTTCCATCCGCTGCGCCATGGAGTGCTGGTGAAGCGCGACGGGGATGAGGAGCGCGGCCACGGCCAGGGCCGCGAGGCGGGGGATGCGCGGCGCCACCAGCGCGGCGGCCAGGCAGAAGGCCAGGTCCATTTCGAGGTGGTAGCGCTCCGGCTGGGGCAGCAGGCGCTGGTGGAACCAGTAGGCGCCCAGCGCGATGTACGCGGTCCCGTAGAGGAACAGAACTCCGAAGCGGATGCGCGGCTCCCACTTTAGGCGGCGCATGACCCAGGCAAGCAGCAGGAGGCCGGCGGCGAATAGCGCTTCCACGCGAAGGTCCGGCACGTACCGCCCGCCCACCAGCGGGGCGTTGGCGCGAATGGTGGCGATGGTGGAGGGCGGCGCCCAAGGCATGGCGAGGGCATAGGCCGCGCACCCGAGGGCGGCGGTGCGCAGCCACGGCCTGGCGAATCCGGCGAGCAGGTAGGATGCGACGGCCAACGCCAGCGCGAATGCGCCGATCCAGTTGCTGAGGACCACGGCGGCGATTGCCAGCGCCGCGGCGGCGTACCAGAGCGGGCGGCGCTTCTGGAGCGCCACGTGCAGCAGGCCGATGGCCAGGGGAAGGAAGAGGAGCGCCGCGAGATGCGGGCCTTCGCCGTAGTGCACCAGCGTGACCAGGCGGCGCGGGCCGAACCAGCCGCCGGTATCGGCGCGCACTTCGCGCACCAGCCAGCAGGAGGGCGAAATCAGGGAGTACAGCAAGGCCGCGAGGAATGCGTTGGTGCGGGACGCGCCGAGACGCCACGCGGCCCAGAACAGCGCGGCGGGCGCAAGTGCGTAAAGCGCGGCGGTGACCGCGTGGTAGGCGAGGGCGGGGGAGAGCCGGCCCGACGCCGCTACCGCCGCCACCAGAAAATGCAGCAGCGGCGGGTAGGAATCCTGATAGGGGATGCCGCCGTACCACAACGGAAACCAGTTGAAGTCGGGAAAGTGCTCGAGGATATAGCGCGCCAGGCCGATGTAGGCGGCTTCGATAGAGCCCATCTCGCGCAGGTACTCGATGTGGAAGAGGCGGAAGGTGATGGCGGCGTTCACCGCGAAAAGGCCGGCGGCGGCAAGGGCGGTGGGGAGGGCGCGCCTCGAGGGCCGCGGCTCGGCGCTCACGCGGCGGACCTCGGGGGGAGCTGGTAGAAGCGCTCCGCAGTGCCGCCGAGGAGCTCTTCACGGACCTCGATGGGCTGCGCGCCGATCGACTGCGTGAAAGCCGCCAGGGTGGCCTTCCAGGTCACATCCGGCAGGTGGCCGGGCCAGTCGCTGCCGAACATCAGGCGGCGCGGACCGAAGACGGCCAACGCATGTTGCACGGCGGGGCGGAAATCGGGCGTGGTGATGCCGCTCAGCTTGGCGTAGACGTTGGGGTATTGCGCGGCCCGCTCCAGATCGCGGGCCCACTCGTCCATGGGACCGTGGATCGGCGGGCGGGCGAGATGGTCGAGGGCGATCATCAAATCGGGATGGAGGCCGGCGATGCGCGGGATGAGAGAGAGTTGTTGCGGGCCGAGATCGAGATCGAGCGGAATGCGGCGGCGGGCGAGGTCGTCAAGGCCGGGGGGAAGATCGTCCGCGAGTTTGTAGCACAGGCCGCGGAGATGCTCATCCAGGAGGTAAGGCTTTGTCAGATCGGTGCGAAGGACGTGCCACATGGGGAGCGGGTGGGAAACGACTGCTATGGAGCCTTCGAACTTGTTGCGGGCGAGGATGATTCGCAGGTGCTCGAGCGGGTAGCGCTCGGAGTAGGAGTGGTGGGCGTCGATGCGCAATCAGAAGATGAAACTGAGGCCGCCGCGGAAGCTGCGGGGAGTCTCGACCAGAAGCACACTCTGCCCGTTGGCCATGTTCAGCGGCAGATAGCCTTGCGCCAGCATGTTGCGCAGGTCCGCCGTAGCCTCCATCCGCCAGGGCAGCATGGTGAGGCCGGGGATGGGCTGCCGGATGACGACGTTGAGTCCGGGATTCGCGTGAAGGCCCTCGGTGCTGTAGACGTTGCCGGGCATGGCCCACCGGCGGTCCGGAGTCCACTGGTAGCTGGCGATCATGTGGGTTCCGGTGCGGGGAGCGGTGGCGGTGATGCGGGTGGTGGCGGCGTTCTTGCGGCCCGCGCGAATCATGGATCGCAGCTCGTCGGGACTGTTGCTGACCAACTCGCGGTTGGCCGCCGACAGCGCGCCCAGGGACCCATAGATCACAGTGGCGCTGAAATGCTCGCCCATGTTCTGGGTGACCGCTGCGGTGTATCCCGAGCTTTGATAATTGCCCGCGTTGAAGATGGAGTTGCCGGTGAAGATATCGGGAAGGATGTCGCCGCTGGTGTAGAAGCCGACGGGCGCCACGATCGAAAGCGCCTGGTTGGAAACCGATTCGCGGTACGCGGAAAGGTGGTAGGTGCGCGAGCCGATCTTGCGGGTGTACACCATCTCGTACTCCTCGCCGCGCTGGACCTTGGTCCGGCCGCCCCGCAGGGAGACGTTGGGGAACACCGCCAGGGTGTTGAGGCCGCGCTGCAGATCCGAGTCCGCCACGGCATCGCCCGAGAGATCGGGCCGCGCGTTGCCCGAAGTGAAAGTGAAGTCCAGTTGCCCGCCACCGCCCATGGTGTAGCTCAAGCGCGCGTAGGGGCTCACGTAGTTCAGATGGTCGATGAAGGAGACCGCGTCCATGGTGATGCCGTACGACAGCTTCAGGCCATCGGCGATTTCGGCGTGGTCGTCGAAGCCCGCCGTCATGGTGCGCAGCATGGGCATCGCGGATTCGTTGCCGGTCACGGCCGCTCCGAGGCGCGCGGGCAGGTACAACTGCCGCATGGTGAGCGAGACCTCGGGGCTGTCGCCGGCCATGTCGCGGCTGTAGCTGGTGCGGAAGGCGGCTGCCGGCACCCCGGTCTGGGAGCCGTATCCGACATTGCCGCTCACCTGGAACACGTTATTGCCGTAGAGCGAAGTGGCCACCGCGAAGGCCGTTCCGAGGTCGGGCTGATTGCCGATACCATTTTCCAGGCCGCCTTCACCCGCCGAGACTTTCAGAATGCCCCGCGTATCGGAGAATGCCGCCGTGCGCGTGGTGCGAGTGGAGTTGCCATCCCTGGTCTCTTCGAGGAAGCGCAGGATCGGGCGCGTTGCGGAGGCGCTGCGCAGCACCCATTTCCAGTCGTCGGTCATCAAGCCGTTGTCGGCGGTGGGGTACTGAAGCTGAACCGTGGAGAACAGGCTGTTCAGGTTCACGCTCAGCACGCTGCGCATGCCGGGCTGCACCAGGATATCGCGCTTGACGGCCGGGACGAACGTGGCCAGCGTGACGCGGACGGAATAAGCATCGGGGAACAGGCCGGCAAAGCGGAATTCGCCGCGCTCGTCGGTGAAGGCCTTCTGGAAGATGCGATCCTGGCGATTATAGAGAACCACCGTGGCGCCCATCTGGGGGATGCCGAAGGAGTCGTTGACTTTGCCGGCGATAGCGCCGGAAAGCTTGAGGGTGGGACCGGCCCGCGAGAGAGAGGGGACGGCCAGACAAGCCAAGCTCAGGAACAGCGAAGCAACCGATTTGCGCGTCATCGGTATCAACATCGGTGCTAGGGTAGAAACCCGGTTTCCCGAGCCTCTACGGCTCACG
>DASQZT010000012.1:0-43571 GCA_035638575.1 Bryobacteraceae bacterium
AGATCGCCAGCACCGGGCACGGCGATTCGCGCAGAATCGCGTAGGCGTTCGTGCGCAGGCGGCCCAAAAGACCATGGGTGTGGCCGCGCCCGATGATCAGGAGGTCCGCGCCGGTCTCTTCGGCGGCCTGACGCGCCACGTGGGGAACGTCGCCGGCATCGATCCGCACGTGGTGCTGCGTCCGCATTTCGTATTGGAGGCTCGAAATCTGCAACCGCGCGGCTTCGGCCATATCGTTGCGCCATTGCGGGTCGAAATAGATGCCGTCCAGCCGGGTGGCGGCGCCCACCAAAACGTGCAGCAGGGTAACCTCGGAATGGAACTCCGCGACGAACCGCGATGCCCACTCGAGCACGGCGTGGCTTTGCGGGCCCAGATCGACGGCGCACAGGATCTTGCGGAAATCGGCGGCGGCTGTGGCCAGCGGATGTTCCAGGTGAGGGCCGGTCAGGACCGGGCAGCCGGCGTCGTGCAGCACCTTGGCGGTCACCGATCCGAGCAGGAAACGGCGGAAGGGACCGTAACCGTGGGTCGGCATGACGATCAGGTCGAAGTGCCGGCTCCTGGCCTGTTCGGCGATGACTTGGGCCGGGTCGCCCTCGAGCACTTCTCTTTGGACATGCAGGTCGCGCAGCTCGTCCGACAGGAATTGGTCGAGCTGCGACTGCGTGCGGGCCCGCACGGCTTCCATCTCGACCTGGGGCGGGATGGCGTATCCTTCCGGTGACGCGACGGTCACCCACGGCGGCACGAAAATGTGGAGCAGCGTCAACTCCGATTGGAAGCGGGATGCCAGGGCGGCGGCATAGAGCGCCGCCAGCTCGCATCGCTCGGAAAACACCACGGGCACAAGGATTCTGGTGAGGAACGGCATGGAGACCTCCTATCGCTCAGCCGGCCGGAAAAAAGTGGCCGGCTACGGCCAGAAGAACAGCGAGGGTAAGAATCAGGAAAGTGGCCGGGAGGATAGCAGCGAGGAATGGGTTGTGAAACGCCTCCTCCCGCCTCGGGATCCGCTTGCGAAGCACGGCAGACATAGTCTCTACCTCCTGCGGCAGGACAGACCGTGAGTCCCGTCCTGCCGGCACGGTCGCGGGGGCCGTTCTATTCACTTATATTCTAGGAGCGATGAAATCGGAAAACAAGGCCTGATAGGTCGGGTTATTCCGAGGCCGGTACCATATCCTGCCGCTCGCCGTTGCTGGTCATGCGTAGCACCGGACCTCGAAGATCCGCGCCAGGCGGTCTCCGTTGGTGGCTTGAACCTCGATGCGCAGCGACCGCATGTCGACAGGCGGGAACTGGTGGCGGTTCAGGCGCTGGAAGTTGTTCTTCACGGCGGCAAGCGTCGGGCGATCGCCGGCCGCGGTCTGGCAGGTCATGGTGTAGTCCTTGACGGTTTCGGGCTGCGGCGCCCGCAGCAGATTGATGTTTTGCGTCTCCTGCGCGGAGAGCGTGAGCTGGCGGCGGAAACCGGTGTCGAAGGTGATCTGCACGCTGCGGATGCGCTGGGGGCGGTCCCAGCGCAGCTCGATCCACGCAGGCTGACTCTCACTGACGGCTGCGGACCAATGGTGCACTTCGACCGGCTCGCCGCGCTTGTCGGGAATGTCGCGGACGAAGCCGTCCAGGATCACCGAAGCTCTTACGGCGCCGGATTCGGCGGACGCGGTGACGGTGGCGGAGCGGGCCAGGTCGAGCGGGTCTTCGTTGCGCCGGCCCTTGATCGTCTGGTCGTCGCGCAGCAGGGTCTGCTGGAGCCGCGCGAGCTGGCGCTGGTCGCGCGCCAGGTCGCGCGGCAGCAGGCCGGCTTCGGCGCACTGTGCCGCAGCCGTCCCGATGGCCTGCCCTTCCACCGCGCAGGTGGCCATGACGCGCGCCGAGGTAAACGCCACGTAGCTCGCGCTGATGTTGCGGCCGGCCATCAGCAGGTTCGAAATGTTGCGGCTGTATAGCGAGCGCAACGGAATATCGTAGACTTCGGGCGGGCTCAAGGTGGTGTTGGGAGGAAGGTCGGGCCGGTCGAAGCCTTCGGGCGGGTGGGCGTCCATGGCCCATCCGCCGATGGCCACGGCGTCCGGAAAGCCGCCCTGCATGAGGTCCTGCTGTTTCAGGATGTGGTCGCCCAGCAACCGGCGGCTGCCGCGTTTTCCGGGCATCATGCCCACCCAGTCCATGGCCCAGTATTTGCTGTCGGGGAAGTCGCCGCTGTTTTTGATGTAGTCCCAAACTCCCATGACGATGGAAAGCAGCTCGAAGCGGATGCGCTCGTTGTCGGCGACGATGTCGTGGTCGCCGCCCCATTCGATCCACCAGTAGCCGTACTCCCAGCTCTGAATTCCGCGGTGCAGCAACTGCTCCTTGCCGATCTTGCGGGCCCAGGCCGGCGGCGCGAACGGCATGGGAGTGCGATAGAGCCGCGAGGTGAACAGAACGCTCGAGCCGAGCGTGCGATTGTCGGGCTCCGCGGGCGCCAGCGGTTCGTCGAATTCGCGGCGCGCCTCGCGGCCGGAGCGCATGTCGGCGCCGGCCTCCAGAGCGAGCCGCGAATCGCCTGTCGTGTCGCAGAAGATTTTGGCGCGGATGCGGTACAGGTGCTCGCTCTTGTCGCAGCGGGCGGCGGCCTCCACGATGCGGCCGTCTTTGACTACGGCCGAATAGAGCGTGGTCTCGAGCAGCAGGGTGATGTTCGGCTCGCTCACCACCTTGTCGTACAGCAGCAGGTCCCAAAGCTCCCAGCACCGCTGCGGATTGTTGACCGCATCGGCCAGGCGCAGCTCTTCGATCAGGCCGCTTTCGCGCCAGCCCGGCCGGGCGGTGTGTTGGTTGGCGCCCACGACATGCATCTTGACTTCGCTCGAAGAGTTGCCGCCCAGGCGCGAGCGGTCCTGGACGAGGACCACGCGCGCTCCGTGCCGGGCCGCCGCGATGGCGGCGCACACGCCCGCCAGGCCGCCGCCCGCGACCAGCACGTCCGCCTCCAGTTCGACCAGGCGCATGTGCCGCTCGGAGGGCGCCATCGGGGCGTCGGCCGGCGCGATGCGATCGAAGGCAGCGGACCGCCCGGACTGGGGCGGCGGATTCTGGGCGGGCGCGGCGTCCGCCAGCACGATGAGCGAGCAGGCGCCCAGGGGCAAGTTCGCAAAAAAGTCCCGCCGGTTCATAAAGGCCATTCTAATCGCTCGCGCCGGGGCGCGTACGCCTCGGCGGAGTGAGCATGGTCGCCTCCCGCCACGGCGACCCCAGCGCGAGCCAGGCTTGTGGCCAGCCGGCCAGCAGCGAACGCGCTGTGATATTCTCTCACTGAATGGGGCAGACCCACGTCGTCGTACAGGGAGAACACATCTCCGGGATCGCGGCGAAGTATGGATTCGTGCATTACCGGAAGATCTGGGACCATCCCCAAAATGCCGAACTGAAAGCCCTGCGCGAAAACCCGAATGTGCTGTTTCCGGGCGACAAGGTCTTCATTCCCGATTTCGAGATCAAAAAGGAAAACCGAAGCACGGACCAGCTTCACCCGTTCAAGATGCCCGGCGAACCGCTGCTCCTTAGGCTCGTACTCGAACGGCTATACTCCGATCCGTACGCCAACACTCCCTGTGTTCTCGTCATGGGCGCCAATCGCCAGGACCTAACCGCCGACGGCAAGGGCAAAGTTGAGCAGAAGATCTCCAAGTCCCTGGTGGATGCCGGCCTGATCGTCAAAGACCACATCGTGCACAATGGCGCGAGCATCCCGGTGGACCGCGAAATCCAGGTGAAGGTTGGTCACCTGGACCCCGTGAAGGAACGCTCCGGCCAGCAGGCCAGGCTGGCGAACCTCGGCTATTATCGCGGCCCCGCCGAAGGGACGGACGAAGACGAGTTCCTCTCCGCCGTAGAAGAGTTCCAGTGCGAGCATAAACTGCTGGTGGATGGCAAGTGCGGACCGGTCACGCAGTCAAAGCTGATCCAGGTCCACGGGTGTTAGGGGTGAAAACAGCGTGGCGGGTACCATACATTCGACGACCGAGGGAGGCGTAGCCGGAGACCATCCCACCATCGAAGAGCGGCCGGCCAAAGTAGGCCCGGCGACCGGCGGCGAAAAGAACGTGATCGCCACCTTCGTGATCCCGCTGGCCTGCTGGCGGGTCGAAGACATGCGGTTCGCGTTCGATTCTTCCTTCGTGCTTCCCGGCGTAGCGGCGGAAATGCCGCTCCTGGCCAGATTGCGGGAAACGCACACGATGCGGCTCCCGGGCGCCGGCGGCGCGGAGACTCTGGTGCCGCCTCCGCTTTCCCTCTTCGGCCATGCCGACCCCGTGGGTAACGACGATTACAACAAGACGCTCAGCGGCCGCCGCGCTATCGCGATCTATGGGCTGCTCGCGCGCCGGACCGACCTGTGGGAGAAGCTGTTCTCGCACTCCTTCGGAGGCGACAAGTGGGACGGCCCCAAACTCCAGGTCATGCTGACCACGACCGATCCGACGATTGCGGCGGACCCCGGCCGCCTGGCCGCGCAGACCAGTTCCGCCAGGACCAATGCCGGCGCCCGCACCGCCCTCTTTCTCGCGTACATGAACAAGATCGCCGGAAGCCTGAAGTTGGAAAAGGGCGACTTCCTTGGCGCCGGAGCCGACGCCGATGGCAAGGCCGACTACCAGGGCTGCGGCGAATTCAATCCCATTCTGCTGTTCTCGACCGAAGAAGAGCAGGATTTCCAGAAGCCCGAAAACAAGGACCAGCGGAACCAGGAGAACGGACCGAATCGCCGCGTCATGGGACTGCTCTTCCGCCCCGGCACGAGCGTGATCCCCGGCAAGTGGCCGTGCCCGCAGGCAAGCCAGGGGCCGGCCGGCTGCCGCGCGAGGTTCTGGTCGGATGGCGAGAAGCGCCGCAGCCGCCATCTCTCCGGACGGCGAAGGAAATTCGAGGAGGATCACGATACCTTCGGCTGCCGGTTCTATCACCGGCTCGCCGCCAGTTCGCCTTGCGAGAAGATTTTGCCTCGCGTGCCCGCCAAGCTCGAAGTGATCCTCGACAATGACGACAACCACCAGGTGGACGCCGCCGAGCCCGTGGCGGCCTTCGTGCGGGTGGGGCTCTGGGACCACGCCTTCGATCCCGCCAACGCCAACCTGCGCAACGCCGCCGCCGAGGATCAGAACTTCATAGGCCGCGACTCCGTCGGCAAAGAGGCGCGCCGGTTCTATTTCCGGGTGACCGATCGGAATGCCGAGGGACAGGCTGAAGTGCGCGTGGATTGGCGCACGGAATTCGGCGCCGGAGGCAACGACGACGCGCCGGCTTCCCAGGTCATCTCGCTGCTCCCGACCGCCAGCGACCCGGCCGTGTTCGTTTCGCACTCCGTCTTTCTGGTGGCTGATGACGTCGACCGGAAACAGGTCACCAACAGCGGCCTCGCCGGGGGCAACCCCGATGCCGGGGACCGTGCCGAAGACCAGTCGAACCATCGCACGCGCAAAATCAAGGTGGACGATGCGCACCGTCTGGACACCAACGTGGTGGCCGAGTACACCTCGGTGCTCGGCGGCGGAACGCTCAATACCAAAGTGCCGCTCTTCAACCGCGGGCTCGATGAGCGTCTCGAGATTAAGGTGCACCTCGTGAACGTGCGGGCCACGGCGGGAGGGGCCGGCGTGTTGTCCGCGGCTCGCAAACAGACCGCGATCGATACGCTGCACAGCGTCTATGCCTGCACCGGGATCTTTCTGGAGGTCGACGAGATCCTGATCGATCCGCCGGCTTCCTGCATCGGATGGAGCAACCGGTACCCGACCAGCCCGCTGGCAATCGGGGCCGATCCGGCGGTCGAAGAACCCTCGTTCCCCGGCGGAAACCTGGCGCCCTCGACCTCGCAGACCGAGATCATCAACGTCATCCGGGCGCGGCCAGATTTCGACTCCAACGACATTTACCTGGTCTACGCGACCAAGGTTTTTGCGAATCCGGTGCCGCCTCCCCCCGGCGGTCCGGGCAACCTGCTGGCACTCGGCCCCGGAGGCATCGCGTTTCCGGATTCCTTCACGGCGGCTGGATCCATCGCGCGGAGTTTTGCGTTTATCGGCGTGCAGACGGTGAATCAATTTGCCGACCCGCACGAGATGACGCATGTCACGACCAACCTGCGCAACAGCGCCGGCGGCCATTTTCATCTCGGCGCGAATGTGAACGCCGGGCCGGGTAATATAGACGGCAGAAACCTGATGCAGCGCTTTGTGCTGATCGCCAACGGCAATGTCAGCGATTCCAAGAGGCTATGGGATGAGGATTTCACGAATAACAACCTCAATCCTGCAACCATTCCGGCGCAGATCAAGGCCATCCGTGCCTCGCGCTTCGTCCGGCCGCTTTGACGGAATGAGGCGGCAGGCCGCGACCTGTGCGATCGCTTTGTTCGCGGCATGGTCCGCGGGCGGCTTCCAGAAAGGCAGGGAGAGAATGACGTTGTTCGAGCAGATACCGGTCGAAGTTCGCGATTACCTGACCGCCGGCGATGGCCTCGCCAAGGCATCCGTCAAGGAGCGATACCCCAACGTGCAGCAGACCCTGGCGTCCCACGAATGCCGTGCCGCGGTGTTGCGCTACCTCGAGAGCGACGAGCCCTGGAAGCAGCCCAACGTCGGTTTCCTCATCAACGCGCTGGCCTACCTGCAAGCCGCGGCCAACGCGAAAGAAGCTCCGGTCGCGCTGAAACTCGCCGGTTATCCCAACGCGTGGGTGCGGGTGCGAGCCGACGAGTACCTGATGGGAGTTTACTACCCGGCCGGCGACCGCGCATCCATGGTCAAAATGTACGAGCGCATGTTGAACGATTCCGACGAGGTGGTGCGGGTACAGGCGGCGCGTTGGATCAAGGGCACCAACGCCGCCGCCGAGATGCGGGGCTATCTTCAGGACTGGATTTCCCGCGCGGCCGAGCGCCACTGGGATCACCAGGAGAGCTTCACGCTGGTACAGGAAGCGCTGCACTGAATAGTAACGGCGTGCGCGCGGCAGGCGCGTCACTTCACCGTGATCGGCACGGAGGCGACGTGGTTCTCCCATTCCAACTGGAGTTTTCCCTTGTTGCCTCCCGCACTCGAAATCGTGTACTTCAACTGCTCGACCAGCGCCGGCGGTTTGCTCATCTGCATCTTCACGTGGCCCAGATCCTGGGCGGCACTGTACGCAAGCCCCCACTGCCCGGTCTGCTTGTTGACAATCAGCTCCCAGGCATCGGGATCCTTGACGTTGACGAACAGCGTGTAGTCGCCCTTGGGAACCGCCAGGCCGCCGACGTCGAGATCGGCATCGGTGTGGATCGCAGTGGCGGAGTTTGCGCCCGCGCGCCAGACCGGAGCCGTCGGGTCGCGCATAACCAGCCCGCCGTCTCCGAAGATCTTGCGGCCGCGCACCGAAGGCGCGGAGTACTTGATCGTGATCGTCTTCCCGCCGATCGCTGCGGTGGCCGTCTGGGCAGGGCTCGGCTGGGCGGAAGCGATCCCCATGGCGGCGATCAGCCAGGCGGCGCATGTCAAAAGTAATTTCATGGCTGTTACTCTCCTCCGCTCAAGAATAGCGCCCCGCGCGGCCCCGGTGGCAACCCGCCGGTCCAACCGCAGTATCATGTTCCCAGTGGCCAACCCGCGACTCTTCCTCATCGATTCCTTCGGCTTCATTTTCCGCGCCTACCACGCCCGCGCCCGCAGCGGCGCGCCGCCCATGCGCACCTCCACCGGCCTCTCCACGGAGGCGGTCTACATCTTCAACAACATGCTGCGCAAGCTGGCGAAGCAGTACGAGCCGGCCTACATCGCCGCCGTTTTCGAAAGCGGCGAGCCCACCCACCGCGTCCAGGAGTTCGCCGAATACAAGGCCAACCGCGCGGAGATGCCGCCCGACCTCGGCGAGCAGATCCCCTATGTCCGGCGGGTGCTCGAAGCCATGCGCATCCCGGTCCTGGAATTCCCCGGCTTCGAAGCCGACGACGTCATCGGCACCCTGGCGCGCCGCGTCGAGTCTTCGGGCGCCGAGGTGGTCATCGTGTCCAGCGACAAGGACATGCTCCAGCTCGTCACCGGCCGCATCTCCATGCTCAACCCCGCCAAGGACGACGAGTGGTACGACCCCGAAAAAGTGAAGGAGTTTCTGGGCGTCCGCCCGGAACAGGTGGCCGACCTGCTGGCGCTCAAGGGCGATGCGGTCGACAACATCCCCGGCGCTCCGGGCATCGGCGACAAAGGCGCGCGCGACCTCATCGAGCGCTTCGGGTCGGTGGAAGCGGCCCTCCAGCGCGCGGCCGAAGTGGAGCGCAAGACGTATCGCGAGAGCCTGCAAAACAACTCCGAGCAGATCCGCATGAGCAAGCGGCTGGCCACCATCTCGACCGATGTGCCGATCGATTTTTCGCTCGACTCGGTGAAGACGCAGCCCTTCGACCCGGCGCAGCTCAAGGCAGTCTACAAGGAACTGGAGTTCCACAGCCTCCTCAAAGAACTCGGCCCCGCCGAGGACACCCGCGCGCGCGACTACCGCCCGTTCGAAACCGCGGGTGAGCTGGAGCGGTGGCTCGCAGCGATTCCCGCCGGCGCCCCGGCCGCGGTGGCCATCGCCCCTTCGGCCGAAGGCGAATTCGCACTCGACACCATCGGGCTCGCCTGGAGGCCCGGCGAGGCTCGCGCCGCGACCGCTGAACACCTCGACCACTTGAAGCCCTGGTTCGAAGACGCCGGCGCATCCAAGATCGCCTGCGACGTGAAATCGGCCATCCTGGCGCTCGACCGAATGGGGATCGACGCGCGCGGCTTCGACCACGACGTGATGCTGTACGCCTTCCTGCTGGATGCCGACCCGTCCGGCTGCGCCCTCGGCGAGCAGGCGCGCCGCCGTCTGGATCTGGCGCTCGGCCCGTCGCCCGAACAGCACGCCGATATCACGCTCGAACTCTCGCAGCAGTTGGCGGCGGCCATCGACGCGCGCGGCCTCCGCGAGATTTACCAAAACATCGAGCTTCCCCTAGCGCGGGTGCTGGCCCGCATGGAGCGCACCGGCATCCGCATCGACCCCGTCGAGCTGAGGCGGCTCTCGGGGCTTATGGAAACCGAGATAGCGCGCCTCACCGCCGAAATCCACGCGCTGGCCGGCAAGGTCTTTAACATCAGCTCCCCGCAGCAACTGGGCCGCGTGCTGTTCGAAGACTTGCGCCTGCCCGCGCCGGTGAAATACGGAAAAGGAAAGGTGATCTCCACCGCCGCCGACGTGCTCGACGAGCTGGCCGCGGACCACGAGATCGTCCGCAAGGTCCTGGACTACCGCCAGCTCACCAAGCTCAAGGGCACGTATGTGGATGCGCTGCCCGCGCTGATCGATCCGCGCACGGGCCGCTTGCACACCAGCTTCAACCAGGCGGGGGCGGCCACCGGCCGGCTGTCGTCGTCCAACCCGAACCTGCAAAACATTCCCATCCGCACCGAGCTGGGCCGCGAAATCCGCGCCGCCTTCGTGCCCCGCGACGGGTGGAAACTGCTCACCGCCGACTATTCGCAGATCGAGCTGCGCCTGCTGGCGCACATGTCGGGCGACCCGCTGCTGGTGGAGGCCTTCCGACATGGCGAGGACATCCATACGCTCACCGCATCGGAAGTGCTGGGCGTGCCGCCGCTGATGGTGACTCCCGAAGCGCGGCGCAACGCCAAGGCCGTCAATTTCGGGATCGTGTACGGCATCAGTCCGTTCGGCCTCGCCGCGCAGTTGGGCATTACGCGCGCCGAAGCCGAGCGCTACATCAAGAACTACTTCGCGCGGTACGCCGGCGTGCGGCGCTGGCTCGACGAGACGGTCGCGCAGGTACGCCAGACCGGCGTGACCCGCACGCTGTTCGGCCGCGAGCGCCCCATCCCCGACATCAACAGCCGCAACCCCAACGCACGCGGCTTCGCCGAGCGCACCGCGGTGAATTCTCCCTTGCAGGGGACCGCCGCCGATCTGATCAAGCTCGCCATGGTGCGGATCGATGCCGCTTTCCAGAAGGAAGCGCTTCAGAGCGCCATGCTCCTGCAGGTCCACGACGAGCTGGTCTTCGAGTGCCCGCCCGGAGAAATCGACACGGTTTCGCGCCTGGTGAAGCACGAAATGGAGAGCGCCCGCGCCTTCGACGTGCCGCTCCTGGTCGATGTCGGCACCGGCGACAACTGGCGCGACGCGAAGTGAGCCGCGCCGGCCGGCGGTCTTCTAACGCCGCAGGTAGGCGTCGTCGCCGCGGATCCAGTCTTCGCGGGGCGGCGAAAAAACATCCACCACGGTGGAATCTTCGAGCACTTCGACCGAGTGCGGCGCGTGCGGCGGGATCACCAGCACGTCTCCGGCCCGCACGATCTGTTCCCGCCCCTCCAGCAGGAACTTCAACGCGCCCCGCTCCACCATGCTCACCTGCTCGTTCACGTGGCTGTGCTCCGGGACCACGGCGTCCTTTTGCAGATGGAGGCGCGCAATGGTCATTTGGGAGCCGTGAATGCATTGGCGCCCGATGCGCGGGTTGAGCTGTTCGGGCTCGACCGTGTTCCAGTTGTAGAGCTTCATAGAAGGTATCGTATCAGGCCCGGCCGCCGTCATACCATGAAGTTGATGCCTTTCAAACTGACCGCTCTGGCCGCCCTCGCTCTGCTGGCGGCCCACGCCGCCGAATTCCGGGCGGCGGACTACGGCGCAAAAGGGGACGGCAAGAGCGTCGACACTGCGGCGCTTCAGAAGGCGCTGGACGCGGCGGCCAAGGCCGGCGATGGCACGGTCGTGCTCAAACCCGGCGTGTATCTCACGGGTTCGCTCTTCGTGAAGTCGGGGACGCACCTGCGCATCGACGAAGGCGTCGAACTCCGCGGCGCGCAGGACCTCGCCGCCTATCCCATCATGCAGTCGCGGATTGCCGGAATCGAAATGAAGTGGCCCGCCGCGCTCATCAACGTCTACCAGCAGTCGCACGTGAAGATCTCGGGCAAGGGCATCGTGGACGGCGACGGCAAAGTCTGGTGGGACAAATACTGGAAGATGCGCCGGGAAGAGTACGAGCCCAAGGGCCTGCGCTGGGCCGTGGACTACGACTGCCAGCGCCCGCGCCTCATCCAGGTCTACGATTCCTCCGACGTGGATCTCTCCGGACTCACCCTGAAGCGCTCCGGCTTTTGGACGGTCCACCTGTGCTACTCCCGCAACGTCGTGGTGGCTGGCATCACCATCCGCAACAACAGTCCCACCGACGGCCGCGGGCCCAGCACCGACGGAATCGACATCGATTCCTCTTCCGATGTGACGATCGAGCATTGCGACATCGAATGCAACGACGACGCCATCTGCCTCAAGGCCGGGCGCGACGCCGACGGCCTGCGGGTGAACCGGCCTTCGCGCAAGATCGTCATTCGCGACAGCACCGTGCGCGGCGGCGCCGCGGGCGTGACCTTCGGCAGCGAAACTTCCGGGGGCGTCTCGGACGTGGAGGTCTCCGGCATCCAGGTGATGGCCGCGGTGCCGAACGGGATTCTGTTCAAATCGGCGAGCACCCGCGGCGGCACCATCGAGAACATCGACATTCACGACATGACCATGCAGGACGTGGCCACGCCGATCGCCATCACCTTCAACTGGAACCCGAGCTACAGCTACGCCAAAATGCCCGACAACGTCGCGAACCCGCCGGAGTATTGGCGCGTGCTGACCGAACCGGTGCCGCCGGAGAAGGGCCTGCCGCACCTGCGGAACGTGCGCATCTCCAACGTCAAAGCCACTGGCGCGCGGCAGGCGTTTTCGGTGGTCACCTATCCCGATTCGCCATTGCAGAATTTCCAGTTCCGCAATGTGCAGATCGAAGCCCGGACCGGCGGCAGCATTCAAAACGCCGACAACTGGACCTTCACCGGCTGCACCATCCGCACCGCCGACGGCGCCGGCGTCACGCTGAAAGAGAGCCGCGGGGTAACGGGCCTGGCCTCCAAGTGACCCGTACCGAGGCGCGGGGCCGCCATCCGCTTGCCGACCCTCCCCGCAATGCGCTATCCTGGAAACTCAAAGATGGCAAACACTTATTCCGCGCTCAAGCGGGTGCGCCAGACGGAACGGCGCACGGAATACAACCGGAAGAACAAGACTCAACTGCGGCACCAGATCCGCGCCATACGGCGCGCGATCACCGGCAAGGACCCCAAGGCGGCCGCGGAACTGCTGCCCAAAACGTTCTCGATCATCGACCGCTCCGCCAAGCTGGGCGTCATCAAGATGAACACCGCGGCGCGGTATAAGTCCAAGCTGCATTCCCGAGTGAAGGCGCTTGCGAGCTGACATCCGGCCGAGCTCTTACCCCACCAACTGCAAGATGAATTGCTCCATCACGATCCTGTCGTCCGGACGGGTGTCGCGAAGGTTCTTGTCCGCCGAATAAATCAAGCCCATCGCGCGCTCCAGTTGAGCCTTGCTGAACTTGCCCATGGTCTGGTGCACCTGGTCGGCGCGCGATCCCCACATCGGCACTCCCATCCGCGTGAAATGCGCTTGCACCTGCTGCGCGCTCTTCAGCCCCGCCTCGCGCGCCGCCAGCGCCATGCGGAATTGAGTCGAGAGAAAGGCCAGCGCGAGCGGCAGGTACTCGCCCTCGCGGGTCAGCGTATCCAGGACTTCCAGCGCACGCCCGCGGTCGCGCCGCCCCAACGCGGCAACCAGGGCGAAAATCGTGGCGGCGCGCGCATCGGGGACCAGCGCCGAAATGTCGTCCAGTCCGATCTCGCGGCCGGCGGCGTAGAGCGCCAGCTTTTCGATCTCCACGGCGATGCGCCCGACGTCGGCGCCCAGGGCCTCCACCAGCAGGTCGAGCGCGCCGGGGTCCACGCGCAACTGGGCGCGGCGCGCCAGCGCTTCGGACTCCTGGCGGGCCTCCTGGCTCGAGAAACGGCGCAGCTCGATCACGTCCTGGATAGCGCCGTAGAACTTCCGCACGCGGTCCTGCTTGCGTTTGTCGTCGCCCTCGAAATCGAAGCGGATGGCCTCGAACACCAGCGTGACGCCGGGCGTCGGGTCATGCATGTATTGGACCAGCGGGGCCGCGTCGCCCGACGAGGCTTGTCCGTCGCCCTCGTCGTCCGAGCGGCCTTTGGGCAACGCCGCTTCCGCGTTCGCCACCCAGATCAGTCGCTCGGTGGCAAACAGCGAAAGCGAACGGGCATCGTCCAGGACTTCGGCGAGCCGGCGCTCGGCCAGGTCGTGACGCGCCACGCCGTCTTCGGAAAAGTCAGCCAGCAGGGCCTGCCTGATGCGGCGGCGCTCGTACGCTTCGGGGCCGAGCAGCAGAACGGCGGGCGGCGGGGCCTTCTTCTGGATGCGCGCGAGCAGTTGACCTCCGGTCATCAGAAGTTGTCCAGGATGGCGCTGACCACGGTGCGCGCCACGTCGCGGCTGAGGCGTTCGGCGGCGGTATCGCTTTCGTCGAAATAAGCCTGGGGATCGAGCGTGATTTCGTATCGCTCGCGGAACTCCAGGCTGGGCCGCGTAAACAGAATCTTGCCGGTGTGCCGGTCCGTGAGGGTCACCTTGAGGGTCGCGACGACTTGAACCCCGGTGGCGCGTCCCGAGACCGGGTCGAAGATCGTGGGGTTGGTCGTGAAGGTGAGGAGCGTCCCGGTGAGTGTCGCGTCGGCCTGCTCCGGGTCGGCCACGATGCTGTAGTGCGTGCGGGAAATGAACTCCTGGGCGATGCCGGCGGCGATCAGCCGCGGCAGCTTGTAGCGCACCGTTCCGTTGCCGAAGGCGGGAATGGCAATCGTCTTGATCTCCTTGGGCACCAGGTTGGCGTGGCCGGCCACGTGATACCCGCAACCGGCGGCCAGGGCCAGCGCCGCAAAAATCCCGGGACACACGGATCTGCTGGTCATAGTAATTGCCGCGCCACCGCCACGGCGTTTTCCGCCAACAGGCGGAGGTTGTCCGCTACCAGCCAGAACCAGCAGGCCTCCGGCTCGTTGCGATCGAGCGCAATGGCGCCCACCGCGATGCCGCCCTGGCCCGCCTGGCCCACATTGTTGGGCGGCTCGAAATCGCCGCCGCGCACTTCGATGGATGTTGCCGCCAGGCCGCCTTCCAGCGCTTCGACGCCGGGATTGCCGTCGAATTCCACCCATGCGGACATCGAGTAGCCGTGAAAAACCGGCGCCTGGATGAGCCGCAGCGAGGGCATGGGCACGCCTTCGCCGTCCCCCGGCAGGGCCAGCAGCGAGGCCAGGTGGCGCTCGATCCGCAGTTCCGAATCCTCCAGCGCGGCGGGGGCCTCTTGGCCGTAGCGCGCGAGCATGCTGAAGCCGAGCTGCGTGTCGAACACCGCCCGCGGCAGGCTCTTGAAAGACAGCAGGCTCACCGTCTGCCCTTGCAGTTCCTCGACGCCCGCGGCGCCGTGCTCGGTGGCCGGCGCGAAGATCTGGACCACGGAGCGGCGAACCGGATCGTGCGCGTGGAGCCTGCGGAGGAACAGTGCCAGCGCGATAGCCGCGGGATGGGCGATGACGTTGACGCCGGTGTCCGCGTCTTCTTCTTCTTCCACTTCGACGGCGGGAGCCCGCAGGCGGGCGTCGGGACGCTCCTCGGCGGAGTACGTCAGATCGATGATGGCGGCCTCGGGACTCCCCTCCGCGAGTTCCAGCACCTTGCGGCTGGATTGCGCGGAGCCGGCCAGGAAGATGGCGCGCGCGCCGGCGAAACTCTGGGCGGTGAGGAAAGCCACGAGCGACGGCTCGTCACCCACGCGCGTGAGCGTGCCGGGCTGCTCTTCGTCGGCCGCGATCAGGCGCAGGTCGATTCCCCCGCCCCCGGTTGCCACGATATCGCGGATCTCACGACCCAACAGCGAGTCGCTGCCGACCAGCGCGAAGGTCTGGTTAGACAACCTGGTGCTCCGGTGCGGGCGGCGGCGCTTGTTGCCGGAAGCGCCGCCGGATGATGCCGCCGATGCGGATCAGGATCCCGCTGCTGACATAGGCGGCGCTCAGGATCACCAGCACCACCTGTCCGTAATTCCAGATGCCGTAGATCAGCGCGGCGAGCAGAATGATGATGAGCGGCGTGTACGGCTTGGTCAGGTTGACGCCCTTGAAGCTGTAGTAGCGCCAGGTGCTGACCATCAGGAAGCCCAGCAGGAGCAGCAGCCCCATCCAGACCAGCGAGACGGGCCACCACTCGATCGGCTCGGCGTCCGACGCCCACACGATCGACGCCACCATGGCGGCGGCCGCGGGGATGGGCAGCCCGACGAAGTACTTGCGGTCCGGGCGGCCGGGGTTCTTGGGAACCGGGTTTTTCTGGACGTTGAAGCGCGCCAGGCGAACGGCCCCGCAGATCAGGAAGAGAAACGCGATGAAGTAGCCGGCATCGAACAGCCGGGTGCGCACCGCCTCTTCCAGCGACGGCCCGGCGAATTGCACGCCCCAGGCGAAGGCCAGCACGGCGGGTGCGATGCCAAAGCTGATGACGTCGGCCAGCGAGTCCATTTCGCGTCCGAAATCGCTGGTGGTGTTGGTCAGGCGGGCGATGCGGCCATCCAGGCCATCCAGGAAGACCGCGGCGCCGATGGCCTTCGCGGCCATGGCGAAATGATCCTCCGCGCCCGGCATGCTGGTGGCGGCCGCCATGGCTCCCTTGAAGGAACGCAGGATCGAGATGTAGCCCAGGAAGATGTTGCCGGCGGTAAACAGCGTCGGGATAGCGAAGGCCGCGCGGCGCGGGCGCCGGTCCGGAGAGCGCGGATCGACCAGGCGTTCTTTAAGTCCCATGCGGCAGTCCTGGCCCGTCCGGCGCGGCGCCCCGCACCCCGACGCGGCGTGCGATGACGCTGGAGCCCGCCCGAACCCGCATGCCGGGCGTGACCCGGATTTCCCACTCCGGGCCGAAGAGAACGTCCACGCGCGAACCGAACTTGATGAGGCCCACACGCTCCCCTATGGCCACCCGCTCGCCGGGTTTCTTGCTAAAGACGATGCGGCGCGCGATCAACCCGGCAATCTGTTTGAACACCACCGACGTGCCGTCGCCTTCCACCGTGACGATGTTCTGTTCGTTTTCGGTAGAGCACTCCTCGCGGCTGGCGACGTGGAACCGGCCCTCCTGGTATTGCACCTCCGTGATGGTGCCCGCAATGGGGGAGCGGTTGACGTGGACATCGAAGACGCTCAGGAAGATGCTGATGCGCTGGGTGGCCGGGCCATCGGCTTTCACGGCGACCACTTTGCCATCGGCGGGCGCCACCGCCACGGCCCCTTCCGGGATCCGGCGCTCGGGATCGCGAAAGAAGAAGACGCAGAACACCGCCAGGATCCAGAGCGGCACGGCGAACCACGGGCCCGCCAGCCAACTGACCAGCGCGCCGCCGGCGGCCAACCCAGCCGCGTAATAAATACCGTCGAATACGATCACCAGAAACCATTCTCCCAGAAAGAGGGGCGCCCGGAAAACGTTGCCCCCGTGATACCCTGTCTAGCGGAGCATATGCCCGCCCTTACACGCGAAAAAGCTCAGCTCATGAGCGCTTCGGAAATCGATCGGACGCTCGTCCGGCTGGCCCACGAAGTACTGGAAAAGACCAAAGACCTCGACCTTCTCGCCTTCATCGGCATCCGCCGCCGCGGGGTCCCCCTGGCTCAACGGCTGGCCAAGAAGATCGAGACACTCGAGAACCGCAAGGTCCCCGTCGGCATCCTCGATATCAACCTGTACCGCGACGACCTGAGCACCGTGGACATCAAGCCCGTGGTGAGCGCCACCGAGATCCCCTTTGAGGTCGCGGGCAAGGACATTATCCTGATGGACGACGTTCTGTACACCGGCCGCACCATCCGCGCGGCGCTCGACGCGCTGTTCGACCACGGCCGCCCGGCGCGCGTGCAACTGCTGGCGCTCATCGACCGCGGCCACCGCGAGCTGCCCATCGAAGCGAAATTCGTGGGGCGCGTGGTGCAGACCACCGACGCCGAGATCATCGAAGTCAAATTCCACGAGATCGACGGCATGGAGAAGGTACTGCTGGTGGAACGGGCCGCCACCGGCGAAGCGTGACCCGCCATGCGAGCCGGATTGCTCGGAATCGAGGAGTTGGACCGCGCCGAGATTGAAACTCTCCTGGCGCGGGCCAAGGATTTCCAGCCCATTCAAAGCCAGACCGTGAAGAAACTCGACACGCTGCGCGGGAAGATGATCGTGAACCTGTTCTACGAAGCCTCCACGCGCACGCGCACCAGTTTCGAGATCGCCGCCAAACGGCTCGGAGCGGACGCGGTCTCCATCACCGCGTCGGGCTCCAGCGTCTCGAAAGGCGAGTCGCTGGTGGACACGCTGAACACGCTGGCCGCCATGCGCCCCGACGCCATCGTGATGCGTCACGCGGCATCCGGCGCGCCGCACTTCCTGGCGCGCCACCTGCCCACTCCCATCATCAACGCGGGCGACGGAACCCACGAGCACCCCACGCAGGCGCTGCTCGACGCGCGCACCATACTCGACCGCCGCAGCACGCTCGAAGGGCTGCGCGTGGCCATCATCGGAGACATCGCGCACAGCCGCGTGGCGCGCTCCAACGTGCACCTGCTTTCGAAGTTCGGCGCGTCCATCGTGCTGTGCGGCCCGGCCTCGCTGCTGCCGGTGGAGCTGGCGCAACTGGCGCCCGGCGTGGTTCTCACCACCGACATCCGCGAGGCGATTCGCGATGCCGACGTCATCATGATGCTGCGCGTGCAACTGGAGCGCCAGCACGACGCCTCCTTCCCCGCCAGCGAGTATTTCCAGTTCTACGGGCTGCGTCTGGAGCACCTCGATCTGGCCCGGCCCGACGCCATCGTGATGCACCCCGGGCCCATCAACCGGGGGCGCGAGCTGTCCTCGGAGGTGGCCGATTTTCAGCGGTCCGTGATTCTCAACCAGGTGGAAAACGGCATCGCCGTGCGCATGGCGGTGCTGGAGAAGGTGATTGGCTGACCCATGTCGATCGTCATCAAGAACGGCCGCGTAATCGATCCGGCCGGCAATACCGACCGCGTCGCCGACGTTCTCATCGTGGACGGCCGCATTGCCGGCGTGGCGCCCAACCTGTCGTCTCCCAAGGCCGAGATCCTGGATGCCACGGGAATGATCGTGGCGCCGGGCTTCATCGACATGCACGTGCACCTGCGCGAGCCGGGCTTCGAACACGCCGAGACCATCGAAAGCGGGTCGCGCGCCGCCGCCGCCGGCGGGTTCACTTCCATTTGCCCGATGCCCAACACCAAGCCGGTGAACGACAGCGCCACGGTGACCAGCTACATTGTCGAGCGCGCGCGCAGCCGGGCGGCGGTCAACGTGTTTCCCATCGGCGCCATCACCAAGGGGAGCGCGGGCGAGGAACTGGCGGCCATCGGCGCGATGAAGGCGGCCGGCGTCATGGCCATCTCCGACGACGGGCTGCCGGTGATGAACGCGCGGGTCATGCGGCGCGCCATGGAGTTCGCGCGCTCCTACGACCTGCCGGTGATCCAGCACTGCGAGGACCTGCATCTCAGCGCCGGAGGCGACATGCACGAGGGCGCGCCCTCGGTCCGCTGGGGCCTGCGCGGAATTCCCTCGGCCGCCGAAGACGTGATGGTGGCCCGCGACCTGGTGCTGGCGCAACTCACCGGCGCGCGCTACCACGTGGCCCACATCTCGACGCGCAACGCCGCCGCCATGGTGGATTACGCCCGGCGCCATGGACTGCCGGTCACCTGTGAAGCCACCCCGCATCACTTCTCGCTCTCCGACGACCAGATGGCCCCCTACGACAGCAACTATAAGATGAAGCCGCCGCTACGCTCCGCCTGCGACCGCGCCGCCATCGTGGAGGCCATCGCCGCCGGAACCGTGAGCGCCATCGCCACCGATCACGCCCCGCACCCCGGCAGCGAGAAGATGCAGGAGTTCGAGCGCTGCCCATTCGGCATCATCGGCCTCGAGACCGCGCTGGCCCTGGCGCTCGAAGAGCTGGTGCATGCGGGAAAGATCACGCTGAGCCGCATGGTGGAGCTGTTCACCTCGGGACCGGAATCGGTGATGCGGCTCGGCCGCGGCACGCTGGCCCCCGGCGCCCCCGGCGACGTCACCGTATTCAGCACGGAGCTGACCTGGACCTACGACGTCAACCAGTCGCATTCCAGGAGCCGGAATTCGCCCTTCCACGGAAGGACCTTCCGTGGCGGCCCGGTTGCCACCGTGGTGAACGGCGAGTTCGCCTGGCGCCGCGACGGCGTGTAGTTGCGGCCGCTTACAGCCCCCGCGGCGGCACAGGATCTCCGCCCGCCGTGAATTACAATGAGGCTGCGACAAATACCAGTGGTTCTGGAGTGATCGATGAGGCAACTCATAGCGCTCGGAATTTTGCTAGGAATCGCTTTTCCTTCCAGCGGGGCATCGTTTTACCCTGCGCGGCTCGACGATCCCGCCGCCGTTTACCTGACGCCCGACCAGTTTCCCGTTCGCGGCGACGGCAACGCCGACGATAGTGCGGCGATTCAGGCGGCCATCGACAAAGTCCAGGAGAATACCGGCGAGGGAATCCTCTTCGTTCCGGAGGGCCGCTATCGCGTAACACGAACCATCTATGTCTGGCCGGGCGTGCGGGTGATCGGCTATGGCGAAAAACGGCCGGTGTTCGTCCTGGCGGATAGCACTCCGGGGTATCAGCAGGGGATCGGTTACATGTTCTTTTTCGCCGGATCGCGGCCCTTCGGGAGGGCCGGAGGCGCGCCGCCTGCGGGGCGGGCAGGCGCCGGCGGACGGGCTTTCCGGCTGCCGCCGGCGCTCCCCGGAACGGTTCCTCCGACTCAAGTCGGGGATGCGAGCCCCGGCACCTTCTATTCCGCCATGAGCAACATCGATTTCGAGATCGGCGGCGACAACGCCGCGGCCGTCGGAATCCGGTTTCACGTCGCCCAGCACGGGTACCTGGCCCACATGGATTTCCAGATCGGATCCGGCCTGGCGGCTCTCAACGATATCGGGAACGAGGCGGAAGACCTGCACTTTCACGGCGGCCGGTACGGCATCCTCACGCGCAAGCCATCGCCCGCCTGGCAATTCACGCTGATCGACTCGACCTTCGACGGCCAGCGGGAGGCGGCCATCCGCGAGAATGAAGCGGGACTGACGCTGGTCCACGACGAGTTCCGCAATGTGCCCACCGCCATCGCGATCGACCCTCATTACTCCGACCAGCTTTGGGTGAAAGACGCGCGGTTCGAGAACATCAGCGGCCCGGCAATCCTGATCGGCAATGAGAACAGCCGGATGACCCAGATCAATCTGGAGAGCATCGTCTGCCGCCAGGTGCCGGTCTTTGCGCGGTTTCGCGAGAGCGGCCGCCAGCTTGCCGGAGCCGGGGAGATATACCAGGTGAAAGCCCTTTCGCACGGACTTACCCTCGCAGCACTGGGCGCAATCGGAGAAATCAAGACGCACTACGATGCCGCGCCGCTGAAAACGCTGCCGCCACCCACGCCGGCCGCGATCCGGGGCCTGCCTCCGATCTCCACGTGGGTCAATCTGCGAACTCTCGGCGCCAAAGGCGATGGAGCGACCGATGAGACCGCGCTGCTTCAGAAGGCTATCGAGGAGCATCGTGTCCTGTACATTCCTTCCGGCCGCTACGTCGTCCGCGACACCCTCAGGCTGCGCCCCGACAGCGTGCTCATCGGACTCCATCCGGACCAGACCCAGTTCGACATTCTCGATTCGACCCCGGGGTTTCAAGGACCGGGCGCGGCGCGGCCGCTCCTCGAAGCCCCGCGTGGAGGCGACAACATCGTGACCGGCATCGGCCTGTACACGGGCGGCATCAACAGCCGTGCCGTGGGCGCCATGTGGATGGCCGGCAAGGACTCCCTCATGGACGACGTGCGTTTTCTCGGCGGCCACGGAACCAACGGCCCCGACGGCCGGCGGGTGAACCCGTATAGCGCCAACCTGTTCACGGATCCGGATCCCCACCGGCGTTGGGACGGCCAGTATCCCAGCCTGTGGGTGACGCATGGCGGCGGTGGCACTTTCGCAAATATCTGGACGCCCGACACGTTCGCGCAGGCGGGCCTCTATGTCTCCGATACCGACACCCCCGGCCGTGTGTACGAACTGTCGAGCGAGCATCATGTCCGCACCGAGATCAAGCTTGACCAGGCCGCCAACTGGGAGCTATACGCATTGCAGACCGAGGGAGAGAGGGAGGAAAGCGCATCCGCGATGTCACTCGAGATCAGCCGGTCTAAGAACATCACCATTGCCAACTATCACGGCTACCGCGTAGTCAGGAGCTATCACCCTTTTCCATACGCGATTCACATGTCCGAGTCGAGTGACATCCGTTTCCGGAATATCCATGTCGACAGTAACAGCGCCATGAGTCAATGCGACGATGCCGGCTGCCGCCAGTACACGCGATCGAGCAAAGTCTCTTACGAAAACTGCATTGTCGATGCTACGCTCCACACGGAGGTGCGGGACCGCGAGTTCGCATGGCTGGATGTCTCCGGCGCTCCCGCTCCGGCCAAGCCGCGCGGCCCTTCCCCCGTGCTGCAGCCGGGAGCCGCCGTGGAGAAGCTGTCGTCCGGTTTCTACAACATCTCCGGCGCGGCAGTGGACGCATCCGGCCAGCTTTATTTCGTGGACGCTCACTTCCAGCGCATTTACAGGTGGTCGCCGGAGAGGAAGGATCTCAGCGTCGTCCGGGACAATCCGAACGATCCCGTGAATCTGGCTTTCGACAAGGCGGGCAATCTCATAGTTGTTTCTTCCGGCGGGAGAGGCATGACGGTTTATTCCTTCCGTCCGGATGGGCCGGAGGATCAGATCACGGTTATCGAGCCGGAGCCTTCGGCGGAGCGTCCGGGCATGACGGCAATCCTGCCCGTGAACTACTGGGTGAACGGCGACTTCACCAATACGTTTTCAGCTGCGACTTACGAATATGTCTCTCTGGACCAGATGTTTTCCAAGGTTGTAACTACACGGAAGCCCTATCAATACGTCTCGCCGGATCACACGATGTTCATTCCCGGCGAGGACGCCTTTGTTCAGGGTCAGCCGTACTTCGGGTATAAGTTCACCTATATTCTGCAGGCGTTCGGCCTGGTGAAAGCCGTTCCCGGAAAGCCATTTTACGTCACCAACGAATCGGAACAGAGGACTTACAGCGGCACCGTGAACGCGGACGGGACTCTCTCCGGCCTGCGGACTTTCGCCGAGCAAGGTGGAGAGAGCCTCACCCAGGATAGCGAAGGGAATGTCTATCTTGCCGCCGGGCAGGTGTTCGTGTATAACTCTTCGGGAAAGCCGATCGATACGATCCCGGTGCCCGAGCGTCCGCTCGACCTGGTTTTCGGCGGGAAGGACCGCCGCACCCTGTTCATTCTCACGCACACCTCTCTGTATGCGGTGCGCACGCGGGCTGGCGGATTGTAACCCGAAGGGGCGAGACACACGTATCCCATCCCGCTCGAGAAATTCGTTGCGGCGGCCGGGGCTTGCCCAGACATCGGACCGGGGCGGACCCAGAAGGATCCACGCCGTGCGTCGTCCGGCCGCCAGTGATTTGAGCCGCATCATCAAAGGGATCAGCACGCTGTTAAGCGTCTTACCTTCGATTCGACGACTGACTCTCAGGTGACCCGATACTTCCCATCGCATCGAGTGATCCAGAACCGCGGTCCCAGAGTCTCCCCGCCGAACCTGCAGAGGCTCGGGCTTTCTTAAGGCCCTCACGGGGAGTCCAGTACCACCTAAAATGCAACGCTTCCTGGCCAGGAAGAAAAGCCGGTTTACGGCCCCGGGTTGCCCCGAGCCGCAAACCGATTCTCGATTACAGCGTAGCATCGAGGCAAGCGGGGTCTGGGGGTGAAGACGGCTAACCGGCTTAGAATCAGCGCAAAATATTTCCAAACTTTGGTGACCGGGAAAAACGACGGCGCACAACGGAGGATAAAAGAAGCGTCCCGAAGAGCCGGGACGCTTCAGCCAGGCCGCGCGAGCGGGCGCGCCTCAATTCTGGATGGTAATCAGCGCTCCGGGAGGTGAGCTGTAACCGGCGCTCACCGCAACCACCGGCACATCGCCGTCGGGCAGTCCGGCCGGGACGACCACGTTGATTTGATACAAGCCCGCGGCGACCTGGCCCGCGAAAACTACTTTGCCGGCAATGTCATTGAAGATGATTGCCGGCGGGTTCACCAAAGGAGCCGCTCCTGTGACCGTCTGGCCATTGACGATCGGCGGATTGGTCGCGCCAAAACCGTTGCCGTACAATATGATGGTCTCGCCGGGCGCAGCCGGCGTGCTGCTGTTCGGAAACAGCGTCGTCGGTCCCACCAGGCTGAAATTCGCGTGCTCGGCCGCGATGTATCCGCCAGTGAACAGGAAGAACGACGGCGCAATGGGCAGGACCGGCACGCTGATCGTGCCGCTGGTCAGGCCGTTGTTGGAAACGACGATGGAAACCTGGCCGCTGGATGGCAGGTCCGATGGCGTCAGCAGATTGATCTGCCCGCCGCTGATGTAGGAAAGGTATGCAGGCTCTCCGTTGATCGTCACCGAGACACCATCAAGCGCCATAGGCAAGTTGGCGCCGTTTAAATCGGTGGCGGCCGCGGAGCGCTTGGTGGCGGCGAGGTTGGTTCCCTTGATGGTGAGCTGGGTGTTGGCCGCGATGCCCGCGGCGCTCTGTCCGGCGTTGGTGATGCCGGCGCTGGTGATGACGGGGTTGGGTTGAATGCTGCCTAGCAAACCGTGCTGCTGCCCGCCCGGACCGGCGGTGAAGTACAAGGTATTCACATCCCCGCCGCTGCCGCCATTCCCGAACAGCAGCGCCCACAGCCCGGAGATCGCGATATTCTTTCCGTTTTGATCCTGGATGGTGCCCAGATACTTGCCGGTCCCGGGATCGAAGGCGTTCATCAGGCCATCGCCAAAGTTCCCGACGATCAGGTCGTTGGCGTACGCGCCGAAGGTCGCCGGCGCCAGCGCCATTCCCCAGGGGGAGTTCAGCGCCGAACCGGTGCCGCCAGCGATGAGGCTCAGCAGCAGCTTGCCAGTCGGGTCGAACACATCCACGTAGCCGTTGCCCGCGCCCGCCACGTCGAGCTTCTTGGCCGCGTCCTGCTTGGCATACGCGACGTAGAGCTTGCCGCCGATATTCCAGATGTTGAACGGCGCAAAGCCCGCCGGGATCTTGGGATCGGTGAACGCGCCCGCGGCCAGCGTGACGGGCTTGAAATTCACGTCAAAGACATCGATTCCGCCGCTCTTGAAATTGGCGGCGTAGAGTTGGGCGCTGGTAACCGTTGGAGAGCCCACCAATGCCAGGCCCTTGTAGACCGCCGTGCCAGAATTGTTCTGCATCACGAATGCCTGGGTGGCATCGATGCCGCTGGCCCAGGCGGAGAGGACTCCATCCTCGGTCACGAAAATGAAGCTCGCGGCAGCGGGGCCTTTTCCCGCCGCGCTGAACATGAAGCTCGGGGTAGCGGCGGTGTTGGCCGTGTTGGCCACGATGCCGGTGCAGGGGCCCTTGGTGCCGGCGCCGCCCGCGCCGGGAACGGTCGGCTGGGTCGTATTGGTAGTGCCTAAAGGAGTCGTGTTGGTGGGGTTGACGGTGTAAATCGTCGACAGCCCGGTGCCGTAGTCGCACACCCAAAAGGGGCTGGTTGCGGAAGCGACATTGCCCCAGGGATTGACCAGGCGGGGGTCGGTGATATCGGCGGCGCCGGCCACATCCGCTACGAGGTTGTGCTGCCAATAACCGGTCGCTGCGGTTAACAGGCACGGCGTAAGTGTCAGGAACAGGGAGACAGCTACTCTTCTCATGGTCCACAGGATACTGTGAAAATGGCCTCCGTATTCCCGCTGTGCGAAAGAATTTACACGGCAGGTGTTCGACAGCGCACTACTGCCGCCCGCCAGCCGGCATACAGGGTTTCCCGCAGGGAGTCGGGCATCCGCGGCTCGAAGCGCCTTTCCGCCCGCCAGAAGGATTCCAGCTCTTCCAGGCTCTTCCAGAAGCCGGTGGCCAGCCCGGCCAGGTAGGCCGCCCCCAGGGCGGTGGTTTCCACGTCCACGGGCCGCACGATGGGCTTTCCCAGGATGTCCGCCTGGAACTGCATCAGGAAGTTGTTGACGGCCGCGCCGCCGTCCACGCGCAGCTCGCGCAACGACTCGCCCGAATCGGCCTCCATGCACTCCACCAGCTCGCGGGTCTGGTAGGCGATGCTTTCGAGCGCGGCGCGCACGATTTGGGCGCGCCCCGTGGAGCGGGTGATGCCCGCCAGGATGCCGCGTGCCGCCGGGTCCCAATGCGGCGCGCCCAGGCCGACGAAGGCGGGCACGAAGTAGACGCCGCCGGTATCCGCCACGGAATCCGCGATAGCTTCGGAGTCGCCGGCCGTGGCGATGAGCCCGAGCTGATCGCGGAGCCACTGCACGGCCGCGCCGGCGATGAACACGCTGCCTTCGATGGCGAATTGCGGGCCATCGGTTTCCGCCGCGCGCGTAGCCAGCAGCCGGTTGCGCGAAACCGGCCTGTGCCCGCCGGTGTGCAGCAGCGCGAAACATCCCGTGCCGTAGGTGTTCTTGGACAGGCCGGCGCGGAAGCAGGCCTGTCCGGCCAGCGCGGCCTGCTGGTCGCCCGCGATCCCGCCGATGGGGATCTCGCCGCCCAGGTGACGCGCGGCCGCGCATCCCGTCACGCCGCTGGAGGGCACGATGCGCGGCAGCATGGCGCGCGGGATGTCGAAGATCCGCAGCAGACCGGCGTCCCAATCGCCGGTATCGAGATCCATCAACATGGTGCGGGAGGCGTTGGAGGGGTCGGTGGCGTGCAGCGCGCCGTCCGTCAGGTTCCAGATCAGCCAGGTGTCGATGTTGCCGAACAGCAGGTCGCCCGAGCGGGCGCGGGCGCCGGCGTCCGGCACGCGATCCAGGATCCAGCGAATTTTGCTGGCCGAGAAATAGGCGTCGATGACCAGGCCGGTGGTGCGCGTCACATAGGCGCCCGCCTCGGAGCGCGCCAGCTCCGCGCAGAAATCGGCGGTGCGCCGGCACTGCCACACGATGGCCGGCGCGACCGGCTCACCGGTGGCGCGGTCCCAGACGACCGTGGTCTCGCGCTGATTCGTAATCCCGATGCCGGCGATGTCGGAAGCGGCGGCGCGGTGCCGCTCGAGGAGCCGCCGCGCGGAATCCATCTGCGCGCGCCAGATCTCCCGGGCATCCTGCTCCACCCATCCGGGTTGCGGATACAGGCAGGTGATGGGCGCCGACTCCATGCCGACATTCCGGCCCTCGGCATCGTAGAGCGCCGACCGCGCGGAGGTGGTGCCTTCGTCCAGCGAAAGTATGAATGGCATGTATGCCCACTATCATGACATGCGGGCAAGCTGAAGCATGCCCCACGTAGCGAGGCGCGGCGCGCGGGAACCAGTGCTTTCCAGGGAGGCGCCTGGGAGAGCACCTATAATGAAGTTTATGTTCTTTCGCAGACAGGCGCCCCGGAATCCCACCTTCGCCGAACGCATGGAGAACCTGCGCAAGGCGGGATTCACGGTCACACCGCTCGGCGGAACTGCGGTGCGGGTCAGCCGCGATACCTGTGCCGTGGACCTCAAGGACGATGCCGGCACAGTCGGCTCCGAGGGGAGCGCCGGCATTCTGATGGGCGGCGAGATCGGCGCGCTCGTCGACGGCGGATATCAGAAGTTCTTCCGTACGCCCTCGGGCCGGAAGAAGCCCGCGCTGGCGGAGGAACTGGTGGCGCTCCATGCCTTCGAAGAAGACTTGAAAGAAGCCTTGGGCCAGGAGAGCTATTACAACGACTCTCTCGGTACCGTGTCGACCTTCTATCTCTACGACCGCGTGAAAGACCGCGACCGCGGCGTTCCCAAGCGCGTCTGGGAACAGTAGCCGACGCTATTTCGCGGCCCCGACGGCCGCGGCCCGCTGCCAGCGTTGCCTCTCTTTGCCGCGGCGCCAGCGCCAGATGGAGCCCGCCACTACCAGCAGGCCGCAGACTTCCACCAGAACTTTTTCGCCGTCCAGAAAATCGGTGGGCCGGCTCTTCAGGTCAGGGTCGATCAGGGTGCCGTGGACGAACATCAGGGCGCCGGCCAGGTAGGCGAACCAGTGCAGCTTTTTCCAGCGGCGGTAGCGCAGTTGCGGACGGAAGTAGGACGTCACCACCACCAGGGCGAACACATAAAACGTCGATGCGCCGAGCATGTTGTATAAGCGCTGGCCGGGCGAGTGCAGCGGAAGGAGTATATCGCCGGGGCCGAAGTGCGGCTTGTCCACGAACAGCAAGAGGGTGGGATGCAGCATGGCCACCGCGATGGCCACGTAAGCCGTCCAGTTGTGAATGCGAAACAAGGGCACCGGCGGCCTGCGCCGCGGCCAGTCCCTCCGCGGGTTGTAGTTGGTGGTGACCAGCAAGCCCAGCAGGACATTCACGGTCAACAGCACCATCGCGGTCAGGCCGGCAAAACTGGAGAGATCGATGGCGCTCATGCGTCTGTCGGAGAGGCCGGTTACTTTTTCGCGGGCGCGCCCGGCGGCGCGGCCTGCTTGCGCACCTGCTCGAAGTACTGCTCCACGTAGGATTGCAGCGCCACGGGGACTTCGTCGCGGTTGATCTCCGCGCCGCCCTGGGAGTGCTGAACGCCGCGCTGCGCGTACGGCGTGTGCAGTTGCTGGCTGGTGTTCTGCACCTCCACGGTGGATTCGCCGGTGACGGTGGCCGAGCGCTTCCCGAGGATCTCGCTGATCTTGCCCATGGCCGCGAGTTGTTCCGCCTGCTTGATGCTCTTGTCGCCGTCCTGGCTGCCGATGCCGCTGCCGGGCTGCTTGCTGGGCTGGGGCGCGTCGCTCTTTCCCGTGCCTTTGCCCTGAGCGTCCTGCTGGTTCTGCGCCTGCTCGCCGGCGTCGCCTTCCTGCGCATCGCCCTGCTGCCCGCCGTTCTGCTGCTGGCCGTTCTTGGCGGATTGCTGCTTGCTGCCGTTCTGCTGGTTCTTGCCCTGATTGCCCTTGGGGTCCGGGACGGACTGCTGCGCTCCCTGCTGGCCCTGCTGCGGCTTCATGCGGGAAATCAGGTTCTGAAACGCATCCTTGACCTTGCTCATCAGGCTGGAGTTCTCGTTGGCGTTGTTGGCATCCTGTTTGGCCGCGGAATCCTGCTTCTCATCCTGCTTGCCGTTGCCCTGCGGGTTGGCCGCGTCATCGCCCTCGGCGCCATCGTCGCCATTACTCTCGTCGTCCGAATCCGCCTTGGCGCCCTCGTCGCCTTGCTTTTTCGAGTCGGCGGCGCTCTTCCTCGAGTCTCCGTTTTGGGCGCTGGATTCGTTGGCTTCGTCCGCGGCGTTGGCCGCATCGTCCGGCCGGTCGCCTGGCTGCTGAGCCTGGTCCTCGATCGCATCGCCGTTGGGCTCCTGCGGCGCCTGTGCCTCGGGAGGCAACTTCTTGGGAGAGGCTTTGGCTTGATCGTGCCGCTGGTTGAATCCGAAGTTCTGTTGCAGCATGCTCGCCAGCGGCGGCCTCAGATCCAGGCGGCGGTTCAGCCCGTAGCGCAGGGCGAAGAGGCTCGAAGCCACCAGAACCAGGGCAGCCGCCAGGTAGAGGGAGCGCGGCACGGTGTACGGAACGGCCTTCCGCGCGTCGATGGATTGCGAGAGGCGGTCGGCCCGCTCGTACTGGAGGCGGCGCATCTCCGCCGAGCCGCGGTTGGCCGGCGCGCCCTGGCTGAAGAACAGCGCGGTGGAAATCGAATCCGCCAGATCCAGGCGGTGATCCACGATCTGCGCCACGACATACGGCGACGGAAGCCGCCGGGCGACGCGGTACAGGCCCACGGAGGCCGCGGCCAGGGGGATCAGCACCAGCCAGTGCCAGCTCAGGACCTGGGTTCCGAGCAGCAGCAGCAGGATAAACGCGAGCAACGCGGCACTGGCGGCGTTGGCTCCCTGCGAAAGCAGCTCGTTATGTAAGAGGCGCCGCCTGGCGAGGCGCACCAGCTTTAACAATGTCCTCTCCCGTGCGAAATCGCACCGCAACCCGGGCTGTACAAATTTAGCTTCAATACTACCATTTTTGCCCAAAAAACCGCCGCACGCCAGTGGGCTGCCAAAACCACGTGCAAGCCTCCCTCCGAATTGGACGGCCCGCGGTAGAATGGGTATGGAATATCCCCTCGGAAGGTCCTGTTGAATCAAAACATCAGAGTTCTCATCGTGGATGACGAGGCCAGCCAGCGCAGCGGCCTGGCGGCCATGGTGTCGGCCTGGGGCATGAACGCCCAGACCGCCGCCGAAGGCAACGAAGCCCTGCTGAAACTGAATTCGTTTCCGGCCGACGTGATCGTCACCGATCTCAACATGCCCGGTCTGGACGGATTCGGGTTCCTCGAGCGGCTGCGCGATGCGGGCGACATGCCGCCCACCATCGTGCTCACGGCCTACGGAAACATCGAGACGGCGGTGAAGACGGTGCACGAATTGGGCGCTTACTGGTTTCTCGAGAAGCCCATCCAGCCCGCGAGCCTGGAGGTGCTGCTGCGGCGCGCCGGAAGCCACGCCGGCCTGCACAACGAAAAACGCAACCTGGAGCGGCAGCTCAGCTACAAAGGATCGTTGGGCGAGCTGGTCGGCACCTCCGCCCGGATGCAGGAGATTTTCGCTCTGCTCCAGCAGGCCGGGCCGAGCAAGGCCTGCGTGCTGATCACCGGCGAAAGCGGAACGGGCAAGGAACTGGTGGCCCGCACGGTTCACGCGCTCAGCCCGCGGCGACAGGGGCCGTTCATCGCCATCAACTGCGCGGCGCTGCCCGAGACGCTGATCGAAAGCGAGCTGTTCGGCCATGAAAAGGGATCGTTCACCGGGGCTTCCGAGCGGCGCGCCGGGTGCTTTGAAATCGCCCAGCACGGAACCCTGTTGCTGGACGAAATCGGCGAGATGCCGATGCAGACCCAGGCCAAGCTGCTGCGCATCCTGGAAGATTCGAAGGTCCGGCGGCTGGGCGGCAAGGCCGAATTCGAAGTCGACGTGCGCGTGGTGGCCGCCACCAACAAGGCGCCCGAAGAGGCGGTGCAAGGCGGCCATCTGCGGGAAGACCTCTACTACCGCCTGAACGTTTTTCACATCCACCTGCCTCCGCTGCGCGAGCGCAAGGAAGACGTCCAGCTCATCGCGGAAGCGCTGATGAGCGACCTCAACCGGAAACATGAATGCCGCGTGTCCGATCTTTCGCCGCAGGTGCTCGAAGCTCTCCAGCGGCATCACTGGCCGGGCAACGTCCGCGAGCTGCGCAACGTGCTGGAGCGGGCGGTGATCCTGGCGGCCGAGGGCACCATCGAGCTGCGGCACCTGCCGGCGTTTTTGCAGACGCAATCCGCGCCCGGCTCGAAATGGCAGCCGGCCGCGAGCCCGGCGGCCGCCACGGCGGCGGGCGCCGACGCGGCGCCGGCGCAGGAAGACCCACAGGGCGTCCGGTTTCAGATCGGCACCACGGTGGAGGAAGCCGAGAAGGGCCTCATCCTGCGAACGCTGGAGCACACGCGCAACAACAAGACGCGGGCCGCCGAGATCCTGGGGATCAGCCTCAAGACGCTGCACAACAAGCTGAAGGAATACGGGGCGGGAAAAGAGTTCGGGATCGGAGCTTAGGCGGAGAGGCGCGGAACCGGGCTACCGGCCGGTGTGCAGGTTGTTGTGGATGGCGTAGAGCGCCAGTTCGAGGCGGTCGGAAACTCCCAATTTGTCGAAGATGTTGTGCAGATGGTTCTTCACCGTCTGCTCGCTGATGAACATCTTCTCCGCCATTTCCTTGTTCTTGAACCCCTGGGCCACCAGCGCCACGATCTCGCGCTCCCTCTGGCTGAGCGGTGAGCGTTCGCGGTCGCGGCCGGCCGGCGCGATCTGCTGCGGAGCGGGCGCCTCGTCGTTGGCCACGAACTGCCGGATCACGGCCGCCGTGGTGTGCGAATCCAGCCAGATCTCTCCGGCATGCACTTTCCGGATGCTCTTGATCAACAGCTCCGTGGCGGTCTGCTTCAGAACGATTCCCGAGGTGCCGAGCTTCATGGCCTGAACAAACTCGTTCTTGTCGTCCGATGCAGTCAAAACAATGACGCGAGTTTTGTTTCGAGCGGCCTGCAGCCGCTGCAGCGTGGCCAGTCCGTCCAGCCCGGGCATCTTCAGATCGAGCAGAAGGATGTCCGGTTCGAGCTGCTGCAGCACATCCAATACCTGCCGGCCGTCGGAGGCTTGCGCGACAACCTCGAAGTCCTCTTCCAAAGCCAGCAGCCGGCAGAGGCCATCGCGAAAGATCGGGTGATCGTCCGCCACCACAATTCGGATTTTGGCCTTCGGGGGCATCCCCGTTGCCCCGGATCCGCCGTAAGAAGCGTTGTTATCCGCCATACGTTTCTGCTATTCACCTGATTGTAGAGGTTCTGAGAGTACCAAGTCAAATCGGACAAGCCTATCCGTACTATAAGTACACGGGGTACTTCTTCGAGCGGCGCGCGTCGTTTCCGGCGTCCGGGGACCCTCGATTTTCGCTAACTCTTTCAATCCGGCCTTTGCTAAGGTGAAAGGATCTATGGGCGAAGAGTTGGCCGAAGTCGATTTTCAAAGGTTCTGGCGCAGGTTGCAGCAACTCGGGCTCAATGCTTACGAATCGCGCTCGTACCTGGTCCTTGTGGGACACCCCAAGTTCAAAGCACTGGAGCTGGCGGCTCGCGCGCACGTTCCCCGGCAAAAAATTTACGAGGTTCTGGATTCCCTGGTGGAGAAGGGCTTCGCCCAGGTGGTCCAGGAGAAGACGAAGCTCTTCTCCGCCGTCGAGCCGACGCTGGCGATCCCCGGCTATCTGGGCCGCAAGCGCCAGACGCTGGAGCAGGAACTCACCGACAACGGCCGTGCGGGCGCGGCGTTGATCGACGACCTGAAGGCCCTGTATTCGGAAGGCCAGGGCGGGCGCGGCACCCTGGACTTTCTGCGCATCGTGAGCGAGCCGGCCCAGACCGCGGCCGAATATCGCAGGATGCTCTCCGAGGTGACGCAGGAATACGTGGAGTTTTCGCGGCCGCCCTACGCGGTGGATCCGCTCGACGAAAAGCTCGTGAAGCAGGCCGGGTCGGGCGGAGTCCGGTGCCGGCTGCTGCTCGAGGCGGCATCGCTCGACGACGAGCACCGCCAGCGCCTGAACGAATACATGGCCGCGGGCGTCCAGGTGCGGATCGCCGAATCGCTGCCCATGAAACTCGCGCTCTTCGATGGCCAGCGCGGCATGATCGCCCTGTTGGACCCGGTGATCACGCGGCCCACCTGGACGGCCGTGGTATTCCATCACGAAGGCATGGGCGAGGCCATGAAAGGCCTCTTCGAGGACCACTGGAAGAGGGGCCGAAACCTGTAGGATGCGCCTCTGGCCCGCTCCGGCCGGAAAACGTGCGCTACCGTCCGCTTGATTCCGGCGCTACGCTGTGATACCACACGGAGCGGAGGTACAAGCATGCCGCTCGAAGCGAAGCGTTCTGTCGCGTTCTTGACCCTGGTTTCGGTTATTGCGGTCCTATGCTCCTGCTCGTCTGCGCCGTCCGGTCCGGAGAAAGGCACGCCTGGTTTCTACTGGCAGGCGGCCAGGGAGACCTTTGCCGCGGGCGATTACAACAAGACCCTGGAGCACCTGGATCAGATTCTGGCGAGCGACAACGAGTACACCGCGCGCGCGCTGCCGTGGTCGCTCATGCTGTCATCCGGCATGGCGGCGGGCTATATGGACGTGGCCGACAACTACGCGCTGGGCGCCCGCGTGAACAAGTCCGACCCGACCTCGTTTCACCGCCAGGTTTCCGACAACCGCGCAATGGCCAACCGGATGGCGTTACAGCTCGCGGAGAACTTCGGCAAAGTGGACAAGTTGAAAGGCGACACGGTTCCCCTGGCGTTCGGCTACCCCAAGGGCAACGCGGCGCCGATCGCACAGTTCAAGAAGGTGGCGGGGGGAATGCCGTTGCCGCCGGCCGAAATGGAGTCCGTCCAGCAGCAGGCGGTCGAGCGCGGCGTCCTGCTGGCGGCCTGCCGCGCGGCGGGAGCCGCCAACGACACCGCCAAGGCCGAGCAGGTCCTCAATAGTGCGGACCCGCAGGTCCCCAGAGCCACTTTCATGGCGGCCCTGGCGGATGGCCTCTTCAGCGCGGCCCAACTCTATTCCTGGGACAAGCTGGATCAGCCCCAGAGAGTCGAACTCCTCTGCCAGCGCGCCCAGGAGGCGCTCAAAGCCGCACCGCAGTCCAAGGAAACCAAGGAATTGAGTACCAAGATCCAGAACTTGCTCAAGAAGTCGAAGAGGACCTGAAGGCCGGGTTCACACCAGGTGTTCCATCAGGGAGATCAGGTACTCCTGGTCGAGCCGGTCTGAGCGGTGGGTGCGGACGTCGAAGAACCGCCACAGGGGTTGGGGCTTCTCCAAGGTATAGAAAATAAGCTGCTCTTCGATCAGGTCCTTTTCCAGCAGCTCCTGGTTGAACGCGCGGACGTATCCTTCCAAAGTGTAGGGAATACGGAAGTCCTCGGTTGACACCAGCTCCGGCGTAACCTGAAATTCCACCTGTAGAATCCTGCCGCTTACATTCATTTGAATGAGGTTAGCCGAATCTTCGCGGAACTCGTCGTGGGTGTAGTGCGGAGGATCCAGGGTGATGTGGCTCCGCGACAACAGTCCATTGACGGAGTCCACGAAAGTGGCGCAGATCTGGTACAACTCGGCCGCCGCCGCGCGGCGTGTCGCGGTCACCTGCCGCGACCGACGCAAGGACTCTGCGTCTTTGTCCTCCAAAGCATCGAGGCTCGCCGCCAGCCGCTTCAGGCGAGTTCTCCGCGGACTTGCTTGGGGCTTTATGGGGGCCAATGGACGGCGCCTCCCGCGCCACGTGCAGTCGTCGACAGGCCAGCAAGCCTGTCTGTTACAGCATACAGTGGCGCCGGGCCAGGGCCAAGCGCCGGGCGGACGCGCGGGACGCGCCGCTAGTGCCGGCGGCGCCAGTCCAGAAGGTCCTGCGGCTGGATCAAGTCAAACAGGTCCAGCCGCAGTCGCAACAAGATCTCGTCCGCCGTCTCCGTGGATAACAAACGCTTTCCTTTCAGTACGTTATGGATGTGGGGCTGAGAAACGCCGGTTAACCGGGCAATGCCCCGTTCAGTCAGTTCTCCACTCCGGACGCGAGCGCGGAGGCTCTCGATGAATCGATCATGCAATTGCCGAGAACTCATGGGCATCTCGGCCTATTTCCGTGCGAAATAGAGTGGCAATAGAAAGTCCTATACCCAATGGATAACACATTTGAATTCAAAAAAACATGATTTCGGCAAATAGGCTCTAAGTACCTGAAAAATCGGTATAAATGCCCTATTATGCGGTACTAGAACGCCTATGAATTGTATTTTATTCTATATAAGAATATTGACATTTTTCTTATGACTGTTAGGTTCAATACAGTTTATTTCGGGGCAACCGTCTTTAAACGTTGCCGCCAGGAGGACATTTTCAAAGATGCATTGGAACCGATCGAATACAATCGGGGTAGCCAGAAACTCGTGCACGTACTGCTCTGGTAACGGCATTCGACTTGTCCGCCGTGACAAGGAAGTGCCCTGTAATTGCGTCTTCCGCGCAGTATTCAGGGCCTGCTACAACCGTTTCCGCGAATGCGTCGCCAAAGGGACGCAGATCAGCCCGGTGACATTGGAATTCTGTCAGGGGCGCGACCGTGGCAGGGTCTATTCGCGAAAACGAGAAGAGTACATGGCGGACTTTTGCCTGGTCAGTCAGCGGTTTTTGGACGATGACGAGTACCGGGTTTTCCGTTTTCATTTCCTCCTCGGAGCCGACTGGAAGCTCTGCTGCCGTCAGATGAAGATGGATCGCGGCGAGTTTTTCCACAACATCTACCGGATCGAACAGAAACTCGGGCGCGCCTTTGCGGAGCTGAAGCCGTTCCCGCTCTACCCGTTGGATGAATATTTCGGGGGCATGGCTCACCGCCTGGAAACCTCGAAGTCGCCCGCGCGCGAACTCGCGGCACACTTCCATTTGCCCCTCAGCGCTTAACTGCTTGAAGTTGATCCTGCTTCGCGGGGCCTGGCGCTATGCCGGGCCCCTTTTTTTCTTACAATGGTTACACCGACGCGATGGATCCGCTGACACACACGGCAACCGGGCTGTTTCTGAGCAGGGTCGGCCTCAAGCGTTGGACGCCTCTGGCCACACCCATCCTGATGCTGGCCGCCAACGCCCCCGATATCGACATCGTGACGGCGTCGGGAGGCTCTGTCAATTACTTGCATTATCACCGGCATCTGACTCATTCCTTAGTGGCTTTGCCCGTGATGGCACTTCTGACGGTGCTGCTTGTGCGGGTCCTGGCCCGCAAGCCGGTTCAATGGCTGGGCGCGCTGGCGGCGGCCGGGATCGCGGTGGCGTTGCATCTGCTGCTGGATCTCACCAACGTCTACGGCATCCGGCTGTTCCTGCCTTTCTCCGCCGCGTGGCGCCGGCTCGATCTGACCAGCGTCATCGACCTCTGGATCTGGGGCGTATTTCTGCTGGCTTTGGGCGGACCCTTCATTGGACGCCTGGTGGGGTCCGAGATCGCATCCGGAACCGCCCGGGAACGGCATCACGGCCGCGGATTCGCTATCTTCGCGCTGCTCTTCCTGCTGCTGTACAACTGCGGGCGCGGAGTCTTGCACGAGCGCGCAGTCGCCATCCTGGATGCGAGGATCTACGACGATGCCGTGCCCTCCCGCGTGGCCGCCATGCCCGATGCCATCAATCCGCTGCGCTGGAGAGGGCTGGTGGAGACCGGCGATTTTTGCGCCGTCGAGGAGGTCAACCTCGCCGCGGCGGATTTCGATCCTACGCGCGCCACCATTTTCCACAAGCCCGAACCCGACCCCGCACTGGACGTGGCGCGGCGCACGGCTGCGTTCCAGGAGTTCCTGAGATTTTCGCAGTTTCCATTCTGGCGGGTATCCCCGGTTCCCGATGCTGAGGGCGGCAAGATGGTCCAGGTCCTCGATTTGCGTTTCGGGACGCCGCTCACCCCGGGGTTCATGGTGACCGCCGTGTTGAATTCGCGGCTGGAGGTACTCGCCACGAGCTTCCAGTGGGGAGCGTTGCGGCCCAGATAAGGTTTTTGGGACACGAAACTAAGGCCATCCGCCGATTTCCCGGTCTGCGGGCAGCTGGCACAATGATAGAGTGAAGGTCAGCGATACAACCACCGTTTTGGACCGTGACCAGCTCCGCGGGATCACGCTGGACGACGAAGAGTTGATGCGTGAGATTGTCGCCGCGCTGGTCGACGACACCGCCCGCCAAATCGAACTGCTGGACTCCGCCATCCGCGAAGAGGACGCACCGCGATGCATCCGCCTGGCGCATTACTCCAAGGGCGCGTGCGCCAACGTGGGAGCCAACGCCGCGGCCGCGGCGCTCAAACAGATCGAACGCAGGGCCGCCAACCGCGAGTTCTCCGAATGCAGCGCTTCGCTGGGCACCCTGGTGCAGGAAGTGGCCCGCCTGCGGACGGAAATGGTCGCGATCTAGACCGCTCGGCCGGCTCTCGACTACCGCCCCGCACACCATCACCGGTGTCATTCCGCACCAATTCCCTGCCCTGGAGCCCTCTGAGCCCCGCCCGGTAACGGTTACGATAGAAAGAACTCGGAGGATCTCCGACATGAGAATCCGCGCTCTTTTCCTGCTCGCGTCCTTTGGTCCGGTTGCAGCTTTTGGCGCCACGCCGCGAAGCTGCGTCCAGTCGGTTCCCGTGGCGACCTTCCAGATTCGCGTGTCGCCGGCCGAAGGCGCCGCCGCGCCGCTCGCCATCCGCGCGGTCAACACCGTCGGCAAAGGCTACAAGCTCACCTGCAATCCCGTCAGGATGCCGCCGGACCTGAAGAAGAGCGGCCGCATCGGGTTGGTGATCGTGCCCGCCGGCGGCACCTCGGCGGAGGGCGTCACGGTGCTCGATCCGAAGACGCTCGACGGCCCCGCGGAATGGTCGATGCCGTTTCCGGTGGGGGTGGTCGTGCTCGTCTTCGGACCGCAAGGCCTGGATGAGAAGAGGGTCGCGCACCTGGTCTCGCGGGATGACGACCTGCTTACCGAACTGGCCACCTACGCCAACCAGACCGAGGAACTGGAAGATACCATCGACGAGCTGGCCGCCGTGGAAGAAGGTGACGAGGAGCCGGAAACGCCCGCCCGCGGCACGCCCGCCGACCAGGTTCTGTACTCTCTTATCAGGGCCCTAAATCCAGTGCTGGCGGCTTACAATCCACTGGGCGCGGGCAAACGCGCCGGTCCCGCCACCCTCCAGGGCAAGGCCAGCGAATTATTCTTCGAGAACGCGGGCGGATTCGTGCCTGGCGGCGGCGCGCTTCCCATGGTGAAAACCTGGCTCATGCCCGACACCGAATTCCGCACCGTGTACACCGAACCCGCCGCCGAGGACTCGCTCACGCTCTGCGGGCAGCGCAAGGCCGGGCGCAACCGGTTCGTGTATCTGTGGGCCCACCATGTGATCAACAGCGGTCCGCCGTCTGTTTCGGTATCGCGGCCCACGTGGTTGCCCGCCGGAACCAGGACCACGCTGCCGGTGAAGGCGCAGTCCGCCGACGATTGGCCCCTGATCGACCGCGTTCGCGACTGGACGCTCGCGGGCGATGGCGGATCCACCCCGGTGAAGATCCGCTGGGACCAGCGCCGCTCGGTGGAGTTGGACCTTCGCAAGATCCGCGCGCAGCCCGGCACGTATCGCCTGGCCGGCAAGTGGGACTGGGGGACGGCCGAAATCGCCGGCGAGTTTCACCTGGCGGAACTGGCCGACGCTTCGAAGATCCGGTTGGCGGCCGATTCGCAAAGAGCCCTGATCGATGGCAGGGGCATCGTGCCGGTGCGCCTGGAAGGAACCGACTTCGAATTCGTCGAGCGCATTTCGATTCGCCGCCTGGGGTGGCAGGGCGGCGCGCCGGCCGACCTGGATTTCGCGTTGCCGGCCCCGGGAAGCGCCGCTCCGCGAGCCGGCCCGCAACCGTCGCTCGAGGTGGAGATCGACACCAACCGGTTCCGCTCGGGCGCGTACCAGCTTCTATTCGCCCAGACTGGCGGCAGCACCCAGAACGTGCCGATCGAAGTGCTGCCGCCGATGCCCAAAATCGATAACCTGCCGCTGCGGGTCAATAGCGGCGCGAAGGACTTCCGCGTCGTGTTGCGAGGCAGCGGCCTGGACCACATCGAAGGACTGCGGACCGAGCACGCCGCCTTGCGCATCGGCGCCGTGCGCGGCGAAGAGCTCGAGCTGTACGTCTCGTTAGACGGGAGCGCGAAGAAGGGCGACCGCCTGCCGCTGGTGCTGGCAGTGGGAGGTGTGGCGGATGCGGCGCGCTTCCCCGATGCGATCCTGGTGGCGGGCCCGCGCCCGCGCATCACGGGCGTCAAGGTGTCGCCGCCGGACGAGTTCGGCGCGCTGCTGCGGGAAGGGGAATTGCCGGCGGGATCGTTCGTGGGAATGACGATCCAGGTAGAGAACCTGGACGCGCCGGCATCGTTGCGGGTGGAGTGCGCCGAGCCCGCCAGGATGCTCCAGCCGTTGCGCGTGCGCTCCGGCGAAAGCCGCCCGGCGGCGAAGCTGGATCCCCTGGGAGAGGGAGTGTTGTTCGCTTCCGTCGACCCCGGAACGGTGGGGACGACCGGCTGCACGCTCGAAGCGGCGGTGGAGACGGAGTCGGCGGGCGCCTCCGAATTCGTTCCCGCCGGACGCGTGGTGCGGCTGCCCCGGATCGACAGTGTGACCCTGACCAACGAGAAAGTCGATCCGGGTTACGCCGCCGTGCTGAACGGCCAGGACCTGGAGATGATCGAGAAGACCGGCTGGGACGCGGCCAACGGACTGCCGGTACCCGGCCCGCCGCGGAGCGTGGCCGGCGAAGGACGTCGGCAGACGCTGCGGATCGTGGTGCCCTGGCCATCGCCCGCCCCGATGGCTCCCCTGTTGATTTGGCTGCGCGGGGACCAGGAGGCGCGCCCGGTGCCTCGCGGCCGGTGAATCACGCCGCAGCCGTTGGTTATAACTGAGAAAGAGCAGATGTCGGGGCGTAGCGCAGCCTGGTAGCGCACCTGCCTTGGGCGCAGTCAGGGCTGGCCCGTCGTGTTGAGGGAGGCCCTGGTTCCTCGTGTGGTGTGGTCCACCGCTTATTGGGCGACGCTAGTGGGGATTTTGGGAACTACCATTTCGCCCTACCTCTTCTTTTGGCAGGCCGCGCAGGAGGTGGAGCAGAAGATCGCGTTGGGTGACTCGACTGTTGAACAGCGCGAAGGCGCGTCCCAGCGGGACCTGCGCCGCTCCCGGAACGAATGTCCTGACTGGCATCTTCGTTTCGCAACCGGTCATGTACCTCATCATTCTCACTTCCGCCGCAACGCTGCAAACGCACGGCACGAACAACTATCACCACGGCGCGCGATGCTGCCGAGGCGCTAAAGGAGAATGTTCAAATGTCACGGACGTTGCATGAGGTTCCTTCTGAGAACACGTCGCTCAACGGGTCAGTTCGCCCGGTGATGGTCTATTGTGCGAATGCGGAGCGAAGTGGAACTGTGGCAGAGAGCCAGTCGCCGGTTCGGACAGGTTGTCCGACAAATGGGCCCGTGGAATTCCGATGGTATCTTTGGCTATGAGAGCGTTCCGACGCTGGCCGTGGAGCGGGCGGCTGAAGCGGTCGGAAGCCCCACTCTTCTGGTCGCGCTACCTCGCCTACGCACGCCAGAGTGCACTGAGGCGTTCATCGAATTGTTAAACGACGTCGGCCGGTTCTGGTCGAGAGAATTGTTCGCGCCTACAGGGAATTCTCGCTCTGGCCCCATCAATCCGTGTCGATGAATTCGGAGAATTCATCGTAGGCCACTTGATGCCCCGACAATCTGCAGTTTCGGGCCGGGTCCTCATCGTCGATGATGACGAGCGGCAGCGTAGCGCATTGGCCGCGATACTAACCGATTGTGCATTCGAAACTCAGGTGGCGGCCGACGGACAAGAAGCACTGGCACGGCTCGCTGCCTTCCACCCGGACGTCATCGTCGCAAATTTGGTCATGCCGCGCATGGACGGCTTTGAGCTGCTCCGGCACTTAATGGAGCGTGGCGACCTTACACCGGCGATCGCGCTCACCGGCTTCGGCAGTATGGCAAAAGCGCTTTCCGCTGTCCACGACCTCAAGACATTCTGGTTCCTAGAAAAGCCGGTCGAGCCTCGCGCCTTCAAGATCCTCGTGGATCGCGCGATCCGCCACAAAAGAAGCCTCCAAAAGGCCGACGGACTCACGCACGACCTGAGTCTTCGTGGAGTACTCGGGGACTTAGTAGGAACCTCCCCGGCGATGCTGCAGACCTTCTCGCTAATCAGACAGGTTGCGCCTACCTCGGCACCCGTATTAATCCGCGGAGAGAGTGGAACAGGAAAGGAGTTGGTCGCCCGGGAAATTCATAAATGCAGCCCCCGAAGTGACGGCCCTTTCGTGGCGATCAATGCGGCAGCCCTACTTGAGACCCTGATTGAGAGCGAACTATTCGGCCACGAAAAGGGCGCTTTCACTGGGGCCATGGAACGCTCTGCGGGCTGTTTTGAACAGGCTCACGGGGGTACTCTGTTTCTCGATGAGATCGGTGAGATGCCGCAGTCTACGCAACCCAAGCTACTACGCGTTCTCGAGGACCTGCGAGTGCGACGGCTTGGCGGCAAGCACGAAGTCGCAGTGGACGTTCGGGTGCTGGCCGCAACCAGTCAGGAAATCGGATCGCATTTGAGAGAGGAACTTTACTATCGGTTGAGCGTATTCCAGATCGTAATGCCGCCGCTGCGCGAGCGAAAAGAAGATATTCCCCTGATCGCCGATGTCGTGATGCAGAACCTGAACAAGAAACACGGCACGCGTATTACAGGCCTCGATCCCGAAGTGCTAGGTCTGTTTTATCGATATGATTGGCCAGGTAACGTACGGGAGCTGCGCAATGTTCTGGAGCGGGCAGCCATCATGGCCGGCGAGGGCTTGATCCGGGCAGCCAATCTTGCCAGCCCCGCGTTCGGTCTAAGCCCCGGACCTTATGGCTGGCCATCATCCGTCCATGGGAGTTCTTCAATGCTCCAGCCTGGCCAGCCGCCGATCAAACTCGAGGAGACATATATCAAGCTCACGCTCGAGCACGTTCACGGCAATCGCAAACTCGCCGCTGAAATGTTGGGGATCAGCCTGCGAACTTTGCAGAACCGGATTGCGGTACTACGCGAAGAGGCAAAGACAGCAATCGCGGGCTAGAAAATGGCACGCGATCATCGTAGCTTGTGAAGCAGCTTAATCGCGCACCTCGAATGTCCGTATCGCGGGCCCTTCACCGAGGCGTCAAAACATCGTCGATAGCCACTCATATCCAATATTGCTCGGGAAGACTACTCCATCCTCGTCCTTGCTATCTTCGTTCTCCCAGTATTGAAGAGAAATGCCACAGGCAACGCTGGCGACCAATTCGGGTTCGCACGCCACTCTCCATACGGCATCTCTTGCCGGATGGCCTGCAGGAACTGCACATGCGTGCGTGCGTCTCGATCATCTAACGTTGTATTCACACGCATTCTGCTCTTGGCACAAGACTTGCTCGCGAAAGATGGTAAATGAGTTGGCGGATTTACAGGCCTCAAATTCTTTCATCTGTCCTTAGGGCGACCTATTGAGAAAACCCACAGAGTGAATGGCCGCGTAGTTCGCCAGTTCGTCCAAATGCAAGTTTTGAAAGAGGAAGGCATCATGCCACAAACACGAGACGCCAAAGGCCGATGGATGCACAGTATCCTGGCGGCAGACACTGTTACTGGCGATAAGGTAGTGAATCGTCAAAAGGAAAATCTTGGAACAATAGAACATTTGATGATCGATGTCGAAAATGGGCGCGTGGCATACGCGGTCCTTTCATTCGGGGGGTTCCTGGGCATGGGAGATAAGCTGTTTGCCATTCCCTGGAGCGCCCTGATGGTAGACACCGACGACGAGCAGTTCATCCTGGATATCGACAAAAAGTTGTTGGAGCGCGCTCCCGGTTTCGACAAGGCTCACTGGCCAAACATGGCCGACCGGGTTTGGGGCGCCGAAGTCTCCAAATATTACGGGGCCAAGCCCTACTGGGCCTAGAGAGGCCGCCGTGGGTCGGAGGATCGGGCGGGCCACACAAACTGATGGTCCAGTCCACAAAGCTCTTCAATGACAAGGAGAAAAGAAGATGAGTTCGAGCACGAAGGATCGGATTGAAGGCAAGTTTCACGAGGTGAAAGGTAAAGTCAAACAGAAGGCGGGCCGGGCCATCAATAGTCCCGACCTGGAGTCTGAAGGCAAATCCGAAAATCTCGCCGGCAAGATTCAAAAGAAGGTCGGGCAGATCGAGGAAGTATTTGAAAAGTAAACGAACTGGGTTCGGCCCGGTCCCGTACGAAAATTGGACAGGGTCGACATGAAACCAGACAGATGCCCTTCAACGCTTCACGTGTATTTGATCAGGGCCCTCGAAGTATGACGACGACGGGTTTGTGATCCGGCACTGGCGGGGAGTGGTGCCGAGCAATAGCCTCGCGTGTCTCGATGGGTTAACGGAGGATGTGCGGAAGGGCGGTCTGTTGGGCGAAGTCGAGATAAGGACTCATGTCATCGACGAATCAGTGAGGCGGGTTCCGCTGGACGAGATCGCCGCGCGCGCGATTGGCCTCCGTGAGGTGCTGTAGGCTCGTCGTCCGGTGGGCCCGCCGCGCGACCGCGCGACTGGCCTGCGGGTGCGAGGCGGCCTCGTTGAGCCGCAACGTCGTGCGACCCGGCCGGGTTCTCTTACAAGTCCACAAACGCGGAATCTCGACTCGCTCGTCTTCCTCTGCGCGCTCGCGCGATGGGCCCACCGCGGGCGCCGAGGTGAAACGCGCTCTCGGCACCGGGAAGCGCCCGCAGCTGGGACGCGACGGACCGAAATCGCGACTGCTGGCGCGCGGCTTCCAGCCCTTCGGCGAAGCAGTGGCTTCCGTCGCCTTCCGGCGCCCGATCGCCGCTTGGCCCGCGGGCGCGCGGTAAGCTTGCGAGCAGAAGCATCGTGCGACGCGGCCGACCTTCTCATACGCGGAATCTCGCCTCCCGCTACCTTCCTCGGGGTGATCGCGCGGTGGCACGCCCGAATCCACGAGGAGCACGAGACGCTCGCCACCATCACCGTGCGTTCCGCTGCCGAAATCGCCAACCCGACCCCGTCCGTGAAGTGAGCTCTCGACCGTGCGAAGTAGGTTGGCGTCGGATATGATGAATTGTGAATTCTGGTTGCTCGGGGCAATGCATGAAGGCGGTGGTGCTGAGGAGTCCGGGATTATTGGAGTACATGGAAGTACCCACGCCGAAGCTGGCGCGGGCGGATGATGTGCTCATCGAGGTGAAGGCGTGCGGGAT
>DASQZT010000013.1:0-90625 GCA_035638575.1 Bryobacteraceae bacterium
CCCGTCGAAGCGCGAGCGGATCCTGTGGACCATCGGCGACCTGCTGCTGAAACATCGCGACGATCTGGCGGCGGCGATCACGCGGGAGAACGGCAAGACGCTGCGCGAATCCGTGGGAGCCGACGTCGCGCCGGCTGCGGACTGCTTCCACTATTACGCCGGCTGGGTGCGGAAGATCTACGGCGAAACGATTCCCGTGGACGGACCCTTCCTCAACTACACGCTGCGCGAGCCGGTGGGGGTGGTGGGCGCGATCGTGCCGTGGAATTTTCCGCTGCAGATCGCCGCGTGGAAGGTGGCGCCGGCGCTGGCGTGCGGCTGCTCGGTGGTGCTCAAGCCCTCGGAGCTGACGCCGCTGAACGCTTTGAAGCTGGCCGAAATCGCCATGGAGGCCGGACTCCCCGAGGGCGCGCTCAACGTGGTGACGGGCTACGGGCCGACCACCGGCGAGGCGCTGGCGCTGCACGAAGACGTGGACAAGATCAGCTTCACCGGCAGCATCGCCACGGCGCGCAAGCTGTTGCAGGCTTCCGGTGTCTCGAACCTGAAGCGGCTGAGCCTGGAGCTGGGCGGCAAGTCGCCTGTCATCGTGTTCCCGGACGCCGACCTGGATGCCGCGATGAAGGCCGCGTTCTGGGGCATCTTCGGCGGCAAAGGCGAGGTCTGCTCGGCCGCCTCGCGGCTCCTGGTGCACGCGGAAGTGCACGACCGTTTCGTGGAGGAGATGGGCGCGCGGGCCCGCAAACTGCGTGTGGGGAATCCGCTGGACCCCGCGACGCAGATGGGCTCGCAGATCTCGGCGCGGCAGATGGACCGGATCCTGGACTACGTGGAGTCCGGCAAGCGGGAGGGCGCCCGGCTCGTGGCTGGCGGCGAGCGCGATACCGAAGGCGACAAAGCCCGGGGCTTCTTCGTGAAGCCGACGGTCTTCTCGGAGGTGAAGCCGGAAATGCGCATCGCGCGCGAGGAGATCTTCGGGCCGGTGGTATCGGCCATCCGTTTCAGCGAAGCCGAAGAGGCGGTGCGCATCGCCAACGGCACGGTGTACGGCCTCGCCGCCGCGGTCTGGACGCGCGACGTGCGGCTGGCGCACCGCATGGCGCGCGACATCAAAGCCGGGTCGGTGTGGATCAACACGTATAACGGCTTCGATTCCGCCTCGCCCTTCGGCGGTTACAAGCAGAGCGGCTTTGGACGCGATTTGGGCTCGTACGCGCTGGAGCAGTACACCAACGTGAAGTCGGTGTGGGTGGCGCTGTAGGGATTACGCGGCGATCCAGGGATTCACGACAGTAATGCCGCAGCCGTCGAAGTCCGCGGCATCGCGAGTAGCCAGCGTGGCGCCGTGCGCGCGGGCAATTGCCGCGATCTGTGCGTCCGCATGCGTGATCGGACGTCCCTGCAATCGCCGGCCGGCAGCAATTCGCGAGTACTCCTCGGCCGCTGCGCTGTCGAAGATCAGAACGCGCCCCGCAAAAACCTTGTCGAACATCCGGCGCGCTGCCAATTCGAGGGAACCCCGACGCTTCCCCCGCGGAAGAAGCTCGACGCCGTACAGGATTTCAGCTTGCGAAATCGAAGTCGTGTAGAGTTCCTGTCCCGGCTGGGCCAACATCCAGCGGGAAACCGCGTCTGCCGGCGACTGCTTCATCAGCTCTGAAAGGACGTTGGTATCGAGGATTGTCACTGGAAGTCCGGCGGCTCGCGAATAGGCTCGCGCTTCATCTCCGGAAGCTCGACTCCGCCCAGCGGCGCAAAGAGACGCCGAATCGCCTCTGCCGGGTGGAGTTTGGCCAGGTCGTCGTCATCGAGCGCATTCTCCAGGATCTCCCGCGCCTCCTCTTCCATGGAGCGCCCATGCTCAGCCGCGCGCACGCTAAGCCGCGACGTGATCGACTCGTCCAGATTGCGGATTACCAGGCTCGCCATGATTCAATCGTAGCAATGATATCAGCGGAGCCTTGAAGGCAAGCGGAATGGAGGCGATGAACGTCGCCGCTCAGTGGGGCGGCCGCAGGAGGCGCGAGGGAAGCTTGGAGAGATAAGTCAGCCGCTCGATGAGGGGCAGGAGGCGGCGCACCGTCCGCCCGTGCAGGATCAGGCTGCCGGTCACCAGCGCCGGATGCGGGATGGTCGTGCAGCAGCGCGAGCAGATGCCGATCTCGCCGGCGCGGCCCGCGGCATGCAGCCGGCGCATGTCGCGCATCGCGGCGGAATTCCAGATCTCCACCAGCGGCTGTTCGCCGATGTGCCCGACGGGCGCGCCATCCAGCATGTAGCTCTGGCAGCACGGATACACTTCGCCCGACTGCTTCACGTACATCGGGCCGCGCCAGAGGTAGTGGCACGGGTGCTTCCATTCGGCGGCGGCGTGGCCGGCATCGGGCCGCATCAGGTTGGTCTCATCGGCTTTGATCCGCACCTGGTCCACGCCCGGCACGGCGCTCCAGAACGCGAGAAAGTCGTCCACCTCCGACGCATTTCCGTCCATCCGCACCATCTGCACCACCACTTGCAGACGCGAGCGCCGCTCATGCTTCATGCGGGCAAAACGCACGAAATTGTCCCGCACCTTTTCGAACTTGGCGCCTTTGCGATAGAACTCGAAGCTCTCCTTCTTCGCGCCGTCGAAGCTCAGGGTGATCTGCTCCAGCGGCGAATCCAGAACGCGGGCGGAGAGGGCCTGGTCGAGAAACGTCCCGTTGGTCGAAAGCAGCGTGGAGATGCTGTGCCGGTGGCAGAATTCGATGCGGTCGAAAATGCCGGGGTCCATGAACGGCTCGCCCAGTCCGATCAGCATCATGTGCTCGGCCGTATTCCCGGATTGGGCGACGAGACTTTCGAACACCTCGTCCGTCATATCCGCTTTGGGCTGCTTGTGGGTTTCGCGCGGACACATCGGGCAGTACAGGTTGCACTTGGCAGTGGTTTCGACGATGTACTCGACGGGCAGCGCCGGGACCGTGGCGCGGCGCGCGAGGTAGCTCCACAACAGCTTTGCGCGGTTCCAGGCCCTCATGCTCGTATTTATTGTAACCGTGGCACAGAAGGTATCATCGGATGAGGGGTGTAAGCGCGCAGTGAACATCACGATTACGGGAGCTTCGGGATTCATCGGGCGGCGCCTCATGAAGACGCTGGCCGGGGAGGGCCACTCGCTGCACGTGCTGAGCCGCCACGCCGGAACCAACCTGCCGGCGGGCGTCCGGCTGTCCGCGTGGGATTGCTTGAAGGGCGAACCGCCCGCGGACAGCCTGCGCGACGCCGACGCCGTGATTCATCTCGCGGGCGAGCCGGTGGCGCAGCGGTGGACCGATCAGGCCAAGCGGCTGATCCGCGAAACCCGCGTGACCGGCACGCGCAACCTGGTGGCTGCGCTGTCCAAGCTCGAGCGGCGGCCGCAGGCCCTGATCTGCGCATCGGCGGTGGGGTACTACGGCTCGCGCGGCGACGACATCCTGGTGGAATCCTCCGCTCCGGGCAGCGATTATCTGGCCGAGGTTTGCCAGGCGTGGGAGAACGAGGCCTGCGCCGCCGAGGGGTTGGGTATGCGGGTGGTGCGCGTGAGAACCGGGCTTGTCCTGGGTGCGCGCGGCGGCGCGCTCCTGCGCATGCTGCCCCCGTTCAAAATGGGTGTGGGCGGGAAACTGGGCGACGGCCGGCAGTGGATGCCATGGATCCACCTGCAGGACCTCGTGGACCTGTACCAGTTCGCCGCTGAAAAACCGGTGCGCGGGGCCCTGAACGGAACCGCGCCCTCCCCCGTGATGAATGCCGATTTTACGCGCGCGCTGGCTTCCGCCCTGCATCGCCCGGCCTTGTTTCCGGTTCCGAAACTCGCGCTGAGCCTGCTGTTCGGCGAGATGTCCGCCATCTTGCTGGCCAGCCAGCGTGTGCAGCCGAAAGAAGCCGAGGCCGCCGGCTTCCGCTTCCGCTTCCCGCAACTGGAGGCCGCGCTTTCCGACGTCCTCAAGTGAGGCGGCGCCACGTCATCGAGTAACGCTATTCAGAACAGGCTTCTCCAAGCCGCGAAGCGTCCGCCCTTCTCCGCCGCCGAGATCGAAGACCACGATTTCATTCGCGCCCTTCCGAAGCCACGGGCCGGGCACGTAAAGCGTACGCTGCGGGCCGATGCTCCACACCCGGCCAAGCGCGCGCCCGTTCAGCCAGACCTGTCCCTTGGTCAGCGAGCCGACGTCGAGGAAAGTGTCCGCGGGATTCGCCACATCGAATCGCGCGCGGTAGAAACACGGGCCCTGGCAGGGAGCTTTTTGAAAGGGAAGACGCGCCGGCTCGCTCATGGGAAGCGGGTACACGTCCCAACCCGTGAGGCGCGCTCCCGCGTACGTCACCTGTTTCGTGATGCCTTTTCGCTCGCCCCGGATCACCGTGGTGAAGTTCACCCGCCCGGTGTTTTCCACGAGAATGTCGAGACGCGCATTCCCTCCCTTGATCTCGAGCCGCATACGATTTTGTGCCAGGCGCCGGTCGAGTGTGCCGGCGGGCCGGCCATCCACGTAAATGACGGCGTAGTCGTGGAGGTCTTCGATCACCAGCTCGCCAGAAGCCGGCCCGTGAACCTGCGCGCGGTAGAGGATGTAGCCATACGCCTGCCCCAGATCCTCCATCGAGAGCGGATCGGCGGAGCGCACGGGCCCCGACAGGTTTTGCCAAAGGGATGTTGCTTCGGCAAGCGGGAAAGCCGGCAGCGCAATGGGCGCCGGCACCGCGGGCACGGCGGGAGGTGTTGTGCTGGTTGCGTTGGCGATGGCATCGCGAAACGTGCTGTACTTCGGCGCCGGCCGCCCGCTTTCATCGAGGGCGGAATCGTAATCGTAGCTGGTGACGTCGGGCTGGTAGTCCTTGCCGTTGCTGTTGGCGCCGTTCAACCAGCCGAAGCTGGTGCCGCCGTGGAACATGTAAATGCTCACGGAGTAGCCTTTGCGCAGCATCCAGCCGAGTTCCGCGGCCTGCTGGGCGCCATTGGTCGCCGCGTGTTTGCCGCCCCAATTGTCGAACCATCCGGCCCAGTATTCGCCGTTCATGAACGGCCCTTCCGGCCGGAACTTCCGAAGCGCCGCGAAGCCTCTTTCCGCGCCGCCCGGACCGAAATTGATCACCGCCGGCATTCCGGGCAACGCGCCGGCAGGCAACTGTTCGGGGCCATCCGCGGTGTAGAGCAGGGACTTGGTGAAGCCCGCGCTCACCAGCGCGCGGCGGATCTGTTCCATGTAGGCGCGGTCGCTGCCGAACGAGCCGTATTCGTTCTCCACCTGCACCGCGATGACAGGTCCGCCGTTGCCGATCTCGAAAGGCGCGACCTCCTTCCCCAGGCGGGCCAGCCAACGCACCGTGGGCTCCATGAATTTCGGATCGGTGCTGCGCAGCACGAGGGCGTGGTCCTTCAGCAGCCACGCGGGAAAACCGCCCAACTCCCACTCGGCGCAAACGTAAGGGCCGGGCCGCAGAATCACGTAGAGGCCTTCCTGCTGCGCTTCGCGGAGGTACTCGGCGATATCGTTTTGGCCGCTGAAGTCGTAGACGCCGGGCTCCGGCTCGTGCACGTTCCAGAAGACGTAGGTGGTGACGGCGTTCAGCCCCATGGCTCTGCCCATTTTGAAGCGCGCCCGCCAGTAGGCACGGGGAACGCGGGGGTAGTGCATCTCGCCGGAGACGATCAGGAAGGGCTTGCCGTCGAGCGCAAAATGGCCATCCCGCACTTGAAACGTGTGCGGCTCCGCGGCGAAGCAAGTCACGCCCAAAAGGGAAGCAACGACCGATTTCAGAAACGTCATCACCGATTACCTTACTACCGTTCCGGTGCGGCCGGGTTCATTCCTCGAGCGCCCGGTAATTCACCAGGTCGATCCCGTTGGCCTCCGCCGCGGCCCGCACCTCCGCCGCCAGCAGGGCCTCGAGCTCCCGCTCGCGGCTCTCCTTCAGGCGCGTGCGCGCTTTGCGCAGCGCCTCGCCGCAACGTCCCGGGTGGCACATCAGCTCCGTGCTCCCCGCCGGCAGCACGCCGAGCAGCGCCACCAGCTCCGCGGCGCGGAACCGGCCGGTGATCTGAAAGCCCGCGAAATGGTCGGTGGTCCGGCATCCGTGTTTCGCCAACACGCGATGGAATCGCCGCCGCAGCAGGCCCATTGCGCCGCTGGTCAGGCGCTCGAAGCGCGGAACCATGCCGCTCATCGCGTTCAGGGGGAAATCGAACGGCCGCCTCACCCAGCGAATGCCGAACTCTTCGCTCAGCCGCGCCACGGCGTCGAGCACCGGGGGCGCCAGGTGCACGTGCTTGTGCGTATCGAGGTGGGTGGGCCGGATTCCGGCGGCGACGATGTGCCGCACCTGCGCGGCCAATTCGTCGTACACGCGAATCTCGCGCCGCGCCATGGCCGCCAACAGTTGAGCCACGGTCGGGGGCAAGGCTCGTCCGGTCACCAGGGAGAGCCCGCCGACCAGCACCAGGTGGCACCCGATATCCAGGGACGGCGTCTCTCCCGCCAGCCGCACGGCGTCTTCAAAAGCCGCTCCGTTGGCCATCAGGGTGGCGGCGGTGAGGATGCCGTTCCGATGCGCCTCCACGATGCCCGCGTTCACATCCGGCGTGAAGCCGAAATCGTCAGCATTCACCACCAGTTGTTTTCGGGGTTTCAAAACAGGGTCAGCCGGATGGTGAGGAATTTCTTGGGATTGGCGCGCATGTCCTTGGCCAGCGACTGGAACTCGCGCGTCACCTGGTCCAACGATTCGTAAAGCTGCGGATTCACCATGAACTGGCCCAGTGTGCCCTGGCCCGAGTTGATCTTGTCCATGGTGCCCGAGAGCTTGGCGATGAGGTCGTTCAGCCGGTTGGACAGCTCGTCGCTCTTGAGCAGCTTGCCCGCGGTGCCCTTGCCGGCGTTCACGTCGGCGATCAGGCCGCGGATCTCCGCCGTGGTTTTCTGCAGCTCGTCGAACAGCGCCGGGTCCTTCAGCAGCTTGCCCGCGGTCCCCTGGCCGCCCTGAATGTCCGCCAGGATAGCGTCGATACGGTGCAACGGGGCGCGCACATCCTGGTACAGATCGTCGTCGTGAATCAGTCTGCTGATGGTGCCGCGCCCGGTGTGGATCTCGTTCAGCAGAAGCTGCATTTCATTTTCGATCCCGGTCAGCCTGGCGTACAGCTCGTCGTCTTTGAGAAACAGGCCGATATTGCCCTTGCCGGCCTCCACGCCCGCCAGCAGCGAGTCTACGCGGTTGATGATGGTCTGGAACGAGTTCAGCATGTTGGCGCTCTGCGCCATGAGCTCGGGGATGTCCTGCACCAGTAAGCTCTTGATCTCATCGCCCTCTTTCACGGCCCTCTGGTCCTGGCCCCGCGTGATGTTGAGGAACTTGTCCCCCAGCAGGTTGGCGGCGGTGATGGACACGGTCGAATCCACCGGGATCTGCTTTAGGTATTCGCTCTTCACCCTCATGTCGAATTCCACGGCCCGTTTGGGATCGCGTGAATTCGTGAGGATCACCTCGTCCAGGTAGCCGACGGTGTAGCCGTTCAGCCGCACCACGCTGCCATCGGCAATCCCGGATGCATCGTCCATGTAGGTGCGCAGCACGGCGTTGCGCTGGAAAAGGCCCTTCGAGCTGGTGAGCAGGAAGACGAGCACGAACAGGATGAGGAACCCGGCCAGTCCCACCACCCCGACCTTCAACTGCGCCCATCGCACTTTGCTGCGATCCGCCATGGTTCTATACTCGCTTCTTGACGAACTTGGAAATATAGGGGTCCTTGGATAATTCCAGCCGGTCCTGGTCCCCTTCAAATACCAGGCGGCCTTCGCGGAGGACCATAAACGTGGTGCGCATTTTCTGTTTCGCCCCGTTCCGGGCCGGCTCCAGGCGCCTCAGCTCCGAATTGTAGCGGAAATTCGCGATCAGATTTCCGTCCTGATACCGCTGCGTCACCACCAGGGTGGTGGTCTGGGCCGTATCGCGCTCCTTGATCAACAACTGCATGATGGTGTGAGCGGTGATGGGATCCAGGCCGGCCGTGGGCGAATCGTAGAGGACCAGCGGGGGCTCGGTCACCACGGCCCGCGCGATGGCCGCGCGCCGCCGCATGCCGCCCGAAAGCTCGCTCGGAAACTTTTCCAGGGTATCCCCAAGCTCCACGAACTCCAGCGCCTGCGCCACCCGCGGATGCACCTGCTCCTTAGGGCAGTGGACGGACGGCTGGTTCAGCAGCGGATAGGCGACATTCTCCTCGATGTTGAGCGAATCGAACAGCGCGCTCTCCTGAAACAGCATGCCGATTTTGCTGCGGATGTCGAACAGCGCGCGCTCGCGCATCACGGTGAGGTCTTTTCCGAAGGCGTAGACTTTGCCGGAATCCGGCTTCGCCAGCCCCAGCGCGGTTTTCAGCAGCACGGTTTTTCCGCTGCCGGCCGCTCCCAGGATCACGCGCGACTCCCCTTCGAAGGCTTCAAACGACACGCCGGACAGCGCCTCCACGCCATCAAACGAGACGGTGACGTTTTCGAACCGCAGGATCGAAGGGAGCGCGTTGCCGGGCATGACTTATCCAGTGCCCCCGACGAACCAGAGTATGAACTTGGTGATCAGGAGGTCCACGATGAAGACCAGCGTGATGGAGGCCACCACGGCCTGCGTGGTCGCGCGGCCCACGCCCTGCGTGCCGCCCGTGGCTCGCAGTCCGTAGAAGCAGCCGGTCAGCGAGATGATGATGGCGAAGGCCCCCGGCTTCAGGATTCCGCCCTGCACCACGTCGTTCCACGACAGGGCCTGCCACACCGAGGTCCAGTACTGCTTGGAGGAGAGCCCCAGGAACCACTCGGCGATGATGAACCCGCCGAACATGCCGACAAAATCGGCGATCACGGTCAGCAGCGGCAGCATCACCAGGGTCGCGATCAGGCGCGGCGTCACCAGCTTTTGAATCGGGTCGGTGCCCAGGGCGCGCATGGCGTCTATCTGCTCGGTCACCTTCATCGATCCGAGCTCGCTGGCGATGCCCGAAGCGTTGCGGCCCGCCACCATGATGGCGCTCAGCACCGGTCCGAGTTCGCGCGCCAGGGTGAGAGAGACCAGCGTGCCGGTCTTGCTGATAGAGCCGTAGGTCGCGAGCGCGCGCGACATTTGCAAGGCCATCACCGCCCCGCTGAAGAAGCCGGTCATGGCCACGATCACCAGGCTGCCAACCCCGATGTTGTCCATCTGCAGGATGATGTCATCCCCGTAATGCGGGCTGCGCAGGATGTTTCGGAAGGCCCTTCCGGCGAGGAAAAAGAACTCCTGAACGGCGAGAACAGGCTCTTTCAACAGATCCAGCAAGTTAGGTCGGTCCCCGTAATCTCGATGCTACCATATTAGTGCCAGACAGGCCGCAACCGCGATGAAAGGACTCACCGACATCCCCGGCATCCGCGTCGGGCACGTATCCGATTTCGAGGCGATCACGGGCTGCACCGCTATCGTGTTCGAGCAGGGCGCGGTGGGAGGCGTGGACATTCGCGGCTCCGCCAGCGGCACGCAAGAGACCACGGCGCTCGATCCGCTGCACGTCGATCCCGTGGCGCACGGCATCCTGCTGGCCGGCGGGAGCGCCTTCGGGCTGGAAGCGGCCTCGGGCGTCCGCCGCTACCTGGAGAAGCGCGGCGCGGGCGTGGAGACCCCGGCGGGAAGAATTCCGATCGTGCCTGCCGCTATCCTGTACGACTTGGGCATCGGAAAATCGCACGTGCGCCCCAACCTGGCGATGGGCGAAGCGGCGGCGGCGGCGGCCACCACGGACGCGGTGGCGGAGGGCTCGGTAGGCGCTGGAACCGGGGCGACGGTGGGCAAAGCGCTGGGCATGAAGCAGGCCATGAAATCGGGTGTCGGCTCCTTCACCGTCACACTGCCCGGAGGCGTCCTGGTTGCCGGCCTGGTGGTGGTGAACGCGTTCGGGGATGTGCGCGACCCCTCCACGGGCAAGATCGTGGCCGGCGCCCGCAAGGCGCCCGGCAGCCGCGATTTCGCCAACGCGGAGGAAGTAGTAAAGCAACATGCGCCCGCGGGCCTGGTCCGTCTCAACACTACGCTGGCGGTAGTCGCGACCAATGCCAGGCTCTCCAAAGTGGAAGCCACCAAGCTCGCGCAATTCGCCAGCCTCGGCCAGGCACGGGCCATTTACCCGGTCAACACGCTGATGGACGGCGACACCACTTTCGCCCTCTCCATCGGCAGCCAGCGGGCCGACATCAACACGCTCGGCGTCGCCGCGGCGGAGGCCGTGGTGCAGGCCATACTGCGCGCGGTAAGGCTGGCGAAGACGCTGGGAGGAATTCCGGGGCTGGGGTAAGCGACTGCCGACGGGTGGCTTCCGGCCGGCGCTAGAATGGTAATTAAGATGGATCGTGTGCCCTCGCATCCCGTCAAAGATCCGCCCAATCTGGTTCGTGCCGGCTCATTCTCTCTGGATCGCCTGTTGAGCCATATCGACCCGGGATCAGCGGAGGAATCCGAAGCCTTCGTGCACCTCATCTATGAGCAGCGCCGCCTTGACGTCTCCTCCGATGGCGATCGCAAGACTCGTCGTTGACACGGACGTAGCCAGCTATGTTTTCAAGTGGCACCCGGAATTCGCGCCGCGCTACGTGGGCATCATTCGGGGGTCTGAGTTGGTCGTCTCGTTCATGACTCTCGCCGAGATGCGCCAGGGGGCGCTGGATGCGAACTGGGGCCGCGAAAATGCGATGTGCTGGAAGCGTATTTGGCAGACTTCTCGGTACTCCATTCTGACAGCTGTTGTGTTCTACTTGGGCTGCGGTCCGGAACGAGAGCGTGCGCAAGGGACGTCAAATGAGTTCGGCCGATGCGTGGATAGCGGCCACCGCCCTGGTTCTGTCGGCGCCGCTCGTGACGAACAATCCTAAGGACTACCGCCATCTGGACAACAGCTTGTTTCCGCAGCATAACTGTTTCCAGCAGACTCTCCGTGGGCCGAAGGCTCAAGCGCGGAGAGGACGCCGGCTGAAGTGCCCCCTTTATTTCAAGCTCACTACCGGGAAGTACGCGCCGCGTTCTTCGCGGGTCCACCAGCCGCGCTCGCCGGAATGCGTGAAGTGGTAGAGGTACAACCGGGCGCGCACGTATTCCGGCGGCGCGTTCGGAAATGGATTGGAGCGCAACAGGCGGAGCACGGTTGGCTCACCCTGCAAGAGCCGCATCATGAAGCCTACAAACCAGCGATTCTGCTGATAGGTCCCCAGCGCCGCGAACCACATTTGCCAGTCGAGCCGCGGCTGGTGCGGTGCCACGATCGGCGGGGCGCGGTTCAGGCCGCCGGGCTTGTAGCGGAACTCGTAGGCCTGCCAGTTCTCACCATCGTTTGAGCCTTCGACAATGATCTCCGGCCGCGCGGTCGTCATCACCGCGAACAGCCCGTACGAATTCACGATCCGCAACGGCGAGACGGCATGCAGAATCTGTGCTCCCCCGGGTGGGAGATCCACGGAGAACAGTTCCAGGCACAGCAGCCCGCTCACCACACCGATGAACACGGCGAGACCGATGCTGGCGGCGCGGTGCGGCACGCCGCGCTTCGACCAGTCGGGCTCGATGAACAGCCACAGGGCGAGGAAGATCGTCAGGAAGTTGAAGAAAGTGTAATTGCCGGAGAGCAGGATCAGCAGTTGGAACGCGATCGTAATCCACGCGGCCCGGCGGCGCACGCGCCGCGGCGCAAAGAACAGGAAGGGCACGATCAGCTCCACCACGAAGACCAGGATCGTCGACGCCTTCTGGAACCCGATCGGCAACTGGTACAGGCTCCAGGCGAGCGGCGTCGGCAGCGGCTGGGTTTCGTAGTGATAGCTCAGCGCGGTGAGGTCGCGCCAGGCCGGGTCGCCGCTCGACCATTTGACCACGCCGCTGAAGAACATCAAACGGAAAATCAGCCAGCGGAACAGCCACACGCGGACCGCGGAGGAATCCGCGAAGATCGCCAGAAAGCCGGCCTCCAGCAACAGCACGTCCCATTGAAACGACAGGAAGTCCTGCCCGGCGACGCACACCGAAAGCCACAAGACCAGGCAGACGGCCAACGCGGCGCGCTGCCATCGTCCGAGGATCGCCGCCAGCGCGCACAGGGCGCCGGCGATCCACACCGCCCGCAGAGCGCCGTCGCCGGAGTTCAGCCAGAGAACCGTCGGGGCATTCCAATACGCCGCGCCGCCCAGGGCCTCGCGCACCGCCTTCAGGTAGTCGCCGACGGGCAGAATCCCGCGCGATCCGACGAGCCCCATGGCTTGAATGCCGAAAGAAGTAAAAGCGATCAAATACACCGATCCGAGCAGGCGCAGGAATGTTCGCACGCTCACAAATGGAGCGGCTTCGACCGGCTGCGAGCCGATTTTCGGCCGCCACGCCCACGGAATTTGCCTCCCGCTCACCCCGTCAATTCCCCCATTCCGATTGGATAGTCGCCATTCGATGGATACCCATTTCTTTCAATTGGTTAAACCGGCATGATGACCTCAAACTGGGAAAGGAAGCACTCAATGAGCACTCAGACTGTCCCCCCCAAGAGCACACCGTCTCCGAACCTCGTTCAGATCGGCTCGGTCGAGAATGTCATCCAGCAACGCCTCGCCGAGGAGCGCGCCCGCCTGGAGCGGGAAGCCGGCCTGGCCAAGCGTGAGGTGCATCACTTCAAACGGCCCCAGGAAAAGCCGTTCACCAAAGACCAGCGGGCCAACACCACGCTGCTCTTCGGCGGGCTGACATGGAAGCATGAAAAACTCGTGCATGGGGCGCTCGAGGGCCTGGGATACCGTGCCGAAGCTGTCCCCACTCCCAACGTGCGGGCCTTCCAGATGGGCAAAGAGTACGGCAACAACGGCCAGTGCAACCCGACCTATTTTACCGTTGGAAACCTGGTCCAGTATTTGCAGAGCCTCGAAGAGCAGGGCATTCCCAAACAGGAGATCATCGACCGCTACGTGTTCTTCACCGCCGGCGCCTGCGGACCGTGCCGCTTCGGCATGTACGAGGCCGAGTATCGGCTGGCGCTGCGCAACGCCGGTTTCGACGGTTTTCGCGTGCTCCTGTTCCAGCAATCCGGCGGCTTGAGCCAGTCCGACGCCGAGGCCGGCCTGGAGATGAATCTCGATTTCTTCCTGGGCATCCTCAACGCCCTGAACTGCGGCGACGTGATGAACGAAGTCGCCTATGCCCTCCGGCCGTATGAAGTGAGCGCCGGCGAAACCGACCGCGTCCTGGACGAGAACATGGATTACCTCCACGAGGTGTTCCGCAAGAAGCGGCCGTGGAAGCTCGAGGGCGGCATGGCCAGGTACCTGGGCGGCTTCTCGGACACAGCGGAGTACATCGGCAAGTTCGTGAACCAGATCAAGGGCGACGACTACGTTCCGACCCTGGAGCGCTGCCGCGACCGCTTCGACGAGATCGAAATCGACCGCTTGCGCGTGAAGCCCATCGTGAAGATCACCGGCGAATTCTGGGCCCAGACCACCGAGGGCGACGGCAATTTCAATATGTTCAACTTCCTGCAGCGCGAGGGCGCGCAGGTGCTGGTGGAGCCGATCGGCACCTGGATCATGTACATGATCCACCAGGTCGTGCAGAAGTACAAAGACTTCAAGGGGCTCGAGGAGGGCGCGGTATTGCCGCCGCTGTGGAAGCTGGGTTCCCGCGCGAAGATCGAGTTCGGCTATCGCCAGAAAGTGGCCAAGCTGAAGCTGGCGGAGGCGATCTTCAAGAGCGAGTACCACAAGATTGTCCACGCATTGGGCGGAATCGCACACCACCTCGCGGATCAATACGAGTTGCAGCGGTTGGGGCACCCGTTCTACAACTCGCGCGCGGGCGGCGGCGAGGGCCACCTGGAAGTCGCCAAGAACATCTACTACTCCAACAAGGACCTGGCGCACATGGTCCTCTCCCTCAAGCCGTTCGGCTGCATGCCTTCCACGCAGTCCGACGGCGCGCAGTCGGCTGTGGTCTCGAACTACAAAGACATGATCTACCTCCCCGTCGAGACGTCGGGCGAAGGCGAGATCAACGCGCACAGCCGCGTGCAGATGGCGCTGGGCGAAGCCAAGAACAAGGCCAAGAAGGAATTCGCCGAGACCCTGGAGCGAACCGGCCTGCGGCTGGACCAGTGCCGCGTCTGGGTGGATGCGCACCCGGAGACCAAGCGGCCGCTGTACCAGGTGCCGCACACCAAGGGCGTGGTGGGCGCGGCGGCGAATTTCGTGATGCATGTGGCGGAGAGGATGAAGGCGGAACAGGCTCGCGCGAATTGAGCGAGATCATCATGCATAGAAACTTCCTCATCGGAATGGACGTTGGCTCGACTACCGTGAAATCGGTGGTGATCGATGCCGCAACCGACCAGATCCTCTGGCAGGACTACCAGCGCCACGACACCAAGCAACCCGAAAAGGTCCTCGAGTTTCTGAAGCGCTTCGAAGTGGAAATCGACGGCTTCGCGGCCGAGAACTCGCGCATGTTCATCACCGGTTCGGGCGGTAACAACCTGGGCAAGTTCCTGGGCGCGAAATTCGTCCAGGAAGTGAACGCGGTTTCGCTCGCCGTGGAGCGCATGTACCCGGAGTGCGGCTCGGTGATCGAGTTGGGCGGCCAGGACGCCAAGATCATCATCTTCAAAACCGATCCGGAAACCGGGCGCAAGAAAAAGATTCCGTCGATGAACGACAAGTGCGCCGGCGGCACCGGGGCCGTGATCGACAAGATCAACGCCAAGCTGCGCATTCCCGGCGACCAGCTTTGCGAGATGGGCTACAAGGGGATCAAGCTTCATCCCGTGGCAGGCAAGTGCGGCGTCTTCGCCGAAACGGACATCAACGGCTTGCAAAAGATGGGCGTCCCGCCCGACGAGCTGATGGCCTCGTTGTTCGAAGCCATCGTGATGCAGAACCTCTCGGTGCTGACTCGCGGCAACACGCTGCAACCGGTCGTACTGCTGCTGGGCGGTCCCAACTGCTACATCAAGGGCATGCGGGACTGCTGGAAGAGCAACATCCCGAAGATCTGGGAGGAGCGCAACACGCCGCTGCCGGAGGGCGTCGCGCCGCAGGATCTCATCAAGACCCCGGACAACGCGCAGTACTTCGCCGCCATCGGCTCGGTGGAATTCGGCAAGGCCGAAGACGACGGCGTAGGGCAGTATATCGGTTTGGACAAGCTGGAGTGGTATGTCACCACCGGGCGCGAGGAAGAGAAGGCCAAGCGCGGCGGCGGAGGCGGCCTGGCCAAGGACGAGGACGATCTGGCGGCTTTCAAACGCAAATACCGCACCAAGAAATTCGTCCCCGCTACCTTCCAGCCGGGCGATGTGGTGGAAGGCTTCGTCGGACTCGACGGTGGCTCGACTTCCACCAAGGCGGTGCTGCTTTCCAAGGACAAAGAGCGCCGGATCCTCGCCAAGACCTATCAGCTTTCCAAGGGCAACCCCATCGAGGACACCATCGAGGTTTTGCAGAAGCTCGACCGGCAGGTTCGCGACCAGGGCGCGGACCTGAAGATCCTGGGGGTCGGCACAACCGGCTACGCGAAGGACATCCTGAAGGACGTGATCGGCGCCGACGCCGCACTGGTGGAGACCGTGGCCCACACCGAGGCGGGGCTGCACTTCTACGACGATGTGGACGTGATCTGCGACGTGGGCGGCCAGGACATCAAGATCATCATCCTGAAGAACGGCCGCGTGAAAGATTTCAAGCTGAACACCCAGTGCTCGGCGGGCAACGGATACTTCCTGCAATCCACGGCGCAGGGCTTCAACGTCCCGGTGGAGCAGTACGCCGATACGGCGTTTGGAGCGAAGGGGTTCCCTTCGTTCGGCTACGGCTGCGCGGTGTTCATGCAGAGCGACATCGTGGATTTCCAGCGGCAGGGATGGAAACCCGAAGAGATCATGGCCGGGCTGTGCAACGTGCTGCCGAAAAACATCTGGCTGTACGTTTCGCAGATTCCGAATCTCTCCGCGATCGGCACCCGCTTCCTGCTGCAAGGCGGAACGCAATACAACCTGGCCGCCGTCAAGGCGCAGGTGGACTTCATCGAATCGCGCTTCAAGGGCAAGGACGTGCAGGCGGACGTGATCGTCCACGAGCACTGCGGAGAGGCCGGGGCGATCGGCGGGGCGCTGGAAGCCGGGCGCCTGTGGGACAACGGACGCCAGACGACGTTCATCGGCCTGGAAGGCTGCGCCAGCATCCAGTACAAGACCACGCGCAACGAGGCCACCCGCTGCTACTTCTGCAAGAACAAGTGCCTGCGCACGTTCATCGACGTGAAGACCAACGTGGTGAACATCGATTACAAGCCGCCCGTCAAGACCAAGGTGCCGCTGGATACGGGCGCGCAGCGGCTCATCATCGCCACCTGCGAAAAGGGCACGGTGGAGAACATCGAGGAGATGCGCCAGATCAAGGGCAACCTCGACAAGGTGAAGAAGGAGAACCCCAACCTGGTCGAGGTGGCGGCCAAGGCCGTGTTCCGCGTGCCGGACGCGCCGCTGGTGGCCGACGCGCCGCCCAGGATCCAGATCACCGCCGCGCAGAAGAAGCGCGCCGCGCTGATCCGCAAGCGCTCCGAGTTGCGCATCGGGATGCCGCGCGTGCTGAACATGTACTCGCAGGCGCCGGTCTTCTCGGCCTATTTCACATCGCTCGGGATCAAGGCCGAGAACATCGTGTTCTCGGATTACACCACCGAGGAGCTGTACAAAGAGGGCGCCAAGCGCGGCGCCATCGACCCCTGCTTCCCGTCCAAGCTGGGCATTCCGCACGTGCACAACCTGCTGTACAAGATGCACGCCAAGAAACCGCTGGACATTATTTTCTTCCCCATGATCGACTGCCTGACGAGCGATCTGCACTCCATCCAGGCCAGCCGCTCGTGTCCCACCGTGGCCTCTACGCCCGAAGCGGTGAAGGCGGCGTTCATCAAGGAAGGCGACCTGTTCGCCGAAAAAGGCATCCTCTTCCTGGACACCTTCGTGAATCTGTCCAGTCCCGACATCCTCGAGCGGCAGCTCTTCGAACAGTTCAAGGACATTCTGGGGCTGTCGCCCGAGGAGAATAAGCGGGCCATGCAGGAGGGCTACCGCGCGCTGTCGTACTTCGAAAACGTGGCCATGCGCGGGGCCGCGCGCGAGGTTCTGGAGCAACTGGAGCGCGAAGACCGCCTGGGCGTGGTGCTGCTGGGCCGCCCGTATCACAACGATCCGGGCGTGAACCACGAGATCCTGGAGGAGTTCCAGAAGCTCGGATACCCGGTGTTCGCGCAGGACAGCCTGCCGATCGACGACGACATCATCTGGCGCCTCTTCGGCGAGGAAGTCGAAGCCGGCGACATCCCGCATCCCATGGCCATCACCGATGTGTGGAAGAACTCCTACAGCGAGAACACCAGCCGAAAAGTCTGGGCCGCCAAGTACGTGGCGCGCCATCCCAACCTGGTGGCGCTGGAGCTTTCGAGCTTCAAGTGCGGCCACGACGCCCCCATCTACACGGTGGTGGAGGAGATTGTGGAGCACTCCGGGACGCCGTACTTCTGCTTCAAGGATATCGACGAGAACAAGCCCACCGGATCGATCCGGATCCGCGTGGAGACCATCGGCTATTTCCTGAAGCGGTACCGCGAGGACATGATCCGCAACAAGCAGAAGGCCACCGGAATCGAGCAGCAGCTCCGCGAGTTCGAAGCACGGCTGCGGCGGCAGATGCTGCGCGAAAAGCTGGACTCCATCGCGGACGCGTTCGAAACCGGCTCGATGCCGCAGATTCACGTGAGCATCGGCGCGCTGGCGGCCAGCCGGCCGGCCGCGCGGGAGTACGAAGCGGTCTCGGGCGACTAGGCGCCGCGGTTCAGAACGTCCTGCCCCCAGCGCTCCAACCGTCCTGGAGCGGTCATGACGAGACCATTCTGATGACGGCGCATTTTGCCGCCAATGCTCAACCGGGTCGCGGTATACTGTCTCACATTGGGTGAGGCCGGAATGCCAGTCATCTCCGCCTCATATCAAGACATGGAGGGGATATGCGTAAGACGGCATTAGCAGCAGTGTGCGGATTTGTCCTGGCGGGCGCCGGCGCGATGGCGCAGACAGGGGCGGACTATCTCGACATCACCAGGGTCCAGGTGCGTGCAGACAAGGGCAAGGAGTTTGAGGACAGCATCAAGAAACTGGTTGAGGTCAACCGTAAATATAAGGGCGATCATTGGATCGCTATGAGCACGGAATACGGCGATTTTGGTGGGTTCTCGTTCTCCTCGACGCGGGAGAATTATGCGGCCGTCGAAACCGGCATGGGGGCCTTCCAGAAGGCGCTGAAAGAGGGGCTCGGGCCGATGGGCGACAAGCTCATGCGCGATATCTCGAGCTACTCGGCATCGGGCTACAACCAACTCCGGCATCGCCGCTGGGACCTCAGCGTGCATCCGCCATCCAGCGCCGCGGAACTCTATAAAATGGTCGGCCAGACCAGGTGGATTCGGACGCTCAGGCTGGACGTGAAGCCGGGCGCGAATTTCCAATATATAGACGCCTGGAAACCGTTCCAGGCCGAACTTGCGAAGATCTCGCCGCCGGTGACCGTGTTGGTCTCGGAATCCTCGACCGGCACGCCCGCCATCTTCGTCGCGATCTATTACAAGTCTTGGGCGGAGATGGACGCTGGGGCCGCGGCACTGCCGAACGCGCTGGCGTCCCAGGCATACCAGAACCTGATGAGGGTCACCCAAAACACGATCTCGATGAGCAATTGGGAAATCCACCGGCTCCGGCCGCAGTTGAGCTATCCCCCGGACGAGATCGCCAGTGCCGACCCCGCGTTTTGGAATCCCAAGCCGGCGCCGCCGGCGGCTCCTAAACCCAAGACGACCGAACAGGCAATGAAGAAATAGCCGGCGGGCCGGAGGTTGCCGACCGCGAGCGGGAGCGAGCGGTAGCCTCCCCATTCCCCGAACCGGATACGCGGCTCCGAGTTACCTGTTAGAATAGCGGTTCCGTTTTCGGTGAGGAGGTATCCGGAGTGGCGGCGGTGAAGGCGCTGTTACGCTTGTTCAGTGTTCTGTTTCACGTGTTGTTGGCACTGTTTCTGATCGCAGTCTCGGGCCTGGCCCTGTTGTCCCGCGCCGGGAACCTGCACCTGGGCATGTTGCCGTGGACCGGTTCGACTCTGATTCTCGTCGTCTTTTTCAGCGCGCTTTTCGGGTTCGCCGCCGTCGCCCTGGCGGTTCTGGGCAAATGGCGGGCCCTCTTCCTGATCTGGAGCCTCGCGGTGGCCGTCTTCATGGTCAAAGGCTACTTCTTGAGCGGGTATCGTTTCGTGCCCGGCGAGGCTGGCCGAGCGCTATGGCTGTCCGTCGCCTCGTGGATTGCGGTGCTCGGGGCCTGGTTCCAGATGTGGCGGGAGCAGCGCCGTTACTGATGTACAAAGCCATCATCTTCGATCTCGGCAAAGTCATCATCCATTTCGATTTCAAACGCGGGTACAGCGCGCTCGAGGGTGTGTGTCCCTACGACGTGGCCGAGATTCGGAGGCGCATCGGCGCCAGCGGCCTGGTGGCGCCGTTTGAAACCGGCCGGTTGGAGCCCCGCGATTTCGTCGCGCAACTCTGCCGCCTGCTCGACCTGAGGGTGGACTACGATGGCTTCTGCGAAATCTGGAACTGCATCTTCAGTGAGACGCTGGTCCCGGAGAGCCTGCTGGAAGGCCTCGCTGCGCGCTACCGGCTGCTTCTGCTTTCCAACACCAACGCCATTCATTTCGAAATGGTGTGGGCCGCCTATCCCTTGCTGCGCCACTTCCACGAGAGGATCCTCTCCTACGAAGTGAAGGCCGCGAAACCGCAGCCGGAGATCTACCTGGCGGCCATCGAGCGCGCGGAGTGCCGTCCCGAAGAGTGCTTTTACACGGACGACATCGCGGAGTTTGTGGATGCGGCGCGCCGCCTGGGGATCGACGCGGTGCAGTTCCAGTCCGCCGCGCAGATCGAAAGCGAGATGAAGGCGCGCGGGATCCGGTGGTAGCCGGCCCTACTTCTCCAGCGCCAGATCCACCACTTCCTCCATGGACTTCACGTAGTGGAGGGTCACGTCCCCGATCTGCTCGCTCTTGAGGTCCTCGCGCACGTCGACCTCGTTCTCGAACGGCAGGATCACCTCGCGCACGCCACTGCGTTTGGCCGCCAGCACCTTTTCCTTGATGCCGCCCACCGGCAGCACCTGTCCGGTCAGGGTGATCTCGCCGGTCATGGCGAGATTCGGGCGCACGCGCCGTTCGGTCAGCATGGAGAGCAGCGCCGCGGCCATGGTGATGCCGGCCGAAGGCCCATCCTTGGGGATGGCGCCCGCCGGCACGTGAATGTGAATATCGCTGGTCTTGAAAACGTCGGGATCGATGCCGCACTTGGCTGCATTTGCGCGCACCCAGGTCAGCGCCGCCTGCACCGATTCCTGCATCACCGGGCCGAGCTGCCCGGTCATGATCAGCCCCTTGTTGCCGCCCGGCATGCGTCCGGCCTCGACGAACAGCACGTCGCCGCCCACCGGAGTCCACGCCAGCCCTACCGCTACTCCGGGCCGGCGCGTGCGCTCGGCCACTTCCGTATCGGTGCGGAACCGCGGCGCGCCCAGGTCCTTCTCCACCGTCTCGGGCGTCACTTCGGTCTTTTCGCGGGTGCCCTCGGCGATGCGCCGCGCCTGTTTCCTGCAAATGGTCCCGATCTCACGCTCCAGGTTGCGCACACCCGCTTCGCGCGTGTAACGCCGGATCAGAAAGCGCACGGACTCGTCGCTGAAATGAATATCGCCTTCGCCATCGAGCCCGTTTTCCCCGGTCTGCCGCGGCACCAGGTAGCGGAACGCAATCATGACCTTCTCCAACTCGGTGTAGCCTTCGAGCGAGAGGATTTCCATGCGGTCGCGCAGCGCGCCCGGAACCGGATCGAGCACGTTGGCCGTGGTGATGAACAGGACTTTGGAAAGATCGAAGGGCGCGTCGAGGTAGTTGTCGCGGAAGGTGTAATTCTGCTCCGGATCGAGCACTTCCAGCAGCGCCGAAGCCGGGTCGCCGCGAAAATCGCGGCCCAGCTTGTCTACTTCGTCCAGCATGAATACCGGGTCGTTGGTCCCGGCCCGCCGCAGCGACTGAATGATCTGCCCGGGCAGCGCCCCGATGTACGTGCGGCGGTGCCCGCGAATCTCCGCCTCATCGTGCATCCCGCCCATCGAGATGCGCGCGAACTTGCGCCCCAGCGCCCGAGCGATCGATCGGCCGAGGGAAGTCTTCCCCACGCCCGGAGGCCCCACGAAGCACAGGATGGGTCCTTTGAGCACCGGCCGCAGTTGCAAGACGGCCAGGTAATCGAGGATGCGTTCCTTCACTTTTTCCAGGTCGTAATGGTCTTCGTTGAGGATCTGGGCCGCGCGCTTCACGTCCACCTGAGAGCCCGAGGAGACGCTCCACGGCAGGTTGGACATCCACTCCAGGTAGGTTCGCGCCACGCCGTACTCGGGCGACGCCGGGGAAATCCGCCCGAGCCGCTGCAACTCCCGGAAGACTTCGGCTTTGACCTCCTCCGGCATTCCCGCGGCTTCCAGTTTCTTGCGCAGGTCCTCGGTATCGCGCGTCGATTCGTCGCCCTCGCCCAGCTCCTTCTGAATGGCCTTCAACTGCTCGCGCAGGTAGAATTCGCGCTGGTTCTGCGAGAGCTGTCCCTGTACCTGCGATTGGATCCGCCCGCGCAGCTCGAGCAGTTCCAGCTCGCGCGTCAGGTGGCGGTGTATGATGTTCAGCCGCGTCGCGCCATCGGGCTGCTCGAGCAATTGTTGCCGCTCCGCCGGGCTGAGCGACGGGACGTTGCCGGCCACGAAATCGGCCAGGCGCCCGGCCTCCGTGATCTGCCCCACCGAGGCCAGCAGATCGTCCGACAGGTTGGGCGACCCCGTCACGATCTGCTGAAACAGGCTCACGACGTTCTGCCGCAGCGCCTCCACCTCGGGCGTGATTTCCGGCTCGACGTCCGGAATGCGCTCCACCTGCGCCCGCAAAAACGGCTCCGTCACCGTGAATTTTCGCGTGCGGATGCGCTCGGTCCCTTCGCAAAACAGCAGCAGGTTGTCCCGCGGCACGCGGATGGCTTTGTGCATCACGCAAACGGTTCCTACCTGGTACAAGTCCTCCGGCCCGGGGGTATCCACGCGCGGATCGAGTTGCGAAACCACGGCCAGCTTTCGGTTTTCGCCCAACGACTGCACCAGCGCCACGGAGCTGGGCCGCCCCACCGTGATGGGCGCCAGCGCTCCGGGAAAGATCACCGTGTCGCGCACCGTGAGCACGGGGAGTTCTTCGAGTGCCTCTTCGGCCGGCGCCTGCACCTGCTCGGGTTCTATGGACATTACAGCTTCATGCTCCTTTCGGATAGCAGCCCAACACTCGCAGGAAATCGGCGATCTCCCGCAAATGGTTCAGGGCGTTGGCTGCCTGCGGCGAATCCGCACGGCCCAGAAAATCCACGTAGAAAAGGTATTCCCAGGGTTTGCCCCGGAGCGGCCGCGACTCGATCTTGGTGAGGTTGAGGTCCCGCAGCGCGAACGCGCTCAACGCGCGAAACAGCGCCCCCGGCATGTTGTGCAAGCTGAACACCAGCGAGGTCTTCCACGAAGCGTGATCCGCCGCTTTTACGGGATGGCGCCGCGCATATTCCGGCGTTCGCAAGAGGAAAAAGCGCGTGAAATTTCGCCGGTCGCTTTCGATGGACCGCCGCAGAATCCGGCCCCCATAAATCTCCGCCGCCACTGCCGAGGCCACCGCTCCGGCATCCGCCAGCCCCTCCTCCAGAATCATTTTCACGCTGCCGGCGGTGTCGTAGAAAGGAATTCTTTCGATTTGCGGGTTTTTTGCGAAAAAATCCAGACATTGATTGAGGGCCACGGGGTGCGAATAAACTCTCCTGATCTTGGAGAATCGAACGCTTTTCGGCGCAATCAGGTTGTGCACGATGCGGACGCTGGTCTCGCCCACGATGGGCAGCTCGAAATTCTGCAGGTGGTCGTAGTTCTCGTGCACCGATCCGGCCAGCGTATTCTCGATGGGGATCACCGCCCCGGCCGCGCGCCCGTCCTTCACGCTGCGAAAAACGTCCTCGAACCGCTCGCACGGAAGTACTTCGACACCCGCCAGAAGCTGCCGCGCGGCTTCTTCGCTGAATGCGCCGCGCGCGCCCTGGAATGCGATTGCCCGCGGCCTCATTTTTCCGGCCCCTCCCAACGTTTCACCCGCGCATCGGACAGGCCGATCAGATCGAGCACGCGATCCACGCTGTGGTCCACGATATCCATGACGGTCTGCGGATGATGGTAAAACCCCGGAATCGGCGGCGCCAGAATTGCGCCCATTTCCGCCAATAGCGTCATCGTTTTTAAGTGTCCCAGGTGAAAAGGGCTTTCGCGCACCATGAGGACCAGCTTGCGCCGCTCCTTCAGCGTGACGTCCGCCGCGCGCACCACCAGGTTCGAACTGATGCCGTACGCGATCGCCGACATGGTGTGGATCGAGCACGGGGCAATCACCATCGCGTCCGTCCGGCAGGATCCGCTCGCCAACCGGCAGCCGATGTCATCGTTCGGATACCAGTAGTCGGCCAGCGCTTTGGCGTCCGCGGCGAGCTTGCCCGTCTCCAAAAACAGAGTTTTCTCTCCGGATCTCGTCAAAATGAGGTGAATCTCCACACCCGGCTGGCTGCGAAGCCTCTCCAGTAATCGCAATCCGTAGATCGCGCCGCTGGCCCCGGAAATGCCCACGATCGCTCGCACTGCTTTTTCACCTGCCGTTCCGTAACCCTTGTTCCGCCGCCGGAACAAAACACCCGAATTCCAGCTTGCCGCATTTCGGATTCGAGGGTATAATTCCCTTGTCTAGCCGGAACCCGTCGCGGCGCCTGGCATAGCGAGGATCATAACATGGACCGCGCCGGAGAGTTGCTCAAGCGCGCGCGTGAGCGTCTCAAGCTTACCTATCGCGATGTCGAGAAGGCCAGCCAGATCATCGCCACCCGCCGCGGGAGCGATGAATTCGCCATCGCCCTGAGCCGTCTGGCCGACATCGAAAACAAGGCCACGGTCCCCAACATCTACCGGCTCTACACGCTCTGCGCCATCTACCGCCTGGATTTCGACGAGGTGCTGCGCTGGTACGGCGTCCCTCGCGACCTGCTGCCGTCCGAGGCCGTCCGCGTCGGCCTCCCTCAAACCCACGCGATCCAGTTCGGGCCCCGCGCCGCCTCGCCTGTCCCGCAAAACTCCAACGCCGAAATCGACTTGAATAAAACCACTTTCCTGAGCCATTTAATGCGCCGTTGGGGGAAAATGGCATTTCAATTCCTCGACGGGCAGGAATTATCGCACCACCGTTACGGGTTTATCGGATTGGAAGACTGGTCGATGTACCCGGTTCTGCACCCGGGTTCTCTGGTAGTTATCGACGAGACCAAGCGGAAAATCGCCACTGCGGGTTGGACCGATGAGCACGACCGGCCGATTTACTTCCTGGAGCATCGGCAAGGATATGTGTGCGGATGGTGCATGCTGGTTGGAAATCGCCTGCTGATTCAGCCCCACCCCGCCTCGCACCAACAGCCACAATCGTTTGGCTGGCCGGCGGAGATCGATGTACTCGGCCAGGTCACGGGCGTGGCGATGGTTCTGGAATCGAGCCAGCGCCGCCCTGCTCGAGCCTCAGCAGCTCGAGCAAAGTCTCCAGATCCGTAAGGTATAGCTGCCGTTCCACTTCGTGCGCCGTCGGCGGCGGCAGGTTCCGGTAGCGCCGGAAAACATCGGTTACCCCTCCGGCCAACCTCAGGTAATCGTCCAGATCCGCCTTCTGCTCCTCCAGGCTGGACGCGATCCACTGCGAAAAAACCTTGTGATGGCTGTGGCACAGCGCCCGGTCCGCATCCTCCCCACCCAGCATTCGGCTTAGTACCGGATGCATATAACGGCCCGTTCCCGAGTCACGCAACGATGACAGGTACACCAGGCGGCCGAAAAGCGTCGGGATTCGGAGAAGAACGTTTTGCCACATCTCCGCCGCTGGACCTCTGGACGACTCCGCGTTTATGGAAATTCCCGACACTTCTTTTCCCGGCCTGTGGGGGGCCCTCAAGACAAGTATAGCTCGAACTGGGGTTTTCACCTGCCCTGGAAAGGTAGTGTTCCACATTCGGAATATTTCTAGGCATAGGCCCCTATTACCGTACAGGGGGGCCTAGTATAGTACTGCGGTTACGCCCTTAACCAAGGATAGTAACCGCAACGGAAAGGACATTCTGAAAATGAAAAAGTTTATGCTTTTGGCCTTGCTTGCCCTCTCTTTTCTGGCCGCCCGGCCGATCAAGCATGACAACCCGACGCCGACTTGCGACCCATGCCCCTGGGTGCGCTAGTCTGCTAAAGAGAGTGTGTACAACGCGCGATACCCGGCGTTAAGCTGCGAACCAGGGACGGTTTTGCATGCCGGGTAGCGCGCTGGTTGTGTTTCTGCAGGCCACATCGGTAGCGGTCGCCGCCGCGATGGCGGCAAAGCTGCTGAGAACCCACCTTTATCGCCGCTACCGCGTTCTCTTCTGGTATTTTGTCTTTCGGGTGGCCAACGGGGTGTGGCCGCTTTTCCTGCACACCAAGTCGGACATGTACTTTTATTTCTGGGTATTTACGCTGCCCATAAATCTCCTGTTTTACGTCTGGGTGGTGCTGGAGCTGTGCAGCCTGGTGCTCGAAAGGCACAAAGGCCTCTACACTCTGGGCCGTTGGGCCATGTACTTCGGAATGGCCGTTTCCATAACCTTATCGGTGCTCAGCCTTCTTCCGCGCATCACGCCGGCCACGCCTCAGCGGTCCCGGGTCATGGTTTACGTCCTGGCAACCGACCGCGGTGTGACCTTTTGCATGGCCATCTTTCTGATCCTCATGCTTTTCCTGCTCAGCCGTTATCCCGTGACATTGAGCCGCAATGTCGTGTTGCACGCCGCGCTCTACACCGTGTTTTTCCTGAGCAATACGCTGGATGTGATTTTGCAGAGCGTGTTCGGCGTGCATCTCTACACCGCGATCGACACCGGGCTTATGGGCGTCTCGTGCGCCTGTTTGCTGACGTGGCTGCTGTTCCTCAGCCCCAGCGGAGAGGAGGCCAGGGTTCAAATCCCGCATTTCCGCCCCGAACACGAGGAACGCCTGCTCTATCAATTGGATGCGCTCAACGCGACAATGTTAAAAATATCACGGGAATAAGGCTGGCTCCATAGGAAATCTAGTACCAATATGACTACCAATTCATCTTGCAATCCCTGGGGAAGGCTTGTATCCTTTTTCTGTATATAGGAAAGCAATTACGCGATGGCTATCGTCATGAGCATGAGCCTCGTCACCTGCGCCGCCTTCGTAATGGTACTCTGCCTGCTGATCCGCAGGCTGGGGAATGCAGGCGGCCGCCTTCCCGTAACCCCGGAATGGATTGACGAGCTTTCAATCGAACGCTACCAACCGATGATGCGCCTGCTGGATGTGCGCGATCTGGAGTTCCTTCGCGCCCAGCCGGGCTTTACCCAACAAATGGTGCGCAACCTGCGCGCTCAGCGCTGCCAGATCTTCAGCGGCTATTTGCGCTGCCTGAGTGCCGATTTCGCCCGGGTTTGTTCAGCCTTGAGAGTGTTCATGGTGCAGTCCCGGCATGACCGGCCGGACCTCGCCAGCACTTTGATCCGCAGCCAGGTGCAGTTCGCCTGCGGCCTGGTGTCCGTGCGGTTCCGTGTGTTTCTGTACCGATGGGGCCTCTGCTCGATCGATGTGCGGGGACTGGTTCAAATCTTCGACGGGATGCGCCTGGAACTACGCAGCCTGGTGCCCGCGGCCGTCCCGGTTCTGTAGGATCGCGCGCGATTTCTCCGCGGAACTCGCGCGCTCGTTCCGTCTCGAAGACGCGCCTGAGTGCGCAGTGGCTTCCCGGGCCCTCCTCCCTCTACAGCTTTTTCAGGATTTGTTTCGCCTCTTTCAACCGTGGAAATTCTTTCTCCGCCTCCCGAAATTCCCGCGTGTGCACTCTTCTCCGCGCGCCGTGGTGGTCCACCGGATACCGCAGGTGCAGCATCTCGTGGAACATGACGTACTCCAGGGCCAACAGCGGCGCTTCCGCGCGGTCGAAAATCCGGCTAATGATGATGGCGTTGTGAGCCGGGTCGAAGTGCCCCAGCATGCTGCGCGAAGGCCGGCGGCTCCATCCCAACTGCGGCCGTCCCATCATCCCGCCAAAAAAGCGGCCATTCAACCGCTCGAAGACCTCATCCAGGTCCTGGTGTTCACCGCGCGGCCCCGAGATGAATTTGCGTCCCCGGATTTGCCTTACCAGTTGCGCCTGCCGCCGCACATCCCGCCGGTTCAGATACATCCGGTATCGGTGGGAATACATGCGGGCCACCGGTTTCCGGTACAGCTTGCCCAGCAGAATATGGGCCAGGGCCTCCATCACGGGCGCCGGCGCGCCTGCCAGCAGATCCGAAATCCGCACCTCCAGCCGGCCGTCCTCCAGGCGGATAAAACTGTCCGCATTCGCGAAGCCGCGGAATTCCACGCGCAGGACCGGCATGGCGGTCCGGGGTTTCAATTCGCGGAACACGCGCGCATAAATCTCCTCCGGCGTTTCGAAAAAGAGAGAAGTCTGGAGCCCCTGCAGGTCGAGCATCCCCGGTGGTTCCGGCATCTCCCATTAGGTTACCGCGTCCCCGCTCTCACGTCCCACGTGCGGCCACGTTCCGAATCCCCAAACCGCCACCCACGGGATGCGTTACTCTGAATTGGTAAAGGAACAAACGACTTTGGTCAAGGCGAAAATCACTGCTCTCGGCTGCTACACCCCACCTGGCCTCCTGACTAACCAGGACCTCGAAAAAATGGTCGAAACCAGCGACCAATGGATCGTCGAGCGTACCGGCATTCGCGAACGCCATATCGCCGGGCCGGAAATGGCCACCTCCGATATGGCCATCGAGGCGGCCCGCTGCGCCCTGGCACAGCGCGGCGTCGATGCGGCCGAAGTCGAGGCCATTATCGTCTGCACCGTTACCCCCGACATGCTGTTCCCTTCCACCGCCTGCCTGGTGCAGACCGGCCTCGGCGCGCGGGGCGCGTGGGGTTTCGATCTGATTGCCGCGTGCTCCGGCTTCCTGTACGGCCTCACCACCGGCGCGCACCTGATCGGCGGCGGCACGCACCGCAAGGTGCTGGTGATCGGTTCCGATACCATGAGCCGCATCATCGACTACACCGACCGCGCCACCTGCATCCTGTTCGGCGATGGCGCCGGCGCCATGCTGCTGGAGCCCGCCGGCGATGGCGACGATCACCTCGGGTTCATCGACTTCGTGGGCGAAGTGGATGGTTCCGGCGGCCCGGCCCTTTACATGCCGGCCGGCGGCAGCCGCCTTCCCGCCTCCCATGAAACCGTCGACAAGCGCATGCACTACGTCCACCAGGACGGCTCGGCCGTCTTCAAGTATGCCGTCCGCAAGATGTACGAATCCTGCCGCGAGGTGCTGGCGCGCAACGGGCTCACCGTAGACAACGTGGACATCATGATCCCGCACCAGGCCAACCTGCGCATCATCTTCGGCGCGGGCGACCGCCTGGGCATTCCCCGCGAGAAGGTCATGATCAACATCGACCGTTACGGGAACACCACCGCTGGCACCCTGCCGCTGGCCACGCGCGACGCCATCCTGCAGGGGCGCTTGAAAAAGGGCGACATCGTGCTTTATGCGGCGGTGGGCGCCGGCTACACCGTGGGCGCCACTCTCTGGCGCTGGGCCTACTGACCCTCACTTCAGGCGCACGCCCACATCCTTGCCGTGCGGCAACTCCAGTTCCAGGATGCCGCCCATATCGGCCGCCGCCTCGTACATCTCCTCATCGTCGATCTCGACCTCGTATTTGCGCAGGGGCTCCAGCCCCACCAGAAACACCAGCGCCTCGTCCTGCATCTCGAGCTGGAACTTCCGCGCCGTCTGGGCCAGGCAGACCACCGCCTGGTCGAGGGAAATCGGTCCCGCGGCCAACTGCGGGCTGATGGCGGTCACCCGGCCGTCCTCGAAGATCTGCATCACTCCGTCGAAGTAGCCGAACCAACGCGCCGAATCGTCCCAGCTCGATCGCACGAAAAGCCGTCCCATCTCCGCGTTGTAATAAACCAGGGGAGCCAGGTAGTAACTGAGCCCCGGCTGGTACGGATTGGCCCACAGGAATTCGTAGGGCGCCCCGAACGTGCCGCGCAGGATGAACTTGTCGTGCATCAGCCAGCCCTGCAGGATCTGGCTGGACGGCGCGTTGGCGTCGTACGCCACCATCGCCAGCTCCGCGGCGCGCGAGAGCGCGGCCTCCCGCAAGTCGGGCTCGCCGATCTTGCGGGTCATCCCGATATAGTAGTCCCCATCCGGCGCCGGGTATGGCGGCGGATAGTAGGTCATGAGATGCTCGATCGGATAATCCTTGAAGTACAGCGGGCAGGACTCGCGCAGATCCAGATTGGCGTTGTCGCGCAGGGCGTGGAGCAGTTCGAGCAGAGGGTAGGCATCTTCCCGCTTCAGCACGCTGCGGCCGCTCTTGAGGGCGGGCGCCATCTTGGCTTCCCACCAGGTGTGAACCACCCGCTCCAGTTCGCGCTGCGGAGTCCGCGGAACGTGGTCGAACAATGCCACGGCGGCCAGCACCCGCGACCGCACCGCCGCCACGGTGTCGGCGCCCGCGGTTTCGGCGATGCCCTTTTCGAGCCGCGATGTCAATTCGCGACGCTGGGCATCGCTCAGCAACTCCTGGCACCAGTCGAACACCAGCGCCTGTTGCCGGAGGTCGTTGTCCCGCCCGAGCGCCCACGCCACCGCCCGCCTCCCCGCCGCGGCATCGCCCGTGACCGCGTAGTACAGGGCGTCCGCGAAGCCGCGCTCGGGCATCGGGGCGCCTCCCATCACCAGCGCTTCCAGCTGCTGCCACCGCGCCGAGGTCCGGTCGCGTTCCCGCTTCAGCAGCCTGAGCCGCGCCGGCCTGAGAAACAGCCGCGGATGCTCGCTCGACACGGTGACCGGCTCATCCGCCGTCTGGGCCGCCGCCGCGGCCGGGCTCGACGCCATCAGGGTGGCCAGGATTCCCAGCAGCACAGGCGTGCCCGCCTTCCCCGGCCGATGATGGACAAGCCCGCCGGCCTGTCCTACCAGTGTGTCCATCACCCCGATTGTGTCATAGCGACACAGCCCCCGCCCACCGGTCCACACCCGGTTTTCCGGGCCGCCCGGAAAATATTTGATTCAAAACGGGTTCAATAGATTGACACGTGGTTGTCCGATTGCTATTTATGGTTGTGAATTGGCGAAGTAACCTTTCAAACCTGCCCTCTGCTGCAACAGGCAGGCGGAAGAAGAGTGAGCCGAAGAGACAGCGTGCTTGCGGGAGCCGGTGTTTGCAACAGTTTTTGCTCACTATTCTTCCCTTGTTGGTTGCCGCAGAGGGGTTTTTTGGCCAACGTCTTTATTTTTACGATCTCTCCGGGGGATCAGTGGTAGCGGTCGTTGTCTGGCATTTCTGGTGAGGAGAAAATTTGGACGCGGACCTGACCAGGAATGGACCGACATAATCTGTTCACCAGATAGCCCGACGCCGGATCCCAGCCCAACTTGGGCGGGCCGCATCGGATCCAGTTCCGAAAGTCATGGGACTGATCCGATGCGGTTTTTCATTTTGGGCGGACGCGTTGCCGCTTCGGGGCCTCAGTAGCTCAGCGTCCCCGTCCGCGGCGCCTCTTCCGGATTCGGCAGATATAGCGTTTTGCAGTGCTCGCAGCGGTAGATCTCGGCGTTCGCCCCGAACTTTCGCTTCACCTCGTCCCCGAAGAAATACCACCGCTTCAGGTGCCCCGCGCAGAGCTTGCCTTTTTCGTCTTTTTCGTTGCACGCCCTCATACGCGGAACGCGCCGCTTTACCTTGGTGCCGTCGCTCAGGGTGTCCACCAGCTCCGCCACCGGCACAGGCTTGTCGGAGGCCGCATATTTCGGGTTCGCCATATCGAGAACGACGAGTATATCAGGATAGAGTTGCGCCTGACACGCGCCGCGATCTACGTGTCGCGATCTACGCGCCGTCCCCCGCCCCGCTCGCCGCGAACGCGAACTCCTCCACTACCTTCCCCCCGATCAGATGTTCCTGAATGATGCGCTCCAGCACCTCCGGAGTCGCCGAGCAGTACCACACGCCTTCCGGGTAGACCACCGCGATGGGGCCCTGCTCGCACACCCGCAGGCAGTTCACCTTGGTGCGGTAGATGTGGTCCAGGAGCCCTAGTTCGGCCAGCCGCCGCTTCAGATAATTCCACGATTCCAGGCCGGCTTCTTTCGGGCAGCACTTCGGCTCCGTCTGATCGCTGCACAGAAAGATGTGCCGCCGGGTCCGCGGAATATTCAGGTTCACCGCAATCTGCCGCAGCCGCTCCAGGTCCGCCATAACCGTTACTGGACGCAGACCGCGGGATTCCGCAGCTCGCCGATCTCCGCCGCCTGTATGCTCACCACGTCGCCGGGCTCGAGCGCCGCCTCGCGCGGCACGATGATGCCCGTGCCCGTCAGCAGCACCGACCCCGCCGGAACGCGGTTGGCGCGCGTGAGGTATTCGATCAGCGTCTCCAGCCGCCGGTGCAGGCTGGCCGTCGAAGCCGTGCCGGAGAACACTTCCTTGCCGTCCCGCACGATCCGGCAGGTCATCTCCACATGATACGGGTCCGGCAGATCGCCGGCCGGAACGATCGCCGGGCCGAGCGCGCAGCAGCCGTCGTAGATCTTGGACTGCGGCAGGTACAGCGGATTCTCCCGCTCGATATCCCAGGCCGATACGTCGTTGGCCAGGGTGAAGCCCGCGATGCGCCCGCGGCTACCCAACACCAACGCCAGCTCGGGCTCGGGCGCGGTGAATTTCGAGTCGGCGCGGATTCCGATCGGCTGGCCGCTGGCCACGCAGACGCGCGCAGTGCCTTTGAAGAAGATCTCCGGCCGGGCGTCGCGGTACACGTGCGCATACATGCCCTCGCGCGTGCCGTGTTCGGCGTCGCGGAACGACGCGCTGGGCTCATACGTGCAACCGCAGGCCCACACTTCGGGAGGCTGGATCGGCAGCACCGGCGTGTGCTCTTCGGCATGGCGGCTGGCCAGCTGCGATGCCAGTTCTCCCAAGCTTTCCTTTTCCACCTCGGCGCGCCGGATCAGGTCGAGCATGGTGTGCCCTTGAATCGGCCGCGCCAGGCCGTTTTCGAAAACGGCGGCAATCACCGCCCCTTGGATTTTGATTTGTCCCAGATGCATCAGTACTTCAGGTAGACGGTCTTGTAGTCGCTGTAAAACTCCATGGCCGCCTGGCCCTGCTCCTTCGGTCCGAAACTGGATTCCTTGGTGCCGCCGAACGGGAGCTGGTATTCCACCCCGGCGCTCGGCAGATTGACGGTCAGCAGCCCCACCTCCGCGCGATAGATGTATTCGAAGGCCCGCGAGAGGTTGGTGGTCTGGATGGAAGACGAAAGGCCGAACGGGATGTTGTTGGCGATCCGCATGGCGTCTTCGAAATGCTTCGCCCGCATGATCGCCAGAACGGGACCGAAGATCTCCTCGCGCGCGATGATGTGCTCCTCCTCGACGCCCGCAAACACGGTCGGCTCCACGAAGTACCCCTTGGCCAGCGCGCCGTCCGTCATCCTGCGGCCCCCGCACAGCGGCTCGCCCGATTCCTTGCGCCCGGCTTCGATGTAGCGCAGCACCGTATCCATCTGGCCCTGGTCCACGCACGGGCCGATTTCGATCCCCGGCTCCATCCCGTTGCCCACCTTCAGCCGCCTGGTCCGCTCCACCACCGCCGCGACGAACCGGTCGTAGATGGCGTCTTCCACGATCGCCCGGCTGGTTGCCGTACACTTCTGCCCGGTGGAGAAGAACGCCGCGTTCACCACGTTCTCGACCGCGGTGGAGAAGTCCGCATCCGCCAGCACGACGGTGGGGTTCTTGCCGCCCATCTCGAGCTGGATGCGCAGGCGCCGCTTGGATGCCTCCGCGTGCAGCCAGTTGCCGATTTCGCACGACCCGGTGAACGACACGGCCTTCACCGGCCTGGCGCCCACCACTGCCCGGCCGAGTTCGCCGCCCGGACCCGCCACGAAGTTCACCGTGCCCTTGGGAATGCCGGCCTCGTGGAGCGCCTCCACCAGGCGCCACGCGCTCAAAGGCGCGGCCGACGCCGGTTTGAGCACCACCGTGTTCCCGCAGATCAGCGCCGGCGCCATCTTCCAGGCCGGAATCGCGCTGGGGAAATTCCAGGGAGTGATCATCCCCACCACTCCCACCGGCTTGCGCAGCGCGAACATGTGCACGCGGTCGCGCTCCGACGGCACCAGCATTCCCGGCATGCGCGAGCCTTCACCCGCGAAATAGCGGAAGATGTTGATCGAGCGCCGCACCTCCCCTTTGGCCTCGGGAAGCGTCTTGCCTTCTTCGCGCGTCATCTCGGCGGAGACCTGCTCGAACTTCCGGTCCAGGATGTCGGCCGCGCGAAACAGGATGTTGCCGCGCGCCGGCCCGCTCATTCCCGACCACACGGGCAGCGCCGCGCCCGCCGCCGCGGCAGCATCTTCCACGTCGCGGGCCGTGCCCTTCACGAAGCAGCCGGCCACCTCGTCGGTGTCCGCCGGGTTGCGGTCCTCGAACAGGGCGGAACCTTTCACCCATTCGCCATCGATGTAGTTCGAAAAAGTTTCAGGCATGTCTACCTTTCAGGGTACCGGATTCCCAGCCACCCACTCGCCCACATTCAAAACGGCTCCGTATAGAAATATGCGTCGTTGCGCGCGAATCCCGCAATTCTCGCCACCAGGTTCTGCGGGAATTTCTGAATACGCGCGTTGTAATGCTCCAGCGTCTCGTTGTACTTGAGGCGGGCCACTGCAACCCGCGCCTCGCTGTCCTTGATTCCATCCTCGATCCGCGAAAAATTCCCGTCCGCCGCGGCGCGCCGGTCCGACTCCATGTATACCATCAGCTTGGCCAATGCTTCGGACAGTCGGTCGTTGGCCCGTATGCGGGCCTGTGGAGTCGCGCCTCCGAGCAACTCGGCCTGTGCGGCGGCAACTTCCGCAAAGACGCCGCCGGCCGAAAGCCGCGATGCTTTCGCGGCGTTCGCGAGATCGCGGATCCGGCCCGCCCGCTCCGCGAATGCCGAATCCACGCCGGCCCATTGGGCATCGATGGCCACCCGATACTGCGCCAGCTCGTCCTTCACTTTCACATAGGTGCTTACGGCCGTGCCCAATGCCACCACCACCACTGGTAGCCCGATCAGGACGATCTTCAGGCGTGATCTACTGTCTTCCAAGCCGGTCCACCGCCTCGATCACGGCCGCGATGCCTGACAGGTATGCGGCCAGCAGCGCGGACGGATCCAGCTCGCGCGGCTTGATGCGCTCTTCCCGCAGGTCCAGCAGTTTCTCGAACGGCAGCGCGTCGATCCCGAACCGCTCGCGCGCCTGCTGGATCACCTCGCGCTTCAACGGCGGCGCATCCACGCCGTGAAGCGCCAGGGCATGGCGGAACAACACGCAGAATGTCGAAACCGAATCTGCCAGCAGGCGGCGCAAAAGGTCCGGGTCGGAGTATGTTCCCGCCGCTTTCTGGCGAAGCCGCAACAGCTTGGCGCGCAGATCGTGCTCCACCTGCGCGCGATAAATCGAAGGGTCCGGTTCCGCGGCCGTCACGTCTTTCCCGTACAGCACGCGGCGATGGCTCCGGATATCGCGGAACTCGATGGCGAAGCAGTCGCTCGACGCGGCCGCTTCCGCTTCGGTCAGCAGCAGGGGCGAAGGATTGCCCTGCTTGCGCCACCACTGGAAAAGTCCTTCGCCGTCGGCCAGCTCGCGCGGCGAAATGGTCTGGAGCACGCACAGAATGTTGAGATCCGAGAACCTCGGATGGTAGTCGCCGCCGGCCCCCGAGCCGTAGAGCACCACCGACAGGAGCCGCTCGCCGTAAGCCTTTCGCAGGCGCTCCACCAGTTCCCTCAGCGCCTTCTCCATGGACGGGTGGTTACCAATCGTTGCAGGCGCCGCCACCGAAGCCTCCGAATGTGTCGCCCGAGTCGTACCCGCCGAAGCCCCCGCTGCCGCGGCTTCCCCAGGTGGAACGGCGCATGGCGGAGCGGCGGATCAGCCCCGGCAGAAGCCCGCGGCCGCCGAAGCCCCCGTAGCCCGCCGGTGCTCCCGCCCACATCAGCCAGGCCAGGATGACGACACCTCCGATCACCACCGGCCACGGCATCGCCTCCCACAGCGACCAGCGCAACCGCCGCGGAAGGCTCGCGGCCAGCTTCACGTGCGATGCCCGCGCGGCCGCCTCGCCGATGGTTTCCGCCGCCGCTCGCAGGGCTTCGTTGTAGTCCTGCCGCCGCAGCGCCGGACGGATCTCTCGAAAAATGCGGCCTTGTATGCCGCTGGCCGCGGGTCCGGCGCCGCCGCCGGCGACGGCCCAGGGAAGCCGGTCCCCGGTCGCCAGCAGCAGCATGATTCGCCGATCGCCAGGTTTGTGCGGATCGCGCCACGCCTCGAACAGCGCCCGCGCGACCGCTTCCACAGGCTCGCCTTCGAGCGAGGGCAGCGTCACCAGCACGATCCGGATGCCCGTAGCGTGCTCCACCGAGCCGCAGTACTCTTCCAGTTGGGATTTGCTGCCCGGGTCGATCACCCCGGCAAAATCGCTGACACAGCCCTGTGGCCGGTACGCCTTCCAATCCACCGCCTGGCCGTCTGCCGCGCACCACCCCATCGCCAGGCAGAGCCAGAAGCACGTTCGCATGTCGATGTCTCAGTGTACTACGCGGCTCGGCCGACCCCGGAGCGGCCCCAGCCAGCAGCCGGACTTGATATAGTAAACCGCAATGACCACTGGGGGACCAGGTAGCTGACCGGTGGCGCGGGCTGGAGGTCAATTTTCCATGAAGAAAACGAGAGTAGCTGTCATTACGGTGGCAGTGGCGGGATCGGCACTCCTGGCTTTCGCGCAGGCTCCGGCGCAACAGCAGGCGCAGCCGGGTGCGGGACGGCAAGGGGGGCGAGGCGGCGGCCAGCAGCCCATGCCTCCCGGCCCCAATCCCAATTCGCAATACCGTCTGGGTCCCGACTCGATGCCGCAGGAAGGAGTGCCCAAGGGCGAGATCCGCGGGCCGTACACGCTTCCCAGCAGCGTCTATCCGGGGACCCAGCACACGTATTGGGTGTACGTCCCGGCGCAGTACGATCCGGCGGCGCCGGCGAGTCTGATGGTTTTCCAGGACGGGCAGGCCTTCAAGGACGAGAATGGCGATCTCCGCGCGCAGAATGTGATGGACAACCTGATCTACCGGCGCGAGATTCCGGTGATGATCGGAGTCTTCATCAATCCCGGCCGCCGTCCGGATCAGCCGGAGCCCAGCCCGCAGACCGGTTGGGGGGATGGCACCACCAATCGCGGCATCGAGTACAACACGCCCGACGATAAGTATGCTCGCGTGATTACCGAAGAGCTGATGCCGGCGCTCAATAAGGAATACAGCATCTCGAAGGACCCGGAACAGCATGGAATCGGCGGATCCAGCTCCGGTGCAATCGCCGCGTTCGCGGTTGCGTGGGAGCGTCCCGACGATTTCCGGAAGGTGCTGAGCAATGTCGGCAGCTTCGTGAATCTGCAGGGCGGCTATGTGTATCCGGAGCGCGTCCTGGCGAGCGCGAAAAAACCGATTCGCGTCTTCCTGTGCGACGGGCGGAACGATAACCGCGGCGTCCGCAACGGGGTTTACGACGAGAAGCGCGACTGGTTTTACCAGAACGTCCGCCTGATGAAGGCTCTCACGCAGAAAGGTTATGACGTGAACTACTCGTTCAGCATGAACCTTCACGGGCAGAAGTTCGGCGGCATGATTCTGCCGGAGATGATGCGCTGGCTGTGGCGCGACGGTCCCGTATCCACGGATCCCAACGACATGGTGGAGCGCAGCTTCCGCCAGCCCGCGGCGAAAAAGCCGGCGGAGACCGAGCAGAAACAGTGAACGGCCACGGGCCGGGATTCGATCCCGGTGGCCGGGGAATCGATCCTCCGGCGACACCCGGGGTATAATCGTTCGAAATCGATGCCCTTGGCAACGGGCAGCAAACTGGGTCCGTACGAAATCCTTTCGCCCGCAGGCGCCGGCGGCATGGGTGAGGTGTACCGCGCCCGGGACACGCGGCTGGGGCGCGAGGTCGCCATCAAAGTCCTGCCCGCTGGAGCCGTGACGGCATGCGGATCTTCTACATACAGCCCGACAAGAAACTGATGGAAGCGAGTTTCGACCCGCGGAAAGGGTCCGCCGGCGTGCCGCACGTGCTTTTCCATACCCGCATCATCGCCTCCAACCGGGTCCTGTTCCAATACGATGTTTCGCCTGACGGCCGCTTCCTCATCAATTCGTTCCCGTCCAGTGATACAGCCAAGTTGACGTGGCCGACGTTCGCGACCCATTTCGGGTTGGCACCAAAACCGGCAATCTTACATCCGGCTAACCTGCGCCTCGCCTTTCTCCCATTCCCCATCAAGATTGGGATGATCGTGCTATACTTCCCCTATGGCACTCGGACACCTGCGGATGCTCGAGGCGGAGAGCATCCACATCATCCGTGAGGTAGCTTGCGAGTTTCAGAAGCCGGTAATGCTCTACTCCATCGGCAAGGACTCGTCGGTGATGCTCCGGCTGGCCCAGAAAGCCTTCCATCCGGCGCCCCTTCCCTTCCCTCTGCTGCACGTCGATACCACCTACAAGTTCAAGGAAATGATCGAGTTCCGCGATGCGTACACGCGCCAGGTGGGGGCCCTGCTGATCGTCCACACCAACCGCGGGGCCATCGACCAAGGCGCCAATCCGTTCCGCCTGGGCACGCAGCGCTGCTGCGGCTTGCTGAAGACCACCGCGCTGCTCGATGCGCTCCGCGAGGGCGGGTTCGACGCGGCGTTCGGCGGGGCGCGGCGCGACGAGGAGAAGTCGCGCGCCAAGGAGCGGATCTATTCGTTCCGCGACGGGCGCGGGCAGTGGGATCCGAAGAACCAGCGGCCCGAGCTGTGGAACCTGTACAACAGCCGCGTGGAGCCGGGCGAGAGCATCCGCGTGTTTCCGCTCTCGAACTGGACCGAGCTGGACGTGTGGGAGTACATCCACGTGGAGAGCATCCCGGTGGTGCCGCTGTATTTCGCGAAGGACCGCTGGATGATCGAACGCGGCGATTCGCTGATCTCCCTCGAGCAGGAGTTCGTCCCGCGGCTGCCGGGCGAAAAGCCCCGGCTGGTGCGGTGCCGCATGCGGTCGCTGGGTTGCTCGCCATGCACCGGCGCGATCCGGTCGGACGCCGACTCGGTGCCCAAGATCATCGAAGAGCTGATCTCCTTCCGCCGCTCCGAGCGCGAGAACCGCGTGATCGACCACGACCAGGACGGCTCCATGGAGATGAAGAAGCGCGAGGGATATTTCTGATGGCGGCGCTTTCCGAGATCGCACCGCAGTTCGACGTCGAGCGCTTCCTGGCGCAGGAGAAGCGCAAAGGCCTGCTGCGCTTCAGCACGGCCGGCAGCGTGGACGACGGCAAATCGACCTTGATCGGCCGCCTGCTCTACGATTCGCGGAACGTCTACGAAGACCAGATCCATTCGGTGGAGAAGGCATCCGTGAACCGGTCGGCGGGCCCCATCGATTTCTCCCTGCTGACCGACGGCCTCCGCGCCGAGCGGGAGCAGGGCATCACCATCGACGTGGCCTACCGCTACTTCTCCACGGCGCGCCGCAAGTTCATCATCGCCGACACCCCGGGCCACGAGCAGTACACGCGCAACATGGCCACGGGCTCCTCCACGGCGGACCTGGCGATCATCTTGATCGACGCGCGCAAGGGCGTCCTGCCGCAGTCGCGGAGGCATGCGTACATCGCGTCGCTGCTCGGCATCCGCGAGTTCGTGGTGGCGGTGAACAAGATGGACCTGGTCGCCTATGACGAGCAGGTGTTCGAGCGGATCCGGTCGGAGTTCGTGGAGTGGAACAGCGCCAGGAACCGCGTCTACTTCCTGCCCATCAGCGCGCTCGAAGGCGACAACGTGGTCACGCGCAGCGCGCGCATGCCGTGGTTCGATGGGCCGAGCCTGCTGGAGTACCTGGAAACGGTCGAGGTAGAGGCGCGGCACGGCGAGACGGCGTTCCGGTTTCCGGTGCAGCGGGTGATCCGGCCGAACCAGGATTTTCGAGGGTACGCCGGGCAGATTGCGGCGGGGTCGGTGCGGCCGGGCGACGTGGTCTGCGCCCTGCCCTCGCGGCGGCGCACGCGCGTGAAGGCCATCGCCACGTTTGACGGCGACCTCCCGGTGGCGCACGCGCCGATGTCGGTGACGTTGACGCTCGAAGACGAGCTGGATTTGAGCCGCGGCGATATGCTGGCGGCGGCGGAGCAGCCTCCGGAAGCCGCGCGGCGTTTCGAAGCGCACCTAGTGTGGATGAACGATCGGCCGCTCGATCCTTCCCGGCGGTACCTGCTGAAGCACACGGCGCAGGTCGTGACGGCCAACGTCGCGGTGCTGCGGCATCGCGTGGACGTCAACACCATGCGGGCGGAGCAGGCCGAAACGCTGGAGTTGAACGCCATCGGGCTGGTCGAGATGGAAACCAACAAGCCGCTGTTTTTCGATTCCTACCAGCGCAATCGCACTACCGGCAGCTTCATCCTGATCGACGGAGAGACCAACGCCACCGTGGCCGCCGGCATGATCGTGCAGGCGGTGGGCGGCCTTCGGACGACGGGCGCCGTGACGGCCAAAGAGCGCCGCTTGCGGTATGGACACGGGCCGGAAGTGATTTCGGTCGGCGGCAGGGAATCGCTGGCGGTCCTGCTGGAGCGCCGATTGTTCGAGCACGGCTGCGCGGTGGCGGTGGTGCGGGAGCCGGGGGAAGAAGTTCTGGAGTCGCTCGAAGCCGCGGGGTTGATTGCCATCGTCATCGACCGGAGCGATGCCGCACTCCCCCACGACGATCGCCGCGCGGCGGACGAAATCTGGGCGCGCCTCTTCGGCGAGGGTGAAATCAGCGGAGGAGAGGGGATATGAAATCGGCGGAAGCGGCGGATGTCATCAGCCAGGTGCTGAGCGAGCACCGCGGCGCGGCTTGCGTAACGTCCAGCTTTCAAACGGATTGCATGGCGCTGGTTCACATGATCACGCGGCAGCGGCCGGGCATCCCCGTGCTGTTCCTGGATACGGGCTATCACTTCGCCGAGACCTACCAATACCGCGACCGCATGGCGGCGGAAATGAATCTGAACCTGGTGAACCTGGTGCCGCGGCAGAGCGTCGCGGAGCAGGAAGCGCAGTTCGGTATCCTTTATAACAGCGCGCCGGACCGCTGCTGCGGCATGCGCAAGGTCGAGCCGCTGTTTACCGGCCTGGAGCCGTACGACGTCTGGTTCACGGCGCTGCGGCGGGAGCAGTCGCCGACGCGCGCCAACCTGAAGACAGTCGATAGCTTTGCGCTGCCGGGCGGGAAAGTGCTGACCAAGGTGAGCCCGCTGGCGGATTGGACGGCGCGCGATGTGTGGCAGTACCTGAGGGAGCACGGCATCCCTCCGCTGCCGCTGTACGACCAGGGGTTCACCAGCATCGGCTGCGAGCCGTGCACTTCGCTCCCGGTTGACCCGGACAATCCACGGTCGGGGCGCTGGGCGGGCCGCAAGCTGGAGTGCGGGATCCACCTTTCGGGGCACTAACTCATGCTCATCGCACTGGGCTTCCTCATTTCGCTGGTGATCGGCATGACGGGAATCGGCGGCGGCACCATTACGGTTCCGGTCCTGATGCTCTTCGTGCACCTGGCTCCGGACAAGACTGTGGGCACGGCGCTGGCATTCGCGGCGGTGGTGAAGCTGGTGGCGGCGCCGATGTTTCTAGTTCGCAAGCAGGTGAACTTCCGCGTGCTGGGGCTGGCGATTGCGGGCGGGCTGCCGGGGCTGCTGGTGGGGCTGTACTTGCTCCACCGCCTGGTGAATTCGAACCAGAACAGCCTGCTGACCGGCTTGCTGGGAATCCTGATCGTGGGCAGCGCGCTGGCGAGCCTGAAGCGGCCTGGCGTGGGCGCCGGCGCGCGGGACCGTTCGCACTGGCTGCCCTGGCTCATGCTGCCGATCGGTGTAGAGACCGGCTTTTCGTCAGCGGGCGCGGGGGCCATCGGCACCGTGGCGCTGCTGAAGTTCACGCTCCTGGCGCCGGCGCAGGTCATCGGCACCAACGTGATGTTCGGGCTGGCGCTGTCGCTCATCGGCGGCGGGTTGCAGATGAACGCCGGCGCATACGATGCCGGGGTGCTGACGCAACTGGTGATCGGCGGGGTCTTCGGCGCGCTGATCGGTCCCAACGTCACGGCGTGGGTTCCGGCCAAGCCGCTGCGGGTGGGACTGTGCCTGTGGCTGGCCTCGATGGGCAGCCTGCTTTGCTGGCGCGCGGCGCTGTAGCGCGGCGATAATGGCTGCATGTGGCTTGGCATCGATGTAGGCACCGGAGGCACGCGCGCGCTGCTGGTGGATGAACGCGGCGCCGTTCGCGCGGGGTTTACCGCACCGCACGAGGACATGCGGATGGAGCGCCCGCTGTGGGCCGAGCAGCGGCCCGAGAACTGGTGGGACGCGGCCGTGGATGCCATCCGCGGCGTGCTCGCCGAAGCGGGGCTTTCCGGCAAACCGGTGAGGGGCATCGGGCTCTCGGGGCAGATGCACGGCCTGGTGATTCTCGACAGCGCCAACCAGGTCATACGGCCCTCGCTCATCTGGTGCGACCAGCGCAGCCAGGCGCAGGTGGACGCGGTGAACCAGAAGCTCGGCCGCGAAAGAATCCTGGAGTTCATCGCCAATCCCGTGCTCACCGGATTCACGCTGCCCAAGCTGCTGTGGGTGCGGGACAACGAGCCGCGGAACTTCGAGCGCGTGCGCAAGATGCTCCTGCCCAAAGACTACGTGCGGTTCCGCCTGACGGGCGAGTTCGCTTCGGAAGTGTCGGACGCCTCGGGCACGGCGGTATTCGACGTGGTGCGGCGGCGGTGGTCGCACGAGATGATGGACGGCCTGGGGCTCGACCGTGCGATCCTGCCGCGGTGCTACGAATCGAGCGAGGTCACGGGAAAGATCACGGCGCAGGTGGCGGAACTGACGGGACTCGAAGCAGGCACGCCCGTGGTGGGCGGAGGCGGCGACCAGGCGTCCAGCGCGGTGGGCAACGGCATCGTGGAAGAGGGCATCGTTTCGTGCACGCTGGGAACGTCGGGGGTGGTGTTCGCTCACATGGAGAAGGTGGCGTACGATCCGGCCGGGCGGGTCCACACCTTCTGCCACGCGGTGCGCGACAAGTGGCACGTGATGGGGGTGACGCAGGGCGCCGGGCTCAGCCTGCAATGGTTCCGGAACCGGCTCGCGCCGGGAGCGGCATACGACAAGCTGACCGCCGAGGCCGCGCAATCGCCGGCGGGCGCGCAGGGCCTCTTCTGGCTGCCCTACCTGATGGGCGAGCGAACGCCGCACCTGGACGCCACGGCGCGCGGCGGATGGATCGGGCTCACCGCCAGCCACACGCGGGCGGATCTCATCCGCGCGATCCTCGAGGGCGTTTCCTACAGCCAGCGGGATTGCCTCGACATCATCGAGTCGCTGGGGGTGGCGGTGAATTCGGTGCGGGCATCGGGCGGCGGGGCGAAGAGCGCCTTCTGGCGGCAGTTGCTGGCGGGCATCCTGAACAAGAGGGTGGTGACGCTGGAGACGCAGGAGGGCTCGGCCTACGGCGCGGCGCTGCTGGCGCTGGCGGGGACCGGCGCGTACGGCAGCGTACCCGAAGTGTGCCGCGCGGCGATCCGCGAAACGGATTCGGTTTCGGCCAGCGCGGCGGATCGGGCATTCTATGAGAAGGGGCACCGGATCTACGCGGCGCTCTACCCGGCGCTGCGGCCGGTTTATGCGCAGATATGCTGCATGTGACCAACGGAACTTCGGTGTCGCTGGCCGAGTCGGGACTCGGCGGCGAAGTGCTGGCGTGGGTGGATGTGCTGCACGAAGGCCCGGTGCCGGCGGGGCTCGGCCTGGATGAACTCAGCCGGCTGCGCGGGATCTTTCTGGACTCCTGCTGGCCTTCCGCGGATTCCGCGGCGGAAGCTTTGGCGCGGCGCGACGCGGCGCTGGCGCGGTTGGGCGAGCACGAAGAAGTGGCGCTGTGGTTCGAGCACGATCTCTACGACCAGTTGCAGCTCATCCAGGTGCTCGACTGGTTCCGCGGCCGGCCCGGTGGCGCCACGCGGGTGAACCTGATCTCGATCGACGATTACCTGGGCCGCCTCACCGGGGCAGAGCTTGCCGCGTTGTGGCCTCGCCGCCATCCCGTCTCGCAGGCCGAACTGGACCTGGCGGCCGCGGCGTGGCAGGCGTTCCGCTCGCCCGATCCCACCGATATCGAGAGACTGCTGCGGCAGGACACCTCGGCGCTGCCCTTTTTGGCCGGCGCGCTGGAGCGGCACTTGCAGCAGTTTCCGGCGGTGGAGAACGGCCTGGCCCGCACGGAACGCCAGATCCTGGAACTGGTAGATTCCGGCGCGCGAGATTTCCATGCGTTGTTCCTGGCCGACCAGCGGCGGGAGGAACGCATCTTCATGGGGGATGCGAGTTTCGCGCGCTACGTCACGGGGCTGAGCGATTGCCGCCATCCGCTGTTGGAGCAGGAGGGCGGGGCGCTGGCCTTGACGCAGACGGGCCGGGAGGTGCTCTCCGGGCGAGCCGACCAAGTCCACATCAACGGCATCAACCGGTGGCTCGGGGGAGTACACCTCCAAGGCTTCGAAGCGCTGTGGCGCTGGCACGAGCGCCGGCGGCGCCTGGCGCCGCATTGATTACTTGGCGTTGCGGTTGGCCGCCCCGGCTGCTTGCTTCAGCTCCCGGTTGGCTTGATCCAGTAATTCCTTGGCCTTTTGGGCGTGACCCTGCATGTCAAATTCATTGGCCTGTTGCGCCTGGACGATTCTCTCCCAGGCTTGCTGAGTCAACCGCTGCGCGGCGGCGATATTCGGATGGCGTCCCGGATTGACATTTCTCGCCGGTGGTTGCGCGATGGCAATCCCTCCGGCAATCAGGATGGAGCCCAGAACGGCAGTGAGAACTCGGGTTTTGATCATAGCTTAAGATTCTAAGCGCTCGACCCGCTTCCCGCAATGAAAATGCAATTAAATTTCGCTAACCCCCAGGGCGGCGCTTGTGCCAATCGGTGTGCGACTGAAACTCGCGGCCGACGGCGAGCAGGGTGTTCTCCGAGAACGGCACCCCCACAACCTGCAAGGCCACGGGCAAGCGGTCGGCGAAGCCACAGGGCAGGACCAGCGCCGGGAGCCCGGCGAGGTTGCCGGCCTGGATGATGCCCTGGAAGCCCGGGGGTGGCTCGGGCGCGGAGGCGGCCGCGGGCGTGGCGCCACCGCCATCGAGGCGCTGCCCGATGGGGCTGGCGGGGCCGGAACGGCCGGGCGCGATCAGCACGTCGACTTCGGTGAAGAGGACCGAGAACGCTGCCTGGATCAGGCGGCGGAGGCGCATGGCTTTGAGGTAGTCCCTGGCGGGAAAGTCCAGGCTGGCTTTCAAGCCCGCGGCCTGCGCCTGGTCGGCGAGCTGATCTACCTTGCCGCTGGTGATGAGGGGCTCGAAGATGGAAGCCTGCTCCGCCGTCAGAATCGCGGAGAGGCACGGGCCGTAGGGGAACGGCGGCAGCTTCGTCTCGACCAGTTGCGCGCCGGCGTCTTTGAGAACCGCCAGCGCGGCGGCGAACGCGGGACGCGCGGAGGCTTCGGCGCGCTCGGCGAAATCGACGGGCGCGTAGCCCACTTTCAGGTCCTTCACGGGCCGCGCGTATTGCGGGGTGTAGTAGAAACTCTTGCCCGCGGAGCCCGGATCTTTGCCATCTTTACCGGCGATGACCTGGAGGATCAGACCGCAATCCTCGGCGCTGCGGGCGAAGGGGCCGAGCTTGTCGAGGGTCCAGGAGAGCGCCATGGCGCCGTAGCGGCTGACGAGGCCATAGGTGGGGCGAAGCGCGGTGACGCCGCAGAAGGAGGCGGGCGTGACGATGGAGCCCGAGGTCTCCGAGCCGATGGCGAAAGGCACGAGTCCCGCGGCGACGGCCGCGGCCGATCCGCTGGAAGAGCCGCCGGACCAGCGCGCGCGGTCCCACGGGTTGAGGCCCGGACCGGTGAGGGATGCCGAGGCATAACGGTATCCGCCTCCGCCGGCGAGCTCCACCATGGAGAGCTTGCCGGTGAGCACCGCGCCGACGCCATCGAGCTTGTCGACGACGGTGGCGTTGTAATCGAAGACCTGGCCGGCATACGGTTTGGCGCCCCAGGTGGTGGGCTGGCCGGCGTAACTGAGCAGATCCTTGACGCCGTAGGGAATGCCTTGCAAGGGGCCGCGCAGTCGATCGCGCTTGAGTTCCTGGTCGACCTCCTTGGCTTTGCGGATGGCCTGCTGGGGGAGGCCGAGAGCGAGAGCGTTGTAGCGCGGCCCAAGCTGCTCGAGGCGGCCGGCGAAGGCGCGGGCGAGGTCTTCGGCGGAGAACTCCTTGTCTTTGAGGCGCGCGTTCAACTCGGGGATCGCGGCGAAGAAAACGTCATCACCAATTGCGGCCATAACACTCTCAGGCTTTGAACTGGAAGGCCGGCTCGGTGGACATGGGGACGGCCTGTTTGGCCAGAGCCGCGCTGGTGGCCTCGAGGCGGTCGCGGGCGGCTTTGAGCTCGTCGTCGGGAGCGGCCGGCGTTTGCGGCAGAGCATTCCCGGCGGCGGCGGTGAGGACCGCGGCGGCGAGTTTGCGGCGGGTGAGCCGGGTGGTCATTTTTGGTGCACGAGGGCTTCGGCAGCGGCCTTCAGCATGACGGCACGCGGGGCCGATTCGCCGGTCCAGATTTCGAACTGCCGGACGGCCTGCTCGATGAACATTTCCAAGCCGGGGACGACAGCCTTGCCCTGCTGTTTGGCGCGGCGGAGCAGCTCGGTTTCGACCGGATTGTAGACCATGTCGAACACGACTTCCGCGGGAATGACGCCGTTGAAGAAGCACTCGTCGACGTGCGGAAACATGCCGAGGGGCGTGGCGTGGACCACGGCGTCGAAATGGCGCCCGGCGAGCTGCTCGCGCGCCAGGGCCTCGGCGCCGCAGACCTTGGAGAGGGCGCGGACGCGGTCGAGGTTGCGGCCCACGAGGGTGATCTTCGCGCCGGCGTCGGAAAGCGCGCAGGCCGCGCCGCGGGCCGCGCCGCCGTTGCCCACGATCAGCACGGAGGAAGCGCGCAGCCGCAACAGGCGGGAGAGCGGGCCGGTGATGCCGGCGGCGTCGGTGTTGGTGCCGCGCCATTTGCCGGCCTTGCGCCAGACGGTGTTGACCGCGCCGATGCGCCGCGCCAGGGGATCCACGGCATCGAGATAGCGGATGATCTTCTGCTTGTGCGGGATGGTGACGCTGAAGCCGGAGAGCGGGAGCTTGTCGGCCATGGAAAAGAAATCGCGCAGGTAGACCGGCGAAACGAGAAAGGGCAGATAGACCGCTTCCACGCGCCGCGATTGGAAAGCGCGGTTGTGCACGGCGGGCGAAATGGAGTGGCGGATGGGGTCGGCGATGACGCCGTAGATCTTGGCGTTTTTGCGCAGCTTTTCGACGCGGTAGAGATTCCGGAGGTAGCGCGCGCTGACCTGGCCGGCGGCGGTGCCTTCGGCGAACATGGGGGCGGCGTAGGTGAAAGCGGCGCCGAAGATGGGGGAGAGCACGCGGGTGGGGAAGCCGAGCTCGCCCATGGCCAGCACGATGAGCCGATGCTTGGGCAAGGCCCGGGCGGCGGAGAGGACGCGCACGTTGTCGGAGGGCTTGCGCGCCGTGGTGACGACCTTATAGGCGTCGGCGGGCACCCGCATGACGCGGCCGACGACCGTGTCCATGGGGGGCGTGGCTTCGTAGTTGTGATAGGAGACGATAACGTGGGCGCGGCCGCGGAACTGTCCCATCCGTTCCTGGGCGACCTCGGCGGTTTCGATTTCGACATCGATGGCCTGGGCGCCGTTGTGGACGGCGAGGTCGAGAACGGCGAGCTGTTCCTCGATGCTGCCGTTGAATTTTCCATGGTTCTGGTGGCGGCGGCAGGTGGCCAGGATCATGCAATCGGGAAACTGCTCGAGGAAAGGGCGAATGGCCTCAGCGCCGAGGCAAGGGTGATCGAGGAAGTCCAGGCGGAATTCGAGGAAAGGCTCGCCAGCCTCGGCCTCATGACGGGCGTGGTCGAGGAGGGTTGGAACGTCTGGAAGACCCAACGCGATGCATATGCGCGGGAGCGACCTGATCTGCGCCATCTTACCTTAAAGGAATCCCTAGAATACCACAGGGGAATGGGGGTACCCGGACGGGGTGGCGGGTGTGGCCGGCGGTGCCCGGACGAGGTGGCGGGTGTGGCCGGCAGCGGGGACGAGGAGCAAAATAAGCGAGCAAACCCAATCCCGAAAACGGATATTCAGGGATGGAACTCCTTTGCCGGCGAGTACAGGCCGGGAGATGATCCCGCTGCATGAGCTGCTGCTGGTTGAACGACTGGATCGTAGCGGCAATCCCGAGGGTGCTCGAACGCCGCGGGAAGACCTCGTCGCGAAGAAAGCGGTAGCCCTGGCGCCGCCTCCGATCGAGATCAACCGGCTCCAGGGTCTGCCAATAGTCCTGGATCTCACGTTTCAAAGCTTCGAACATCTGGTGGTCACCGGCGCCGGACAGCGGCCCGTTGTCGGCAAGCAAGGACTCGATTCGTGAATTGGCATCGATCAGCGCCCTCCTGCTCTGTTCCGCTTTGACCCGATCGGGCTCCAGAAGGTAATCCCGAATGTAAGTGCCGGAGAGGTATACCGCCGCGCGGATTTCGTCCAGTTGCTGGTTCTTCGCAAGAAACTGCCGCAGAGTGGTTTGATCGCCGACCGGGAGTTCGGAGAGCGCATGAAAAGCGCTCAGCCCCGACAGGATGAGGAGGACCAGCAGCACGCCAAAACCGAGGACCAGACCGCCTCGTATGGTCAGCAGCCGCACTCCCGCCCGCGGATTCGAAGAGGCGGATCCGCCGGGCGGCGCACCAACGCCCGCGACGTGGACACGCGGTTGCACAGGCGCGCCTTCAACCCGGCGCGGCACCGCTGCGTTGAGGGGGAATGACGCCTTTTCGAACGGCATACAGAATCAAGTCGGCCACGCTGTGGAGGTTCAGTTTCTGAAAGATGTGTTGGCGGTGGGAGATCACAGTGGTAGGGCTAAGGCCGAGAACATTTGCGACATCTTTGTTGGCCGCACCTTCCGCCAGGAGTTGCAGGATCTCGCGTTCGCGGTTCGTGAGAAGCTCGTAGGCGTCTTCTACGTCCTCACGCTGAAGATATCGTGTATAGTCGTCCGCCAGGATTCGACTCACTTTGGGACTAAAGAACGCCTTTCCCTGACTGACCGCACGCACGGCATCGACGATTTCGGATTCGGCCGAGCTTTTCAGGACATATCCCCGCGCACCAGCCCTGAGCGCGCTCAGGAGATAGCACTCGTCCGCATGGACGGTCAACACCACAATCTGAGTATCGTGCAATGTCGCGGAGATCTGCCGGGCCGCCTCAATACCGTTGAGGTTTGGCATTCCAATGTCAAGAATGACGACATGAGGGCGTTCGCGCAGTGCGGCCTCGATCGCTTGCCTGCCGTCGCACGCTTCGGCAATCACCTCGAACCCGGGTTCGTGCTCCAGCAGCGTGCGTAAGCCCCGGCGTATGATTGCATGATCATCTGCGATCAGTATGCGGATTGGGCCCATGGTGACACCAGTAGCGGCCGGACGATCTTTCCCGGTGACAGCCGAAATCGTCAGGCCAGCTAAGCTCGGATTCATAATACGTTATCCCAACCCGCCTGGTGAATACCATGAAGAGAGTATTTTTGACTCCGAATTCGGTGGAGGCAGGCCTGGCTTGTCCTCATCGCTCCATGGATTTTCGTCCAAAACTCCCCTAAGGACGGTATGGGCCGCAGGCCGCTCTTCTCATTACGATGGGAAGCGGCCTGGAAAACAGGCTGCCATGATCAAGAACGTGTTTTAACGCACATTCCTCAGTCCTGCTTTCGCATATGTTGCCATCAAACAGTGACCTCCCGCCCGAGGTGCTCGAGAGACTGAGGCAGTTCGACACCTGTACGCTGTCCAACGCCATCGAGCGGCTGGACATTCGCCCACGGAACGAAGGCTTCATCAGCGGGGCGATTACGTGCAGATTCCAACAATTGGAGCCAGTAATCGGATACGCAGTCACAGCCAGGATGCGGTCATCCATGATGCCGATCAAAGGGCGTTGCTATTACGAAAACCCAGATTGGTGGAGCTACGTGGCCAGTCTTGCCGGCCCCCGAATCGTGGTGATTCAGGACGCCGACCAACCAACCGGAGTAGGTGCGCTGTTCGGGGAGGCTTACGCACGTATCTCGCGCGCGCTGGGCTGCGTGGCTTGTGTGACCGACGGCGCGGTGCGGGATCTTCCGGGAATCGAGGCCCTCGGTTTCCAGTTGTTCGCCGGCGGTGTCTCGGTTTCCCACGCCTACGCGCACGTCGTGGATTTCGGCGAACCCGTCGAGATCGGAGGTTTGCGGATCTCTCCCGGGGATCTTCTCCACGGCGATCTGCATGGGGTGCACATGGTCCCGATCGACGCCGCCCGCCAGTTGCCTCCTATTGCCGAGCAGGTTTTGCGAGGCGACCGGGAGTTATTCGAGTTGACCGAACGAGAAGATTTCTCCGTGGATATGCTGCCCGCCCGGTCGGAAGAAGGAGTGGATAAACGTCTATGAAAACGAAGATCAGGGCCGCGAGCGAAGCGCCCTCCGTTGCGGCATGTCCCCCGCTGCCGGTCCTGGCCGTCATTTTGACGCTGCTGGTATGCCTCGGCGGATGCTCCAGACCCCAAGCCGTGAGTGCCGACAACGGAAACGAACCGGAGTCGGTTACGACCGTCGGGTTCACAACAGTCACGCGGAAGCCAATCATGAGACAGCTTACCGTTTCTTCGGAGCTCGTACCATTCCAGGAGATCGATGTGTATGCGAAGGAGGCAGGCTACGTGAAGGACCTGCTGGTGGACTACGGCACGCGGGTAGAGAAGGGGCAGTTGATGGCCGTCCTGGAGATTCCGGAACTGGAGATACAGCTGCAGCAGGATGCCGCTGCTATCGCGAGTGCGGCAGAACGGGTCGTTCACGCACAACACGAGCTGGACCGCCTGGAGGCGCAGCACCGCGTCGCTCATTTGCAGGCCGATCGACTGACCGGCGTGGCAAAGACACGCCCCGGCCTGGTGGCACAGCAGGAGATCGATGATTTCCAGGGCAAGGACCTGGCACTGGAAGCCCAGGTGGAAGGCGGAAAATCAGCCTATCAAACGGCCAAGAGCCAGTTAGACGAGGCTAAGGCGAAACAGCAACGCGACGGAGTGATGTTCGACTACGCCAAAATCACAGCTCCCTTCGCGGGCGTGGTGACTCAGCGATACGCCAACCAGGGAACCCTGATGCAGTCGGGCACCAACTCGAGCACACAAGCCCTGCCTTTGGTTCGGCTCTCTCAAGACGACAAATTCCGTCTCGTGATTCCCGTACCGGAGTCCTATGTGAAGTACATCCACGTCGGCGATCCCGTGCGAGTTCACATCCCATCCTTGAACAAGGTTGTCCCGGGCAGCGTCATACGATTCTCCGTGAACGTCACCGCCGATACGCGCACCATGCATACGGAAGTGGACGTGCTCAATCCTTCTCACGCTCTAATGCCAGGACTCTACGCCGAGGCGACTCTGACGTTGGAGCGGAAGAACTCCGCCCTCGTCCTACCGCTTCAGGCGGTAAACCAGGCAGGTAACCAGGCCACCATCTTTCTGGTCGATCCGAATAACACGCTGCAGGAACGTAAGATTGCGCTCGGATTGCAGACCGCCACCGACGCTGAAGTCTTGAGCGGCCTCAATGAAGGCGATCGCGTGGTGGTCAGCGACCGCAGCGGCCTGAAAGCCGGCCTGCATGTGAAGCCGCAAGCGATCGAAGTTGCCCAATATGAGACAGGAACCGCACAGTAACCGCTCCTCGGGATAAGTTCTCATGTCGCGTTTTTCCATTCGGAATCCGTATTTTATCGTGGTGGTCTGTTTGGCCCTCATGGTCATCGGGGCTACCAGCTTCGCGCACATGCCCGTGGATCTCTTCCCGGCTATTAATCTGCCGGAAGTTGTGGTGGCGACCTTTTATTCCGGAATGCCGCCGCAGGACATAGAAACCGATATCACCAACCCCCTCGAACGGTTCTTCACGCTGGCGTCGGGCATCGATCACATGGAATCACGCTCGCTGCTTGGCGTGAGTATCATCAAGGTGTACTTTCAGCCGGGAACAGACGCGGACGCCGACGTCACCGAACTGTCGAATCTCGCGCTCGCCGACTTGAAACGCCTGCCGCCCGGCACTTTGCCACCCGTGGTCTTGAAGTTCGACGCCTCCAGCCTACCGGTGTGTCTGGTGACATTGAAAGGCGAAGGGCTCACGCAGACCCAGTTGCACGACGTTGGGCAGTTTACCATCCGCAACCAGATAGCTGTTGTCAAGGGAGCCGAGATCCCGCCGCCCTTCGGGGGGAAATACCGCCAGGCCATGGTCTACGTCGATCCATACAAGTTGCTTTCACGGCAACTGAGCTTAATGGATGTAGTCACCGCCTTGAACAAAAGCAATCTCATCCTTCCGGCCGGCGATGTGAAAATGGGGCCGTTTGACTATTACGTCTACTCCAACAGCCTGGTGAAACGCGTTCAGGACCTCAATGCAATTCCGATCAGGACCAAGCGCGAGAGTTGGGTCTCCATCGGCGACATCGGCGAAGCGCGGGATGCCAACCAGATCCAGTACAACATCGTCCGCGTGGACGGCCAGCGTTCCGTCTATCTGCCCATTATGAAGCAGGGCGGCGACACCAACACGATCCAGGTCGTAAACGGCATCAAGGAGATGATCGGGGAGCTTTTCGATACTCCGAAGCAACTCGTACCCACGGTCGTCTTTGACCAGTCTGTGTTTGTCAAAGAGGCGATACTGACCCTTCTGGAAGAGGGCTTGATCGGGCTGGCGCTCACCAGCCTGATGATCCTCATCTTTCTGGGCAGCATGCGCGCAACGCTGGCCGTCTTCCTCTCGATCCCCCTTTCCGCGGTAGCGACTTTCGTAGTCCTCTTCTTCATGGGCAGCACCATCAACACCATGATTCTGGGCGGACTGGCGCTGGCCTTTTCGCGCGTGATCGATAACTCGGTCATCGCACTCGAGAACATATACCGGCACCTGGAAATGGGGGCGTCACCCGAAATGGCCGCGGAGCGAGGCGGCTCTGAAGTCAGCCTCGCCGTTCTCGCCGCCACCCTCACCACTGTTGTGGTCTTCTTTCCAGTGACCTTTTTGTACGGCGTCAGCAAGTTCCTGTTCTCAGCTCTGGCCGTTGCAGTGGCCATCTCCCTATTTGCGTCGTACTTCGTGGCGATGACGGTGATCCCGCTGTTTTGCTCTCGTTTTCTCAAAGGCTTTCACCAATCGCAAGAGGAAGAACGCGGCGGCGGCCTAAATGCGCGGTTCAATCGCATGTTCAACCATCTGCTGGATTACTATGAGCGCTGGGTGCGGCGCGCCCTGCGGCGCCCGATGGCCACGGTTGGACTGTTGACCGGAGTCTTTGGAGCGAGCCTTGCAATCTATCCGCTGCTGGGTGTGGCGTTTTTTCCCCAAACGGACGCGGGCCAGTTCACGATCAATCTAAAGGCCCCGACCGGTACGCGCATAGAAGCTACCGAAGCCTACGCCGCTGAAGTCGAGGCCCTGGCTCGCCAGGTCGTCAGTCCGGCCGACTTCAAAATGATCGTCTCCAATATCGGAGTCGTGCCCGACTTTTCCGCGCTTTACACCACCAACGCAGGACCGTACACCGCGACTATCCAGGTGGCATTGAGCGACTCTCACCGCGTGAGCAGCTTCGAGTATATGGACCGGCTGCGCCGCCAGATCAGCAACAAGCGCCCGGAGCTCCGCACATTCGTGTCCAGCGGATCGATGGTGGACGCGATTCTGAACATGGGCGCCCCCGCGCCGATCGACGTTCAGGTAAGCAGCCGGGACCTGGATGTTACTTACAACGCCGCCGCCGATCTCGCTGCAAAGATCCGCAGACTAGACGGGGTCGGCCAAGTTTACATTCCGCAAGACATGAACTATCCGGCCATTCGACTCAAAGTGAATCGCATCCACGCGTCCGAGCTCGGCCTTACCCAGAAGGAGATCGTCGATAACGTCATAACGGCTCTCAATTCGAACACCATGATTGCTCCTAATTATTGGGTGGACCACCAGACCGGCAACGACTACTTTTTGACCGTCCAGTACTATGAGACCGGCCATTCCGCGATCCACAACTTCGTCGATTTGACGCAAATCCCCTTGCGCCACCGTGAGGACGATAGCCGCCCGTCGACACCCGGCCGCGAGTTTCAGGCTGTCCAGGGCACGCGGCCGGTCACAACCCTGTCAGACGTCGCCGGCGTGGAGTTTGTCCAGTCTCCCACGGAGATCGATCACTATCAGATTCAGCGCGTCGCGGACGTGTATGTCACTCCGGCTGGAGAGGACCTGGGTAAGGTATCAGGACAGATCAACAGACTGCTGGCGGCGCAACAGCTTCCCGCCGGCATCCGCACCAATCTGCGCGGCATGGTGCAGGCCATGCATGAATCTTTTAACAGTTTCGCGCTGGGCTTGTCGCTGTCCGTGATTCTTCTGTACCTCATTCTGGTGGCGCAATTCCGGTCCTTCAAAGATCCCTTCCTGATCATGCTGGCCATCCCGATGGGGCTTATCGGGGTGTTAGTCGCCCTCCCCCTGACCCACACTACCCTCAACGTGATGTCACTCATGGGCGTTTTGATGCTGGTTGGAATCGCCGCTTCAAACAGCATCTTGATCGTAGACTTTGCGCATCGGCTGCGGGAGCAGGGCCAATCCGTGGAGGATGCCATCATTACCTCCTGCCGGGTCCGGCTGCGGCCGATCTTGATGACTTCGCTCGCGACAATCATCGGGATGGTGCCCATGGCATTGAAAATGGGCACCGGAAGCGAGCAATATGCGCCGTTGGCCCGGGCCATCATCGGCGGCCTGACGTCCTCGGTTTTGCTGACCGTATTCATCGTGCCAGCCGCCTACTTCCTTGTCTATCGCAGGAGGCCTGCCGCAGCAGAGTAATTCCGGATGCCACGCTTCTCCATTCGAAATCCCTACTTTATTATCGTCGTCTGTCTGGCCCTTGCGGTCATCGGACTGACCAGCTTTGTTCGCATGCCGGTGGATCTGTTTCCGGCCATCAACATGCCCGAGGTCATCGTTGCGACATTTTATTCGGGCATGCCCCCCGAGGACATCGAGACGGATATCACCAATCCGCTCGAGCGCTTCTTCACGCTTGCTTCCGGTATCGACCACATGGAATCGCGTTCCCTGCTCGGCGTCAGTATGATCAAGGTCTTTTTTCAGCCGGGAACCAACGCCGATGCGGATGTCACGCAGTTGTCAAACCTGGCGCTCGCCGATTTGAAACGATTGCCGCCCGGCACACTTCCGCCGGTAGTGCTGAAGTTCGACGCCTCGAGCCTGCCGGTCTGCCTGGTGACGGTGAAGGGGGAGGGGCTCAGCGAGAGTCAACTTCACGACCTGGCCCAATTCCAGATCCGGAACCAGATAGCGGTCGTGAAAGGCGCCGAGATCCCCGGAGTATTTGGCGGCAAGTACCGGCAGGCGATGATCTATGTGGATCCATACAAGCTGATGTCGCGGCAATTGAGCGTGATGGATGTTGTCGGCGCCGTCAATGACAGCAACTTGATTCTCCCGGCTGGGGACGTCAAGATCGGGCCGAACGACTACTACGTCTACTCGAACAGCCTGGTCAAGGACATTAAGGACCTGGACGACCTGCCACTAAAGACAGTGGGCACGAAGTGGGTATCGGTCAAGGATGTAGGGGAGGCCAAGGACGCCAGCCAGTTACAGTACAACATTGTCCGCATCGACGGCCAGAAATCCGCCTACATTCCCATCATGAAACAGGGCGGAGACACCAACACGGTTCAAGTCGTCAAGGACGTCCGCACTCTTACCAGTCATCTCTTCGATCTCCCCAAACAGTTAGAGACCGCCATCGTGTTCGACCAATCGGTGTTCGTAATACAAGCGCTGAAGACCGTGTTCCACGAAGGCGTGATGGGATTGATTCTGACCAGCCTGATGATTCTGATCTTCCTGGGAAGCATGCGGGCCACATTCGCCGTGCTGCTGTCCATTCCGATTTCCGCGATGGCCACCTTCGTAGTGCTTTATATGCTCGGCAGCACGGTAAATACGATGATTCTGGGCGGCCTGGCCCTGGCGTTTTCCCGTGTAATCGACAATTCCGTTATTTCGCTGGAGAATATCTATCGCCACCTGGAACTGGGTGAACCCCCGGCGATCGCGGCGGAGCAGGGAGGCGCCGAGGTGAACCTTGCGGTGTTGGCGGCGACACTTGTAGACGTCGTTGATTTTTTTCCGGTCACGCTCCTGGTGGGCGTGAGCAAGTTTCTGTTCTCATCGCTAGCCCTTGCGTTTTGCCTGTCGCTTCTGGCCTCCTTCGTGGTGGCGATGACGGTGATCCCCCTTTTCTGCTCCAAGTTTCTCAAGGGCGTCCATCATCAGCACGGCGGCGCGATGGAACATCAATCGCCGGGCGGCCGGTTCAACACCTGGTTCAACGGCGTGTTCAACAGGCTGCTGGACGTTTACGAGCGATGGGTCCGGCGGGCTTTACAGCGTCCCGCATTGACGCTTGCTTTGCTGATGTGCATTTTCTTCGGCAGCCTGGCGATTTATCCGTTTCTGGGGCGGGCCTTTTTTCCGCAAACCGACGCGGGACAGTTCACGCTCAACATAAAAGTGCCAACGGGAAGCCGCATCGAGGTGACCGATCACTACGTCGCCAGGCTGGAGGACCTGATCCGGCGGATTGTTCCGCCCTCGGATCTCAAGATGATTGTTTCGAACATTGGAGTGGTCAACGATTTTTCTTCGCTGTATACCACTAACGCCGGGCAGTACACTGCCACCATACAGGCGGCTCTGACCGAGGGGCATGCGATCAGCAGCCTGGTCTACATGGACCGCGTGAAGAACGAAGTGGCCGCCAGATTTCCCGATGTTCGCGCTTTTTTCCAGAGCGGCTCGATGGTGGACGCCATTCTCAACTCGGGCATGCCCGCGCCGATTGACGTTCAGGTCAACACTCGCGATCTGGAGACGACATACAACGTCGCCCAAGAGCTCGCCCGCCGCATCCAGCAGCTTCCGGGAGTCGGCGAAATCTACATTCCGCAGGATATGAATTACCCGGCCATCCGCCTGGACGTCGATCGGGTGCACGCGGGTGAATTGGGCCTTTCGCAGAAGGACATCGTAGACAACGTGATCACCGCTTTGAACTCGAATACCATGATCGCCCCCAACTACTGGGTCGATTACCAGACAGGCAACGACTACTTCCTGACCGTTCAGTACGCCGAGCACGGGGCGGCGGCCATTCACAACCTGGTGGACCTGAAGCAGATCCCCCTGCGAGCGCCCAACCTGAGAGAGCCCACTACCCTGGATGCGGTGGTGAAGCTGGAGAATCTTCAGTCCCCCACGGAGATCGATCACTACCAGATTCAGCGCGTAGTCGATATCTATGTCACGCCGTCGGGCGAGGATCTGGGCAGGCTGACCAGCGCGATCCAGCGAACCATCACGAATGCGAAGCTGCCTTCGAATATTCGAGTGAATCTACGGGGAATGGTCGAAGGCATGAATGCGTCTTTTACGAGTTTCGCCATCGGGTTCGGGATATCGTTCATCCTGTTGTTCTTGATCCTGATCGCCCAGTTCCGTTCCTTCATCGATCCGTTTCTGATCATGCTGGCGATTCCAATGGGATTCGTAGGAGTGCTCATCATTCTGCCGCTGACACACACCACCCTCAACGTAATGTCTCTGATGGGAGTGCTGATGTTGATCGGCATCGCCGATTCCAACAGTATTTTGATCGTGGACTTTGCGCACAAGCTGGAAGAACAGGGCATGTCGGTTATCGACGCTGTAGTTACGGCGTGCAGGGTGAGACTGAGGCCGATTCTGATGACTTCACTCGCGACGATCATCGGCATGATTCCCATGGCGATGAAGCTTGGCGAGGGCGGCGAACAGTATACACCGATGGCTCGGGCCATCATCGGAGGGCTGACTTCTTCCGTACTCCTCACGGTGTTTATCGTTCCCGCCGCCTACCTGCTGGTGTACGGCAGAAGGCGGACCGCCGCGAATCCACAATCGTGATCGTTTCCGGAGAGCTTTTTATGCGACATTTCTCTATCACACTCTTACTCGTACTGAGTACGGCCGACCGTGTTCCGGCGCAGCCTGGGGCGCCTGTAAAGCTGAACTTGCAGGAGGCCGAAGCGTTGGCATTGAAGAATCATCCGCAGGTTCAGGCGGCCCAGCACGCCGCTGCCGCCATGAACCACCGAATAGACGAAACCAGGGCGGCGTATTACCCGGCCCTGGCCGGTGACGTTACCGGCTCGCAGGGCAATCCAAGGGGGCGCATCGGAGCGGGTTTCCTGACGGACCCCAGCCTCTTCAATCGCGTCGGTCAGGGTATCACACTCAGCCAGTTGATTACGGATTCCGGACGCACCTCCAACCTGGTCGCCAGCTCGAGGCTGCAGGCCGGCGCAGCCGAGCAGACGACTCAAGCCACCAGGTACGACGTCCTGGTGCGCGTCAATCAAGCCTACTTCGGAACGCTACGCGCACAGGGGTTGGTGAAGGTGGCCCAGGACACGGTGGCGGCGCGCCAGTTGCTGGTGGATCAGATAACGGCGCTCTTCAATAACAAACTTCGCTCGGAATTGGATGTCAGCTTCGTGGATGTGAATCTGTCGCAGGCCAAGCTACTGCTGCTCCAGACGCAGGATCAGGTACAGAGTGCATTCGCTGAGTTCACCCGCACGCTCGGTTCCCAGCAGGCGGCTGCTTACGAGCTGGTGGACGAGCCCCTTCCGCCCAGCCCTCCGAAGAACCCGGAGGACCTAGTGGCGCAAGCAATCAGCAGCCGGCCGGAACTGGCGAGTCTGCAAATGAGCCGCGATGCCGCTTATCGGTTTGAGCGCGCCGAGAAGGATCTGTCGTATCCGACCGCCAGCCTGGTGGGCGTCGGAGGGTACATGCCCTATATCGCCCAGTTGTCGCTGCCACGAGTGACTCCTGGCGAATACGAAGGTGTTGCGGTGAATGTGGAGATCCCAATCTTAAACGGAGGACTGTTCAAGGCTCGACGGCAGGAAGCTCACTTCCGGGCGCTCGAAGCGGACCAGCGTCTGCGGGATGAGGCGGAAGCCATCGCCCGCGACGTGAGAACGGCGTGGGCCGGTGCGACCGTAGCTTATCAGCGTCTCGATGTCACGGCCCAACTGCTGCGCCAGGCCACTCTGTCGAAGGATCTGGCGGAGGGCCGCTACAACCTCGGCCTTTCCTCCATTGTGGAACTTACCCAGGCTCTGTTGGACGTAACCGCGGCGGAGATCGAGAACCTCAGCGCGAAGTACGACTATCAGAGCCAGTACGCCAACCTGCAATACACAATCGGAGCCTTGCGCTAATTGACAGCGACGTTATGGCCAAAAGCTCCCCGGTCCTTTTCCACGAAGAACAAGCATTCCGGCAGTGGCATACTGCGTTGGTGCTGGCCATGCCACCAGCGGCGCTTCTTTTTGTCACCACCAGGCAACTGGTCTGGCATCACCCCTGGGGAACTCCGCCCGTCTCGAACGGCGGGCTGCTCTTCCTGTCGGTGCTGCTCGTATCGGTGTATGTGCGGCTCATGACCGTGCGCCTGGTTACCGACCTGCGGCCCACGGAGATAGCCGTCGGACTCCGCGGCCTTTGGCGCCAACGAAGGATCTCCCTGGACCAAGTCCGCACCGTGAAAACAATCGAGTATGACCCGATTCGCGACTTCGGCGGCTACGGAATCCGATCCGGCCCGTGGGGCCAGGCGTATACTGCCCGCGGAACCGGCGGAGTCGAACTGGAATTGCAAAATGGCCGGAAGGTTCTGATTGGTTCGCAGGACCCCAAGCGCCTCGCAGGACAGATCAAAGCGTGCCGGCCAGGAGCGCCATCATGAACGACACGGCACCGAAGCCGGCCGAAGTGCTGCGTTGGCAGACCGGCGCCCCGAATGCTTCCCCGGTCAGCACGAACAAGCGGGCGATCTGGGACCTGGCAATCGGGGTAGCGGGCCTGATCTACCTCGACGCCGTCTTATTCGGGAGCGTGTACAGCCCGGCGTTCGGTCTGGTGTTGGCCGTGCTGGCGGCGTATGAAGTGCTCGAACCTCGCTGCGGCAAGCGTGGTGGCTGACGACTCGGAACTGGAGACCGCTTAACGGCGGTGGGCGGACGGGCGTTCGGGCAGGGCTGTCTCAGTGAAATCGCCGCCGAGTACGCTGGCACGATCGCGCACCGCCTCGTGGAGCGTGCGAATCAGTTGAATTGCGGGGACAAATTCGATTGGCTTCAGCAGGGCTCCGCAGGCGCCCCGGTCATAAGCGTCCGCCAGAGACGGCCAGTCGGCGGGATCGGCGACGATCAAGGAAGCGACGAGCGGATGTACCCTCCCGGCCATGATCAGGGCATCACGCCACGAGCCGTCCAGGAACGCAATGTCGGACAGGAGCACCGTGCTCCCAGTGACGGTCAATAGAAAGTCGGCTTCGTCCAAGGTTTCTGCTCGATGCATTCGGATCGCGGAATATTGCAGAACGACGGCCAGCACCGAGAATTCGTACCGGAAGCAGGTGAGATAGACACATTCGATCCGGTTGGCGCCCGGTACTTCTCGCGGGCGACTGAGACGCGTCTGCGACGATTTGTCCATACAAGAACACCCTTCCCGACGACCACCGTGTCGAGGATAGCCGGCCACGACTCGCGATTCCATCCCCCGGATACAGTAGTTACGCGGAATAGAACGAGTAAGGCCATTTGCCGAGCGGCGACCTTGCCGGGCGGCGTCTCCGAACCGGCAGCCTGCAAGAACGGCCTGGCCTCGCCGGTCACCTCAAAACCGGCTGCTTCCGAGTGATAAACTGGCCTCGTTATGACACGCCGCAAAGTGCTCCAAACCGCCATGCTCGGCACCCCCGCAGCCCTATTGGCCGATACGCCCCAGGGCGATCGCCCGTCCGCCCAATCAAGGCAGGTGAAGATTACGAAGGTCGAGGCCCTGCACCTCGAGAAGCCGTTGAAAGAACGCTTCTGGATGGCCAATTCCCCCATCGGAGGCTTCCAGCCGACAGCTTCCCGCCTAATTGTGACCCTCCACACCGACGCCGGGATTTCGGGTCACGGCGAAGGCTCCGGAGGCGCGGACCTATTCCGCAAAGGCTTCGCCGACCTGGTGATTGGGGAGGACCCGTTCATGGTCGGGAAAATCTGGGAGAAGATGTTCGCGGCCACCTACGGGCGCGAGCCCTCGACGCGAGGCTGGGCCGCAACCAGCGTGATCTCCGCGATGGCGCCCATCGACGCCGCGATTTACGACATCATGGCCAAATCCGCCGAGCTGCCGGTCTACAAATTTCTCGGTGGATATCGCGATACGGTTCCGGTGTACGTTACCGGCGGTTACTACCGCGAAGGAAAGGGCATTCCGGAATTGATTACGGAGGTGCGCGGATACGTGGACCAGGGTTTTAACGCGATCAAGCTCAAGGTCGGAGGCATCAGCGGCGGCTTTTCGATAGAGGACGACTACCAGCGCGTCAAGGCCGTCCGCGACGCAGTCGGGCCGAAGGTTAGTTTGATGCTGGATGCGAACCAGGGTTGGGACGTGCCCACCGCGATCCGGGCGTCAAATCGGATGTACGACCTGGACATCGTCTGGCTGGAGGAACCGCTGCACTGGTACGACGACGTCGAGCCCCTCAAACAGTTGAAGCTGAACACCCGCATCCCGCTGGCATCCGGTGAGCACGAACTGACGCGCTGGGGCGCCCGCAGGCTGATGGAGACCGGCGCCATCGACGTCATGCAGTTCGACTGCAACGCTCACGCCGGAATCACCGAGTGGCGCAAGGTCGCCGGCATGGCGTCGATGTCGTACATCAAGATGGCGCCTCACCACGAACCGGTATTGCACGGCCATCTTCTGGCGTCCGTCCCCAACGGCTACATCCTGGAGTCGTTCGCCAACCCCGACCGCGACCCGTTCTGGTTCGAGATCTACGATCGGAAGCCCCGCATCGAAAAGAGTATCCTGTACCTCGACAACACTCCGGGGTTCGGCATCGAGTTCAATCAGAAGGCGCTCCAGCAGTACGGCACGAAGGTACTGTAAGTTACCGGCACTCCGCTGTTTTTCCTGCCCGCGGCCGTGGCCGGCAGAAATTGTAAGAGTGGCCCGGCTGCGCTTCGATAAACTAAAGGCAGAGAGAGCTGTCTGCCGACGACGTGGAAGCCGCTCGAATCCCATGGCAGCGCTGATTTGACTTCGAATGGAGGACTGGTATGGGCACCCAACACCATGAAATCGGCATGATCGGCCTGGGCGTGATGGGGCGCAATATGTTACTGAACATGGCCGACCACGGCTACCCGGTGGCGGGCTATGACAAGGACCCCGGCAAGGTGGAAGCGCTCCAGAAGGAATCAGCGGGAGACGAGATACACGGGGTGTGCAACATCGAGGATTTCATCGGACTGCTCCGTGGGCCGCGCGCGGTCATGATGCTGGTGCCCGCCGGCCCGCCCGTGGATTCCGTGATCGCAGACCTGTTGCCGCACCTCCAGAAGGGCGATCTCATCATCGACGCCGGCAACTCCTATTTCAAAGATACAAATCTGCGTGCCCGTAACCTGGCCGGGAGTGGCATTCAATTCCTTGGCGTGGGCGTGTCCGGCGGCGAGGAGGGCGCGCGCCACGGCCCGAGCATCATGCCCGGGGGACCTCAGGAGGCCTACGAGCGGGTCCGCCCGCTGCTCGAAGCGGTGGCTGCCAAGGTCAACGGAGAGCCGTGCGTAACTTACCTCGGCCCCGGATCGGCCGGGCATTTCGTCAAGATGGTCCACAACGGCATCGAGTACGCGGTGATGCAGCTCCTGGCCGAGACATACGACCTGATGAGACGCGGCCTCAGAATGAGCGACGACGAACTGCGCGACGTGTACGACACGTGGAATCAAGGGGAACTCAACGGCTACCTGGTGGAGATCACGAGCCGCATCTTCGGCAAGGTCGACGAAAGGACCGGCAAGCGGCTGATCGACGAAATCCTGGATGTGGCCAAGCAGAAAGGCACCGGCATGTGGACCTCGCAAAGCGCGATGGAACTGCAAGCGCCCATTCCCACGATCGACCTCGCGGTCGCAATGCGGGATTTGTCCGTCTTTGAGAAGCAGCGCGAGACGGCCGGCGAGATCTTCAAGCGGCCCATCCCGCCGTTTGGCGGCGACCGCGGAGTCTTCGTCGATCAACTGGGCCACGCGCTTTATGCCGGAATGGTGATCGCCTACGCCCAGGGCATGACAGTGCTGGCGGCAGCGTCGGACAGGTATGCGTATCACCTGGATCTCGAGGCTGTGGCGCGAATCTGGCGGGGCGGCTGCATCATCCGCGCGGCGTTGCTGGAGGACATGCGGATGGCATATCGCAACCAGCCCGGCCTGGCGAATCCGCTCCTGGCCCCGGAGCTATCGAAGAAGGTAATGGCCCACGAGGAGGATTTGCGCCGGGTCGTCTGCGCAGCCATCGAGATGGGTTTGCCCGCACCGTGCTTCATGACGGCGCTGAGCTACTTTGACGGCTGCCGCAGTGCCTGGCTGCCGGCGAACCTGATCCAGGCCCAGCGCGACTACTTCGGTGCGCACAGTTACGAGCGAATCGACGTCAAAGGCACATTTCACACGGACTGGACGAAGGGTTAGCCGATGAAGACGAACGATCAACTCGAACCAAACATATTCGTCATCTTTGGCGGAGCAGGCGACCTGACCTGGCGGAAGTTGATGCCGGCCCTGTTCGACCTTTCCCAGAGCCACAGTATTCCGGCTCACTTCTCGATTATCGCGGTGGACCGCGTGGCACTCAGCGACGACGCCCTGCGCAAGCGCCTGCACGAGGGAGTCAAGAAGTTCGCCCGCTGCGGGAAAAACGCAGTCAAGGAGTGGAACGACTTCTCGCGGCACATCCGCTACCTGCAGGGCGATTTCAAGGGCAAAGCGACCTATACGGAACTGGGCGGCCAGTGCGCAACGCTGGAAAAGGAGTGGGGCTCCAAAGCCCAACGCGTATTCTACATGGCCACGCCGCCCTCCCTGTTTGGCGAGATCCCCCGCTTCCTCGATCATGCGGGCCTGGCGGCCGACCGGGAACGGGCGCGAATCGTGATCGAGAAACCTATCGGGTACGACCTGGAGTCGGCGCGGGCGCTGAACCGCACACTCGCCGCCGGCTTTCAAGAATCCCAAATCTTCCGCATCGACCATTACCTGGGCAAAGAGACGGTGCAGAACATCCTGGCATTCCGTTTTGCCAATCCGCTGTTCGAGCCGATCTGGAACCGGCGTTATGTGGACTACGTGACCATCACTGTCGCCGAAGAGGTGGGCGTGGAACATCGCGGGGGCTATTACGACGGGGCCGGCGCACTGCGCGACATGGTGCAGAATCACCTGCTGCAACTGCTCTGCCTGGTGGCCATGGAGCCGATGGTCTCCTTCGATGCGGACGAGATTCGCAACAAGAAAGTGGATGTGCTGCACGCGGTCCGGCCCATTCCGTACGATGCGGTGCATCACTCGACGGTTCGCGGGCAGTACAACAAGGGTTGGGTGGGCGGCAAGAAAGTGCGCGCTTATCGCGAAGAAGACGGCGTACCGCCGGATTCCCAGACAGAGACATTTGCGGCGTTGCGGCTGTTCGTGGACAACTGGCGCTGGCAGGACGTGCCATTCTACCTTCGAACCGGCAAACGGCTCCCCCGCCAGGTTTCGGAAGTCGCCATCCAGTTCCGCGCGGTTCCGCATCAGGCGTTTCCAGCCGAGGCGACCCTCGACTGGCAACCGGCGCGCCTGGTCATGTCGATCCAGCCCGACGAAGGCATCGTGCTGCGCTTTCAGGCCAAACACCCGGGGCCGAAGATGGTGCTGCAGCCAGTGGACATGCGGTTTAACTATGGCGAAAGCTTCGCCACGCCATCGCCGGAGGCCTATGTGACGCTGCTGTGGGACGTGATCAACAACGACGCCACGTTGTTCATGCGGGCCGACCAGGTGGAGGCAGCGTGGCGGCTGCTGATGCCGGTGCTGGATGCGTGGCACGCCAGCCCTCCCAACGACTTTCCGAATTATGCCAGCGGGACTTGGGGGCCGGACGCCACGCAAGGCCTGCTGGTTCAACAAGGGCACAGTTGGCCGGCCCCCGTGGAATTGGCCGGACTCCGCAAATGAGGAGACTCACGAGCGGGCGCCGCCGCTGTTACTGTGTCACGTCCTGGGGGGTGGGCAGCTTGGAAGCATCCCATCCGCCACCGAGGGCTTCGATCAGCAGCACGCTGGCGGTCATGCGGCGGGTTTGCACATCGACGGCGGAACGCTCGTCCTGCAAGGCGATGGTCTGCACCGTGATCACCTGCAGGTAGCTGGCGGTTCCAGCTTTGTATTGCGCGGTGGAAACGGCAACGGAACGTTCCGCCGATTTCACGGCCTGGTCCAGGATGGCGCTTTCATTGGCCAGGACGCGAAGCGCGGCCAGGTTATCTTCCACCTGTTGGAACGCGGTCAACACGGTCTGGCGGTAGGCGGCCGCAGTGGCGTCGTAGCCGGCCTGGGCCTGCGCTACCTGGGCGGTGCGCTTGCCGGCGTCAAACAGGATCTGCGCCAGTTGCGGTCCGATGGTCCAGAAACGGCTGGGCCAGGTGATCCAGTTGATGAAACTGGTGGATTGGACTCCGGCGGAGGCGGCGAACGTCAGGGCCGGATAGAATGCCGCTCGGGCGATGCCGATCTGCTGGTTGGCGCCGGCGGCCTGACGCTCGGCTTCGGCGATATCGGGGCGGCGCTCCAATAGAGTCGACGGCAAGCCCACGGGGATTTGCGGAGGAGGGACCTTAATCGGCTCGGGCGGGATGGAGAAGCCCGCGGGCGGCTTGCCGATCAGAATCGCGATGGCATGTTCCAACTGCGAGCGCTGGACGCCCACGTCCGTCAACTGCGCCTGCGTGGTGTAGAGCTGGGTTTCGGCTTGCGACACGTCGGAATCGGAAGCTACGCCGCCGGCGAAGCGGTTGCGGGTGAGCACCAGGTACTCCTGGTAAGACTGGGCGGTCTGCTGGAGGAGTGCGGCGTCGCCATCGAGCCCGTGCAATTGGAAATAGTCCTGGGCGAGCTCGGTCTGATAGAGCAGGCGGGCGTTCTCCAATTGCGCCGCAGTGGCTTGGGCGGTGTTGGCGCTGGCGGCGACGCCGCGGTGGATGCTCCCCCACACGTCGGCGGTGTAGGAAGCGCTCACCGGAATACTATAGGTGCCCACGGGGCCGGAGGAGAACCCGGAGGAAAGCCGCGAGGAGGACTGCGAGCCGGTGACCGAGGGCGAACCGGTCACCAGCGGGAATAGAGCCGCGCGCGCCACGCGCACCGCGGCCTTGGCTTCGCGGAACTGCGCCTCGAGCTGCAACACGTTCTGGTTGGAGACGCTCACCTGCTCTTCGAGTTCGTTGAGGGCGGATTCGCCGAAGATCTCCCACCACTTGCCGCGGATCACGCCGTCGTTGGGCTGCGCTTCCTTCCAGCCGGGGGGCGGCTCTTCTTTGTAGCCCTGCGGCACGGAAGCGGTGGGCCGCTGATAGGCCGGGACTTTGAGGCATCCGGTGGAAAGCAACACCAGAGCTGCGAGCAGTGCCGCGAGCGCGGCGGCGGCGAAGCGGGCCGTTGTGACCTGTGGGCGCATGGGTGTTTTAACCTTCCGATTCCACCGGCTCGGCCGGCCTGGGCTTGACGCCGCGCACGCGCTCCCACCAGTGCTGCAAGCGGTCGAAGTACAGGTAGACGACGGGGGTTGTGAACAAGGTCAGTGCCTGGCTCATCATCAGCCCGCCGATGATGGTGATGCCCAGCGGGCGGCGCAACTCCGATCCGGTGCCGGTGCCGAGCGCGAGGGGCAAAGCGCCCAGCATGGCGGCGAACGTGGTCATCAGGATGGGGCGGAAGCGCAACAGGCTGGCCTCGAAGATGGCGTCCCGCGGACTCTTGTGCTCGACGCGCTCGGCGGCCAGAGCGAAATCGACGATCAGGATGCCGTTCTTCTTCACCAGGCCGATCAACAGGATGATGCCGATCATGGCGATGACGCTGAGCTCGGTGTGAGTGAGCATGAGGGCCAGCAACGCGCCCACGCCCGCCGAGGGGAGCGTGGAAAGAATGGTGACCGGATGGATGTAGCTTTCGTAGAGGATGCCGAGCATGAGATAGACCGCCGTCAGGGCAGCGGCAATCAGGTAGGGCTCGCTGCCGAGCGAATCCTGGTACGCCTGCGCGGTTCCGGTGAACATGGTCTGGATGGTCGGCGGGAGACCAATCTTGCGGGCCGACGCTCCGATGGCTTCGACGGCATCGCCCAGCGCGACGCCGGGCTGCAGGTTGAACGAGATGGTAACCGACGGGAACAGGCCCTGGTGGTTGACCGAAAGCGGCGCCACCGCCGGAGCGTAATGGGCGATGGCGTTCAAGGGAACCTGCTGGCCGTTGGGCGCACGCACATAGATATCGCGCAATGTCTGCGGGTTTTGCCAGTACTGCGGGGCTGCCTCCATCACGACGTGATACTGGTTCAGGGATTTATACATGGTCGATACCTGGCGCTGGCCGAAGGCATCATACAGCGTATTATCGATCAACTGGGGCGAGATCCCGAAGCGCGCGGCGGTCTGGCGGTCGTAAGTAACCATGGATTGCAAGCCGCGGTTCTGCTGATCGCTGTTGACGTCGACGATGATCGGGATGGATTTCAACTGCTGGAACATGCGGGGAGCGTACACGATCAGATCCTGCACGTTGTCGCCCCGCATGGTGAACTGGTAGAGCGCGGCGCTGTTTCGTCCGCCGACGCGCAGGTCCTGGGAAGACTGCAGGTAAAGGGTGGCGCCGGGGATCCTGGCGAGCTTCGGCCGCAGGCGCTGCATGATGTAATCGACGGTGATCTTGCGCTCCGCGAGCGGCCTGAGCGATATGAACATGCGACCCTGATTCAAGGTGGACGCGCCGCCGCCACCTCCGCCGCCGCCGCCGGTAAAGCCGTTGACGGTGTCCACCCCCGGGTCGGCGGCGACAATGTTCACCATCTGCAACAGGGTCTTATCCATGGATTGAAACGACGTGTCCTGGTCGGCGATGATCTGGCCGTTCATGCGTCCTGTGTCCTGCTGCGGGAAGAATCCCTTGGGAACGTTGGCGAACAAGTATACATTCAGGCCAATGGTGGTCAACAGAACGAGCAGGGTCACGAACGAATGGCGGAGCACCAGCGAGAGTAACCTTCCATATAGACGCACGTTCCAGTTAAACGCCCTTTCCACCAGCTGGTAGAGCCACCCATGGGATTCATGCTCCTTCAACAGGTGGGCGCACATCATGGGGGTGGCAGTGAGCGAAACCACCATGGAGACCAAGATGGCCACCGAAAGCGTGACGGCGAACTCGCGCAGGAGGCGGCCCACAATGCCTCCCATCAGCAGCAGCGGGATGAACACCGCCACCAGCGAGACGCTCATGGTGATCACGGTCGACCCGATTTCCCGGGCTCCTTTCAGGGCGGCGACAAACGGATTGAGGCCGGCTTCAAGGTAACGCGTGATGTTTTCGATCACCACGATGGCGTCGTCCACCACGAAGCCGGTGGAGATGGTCAGGGCCATCAGCGACAGGTTGTCGAGGCTGTAGCCGGCCAGGTACATGACGCCGAAGGTTCCCAACAGGGAGACCGGAACGGCGATGCTGGGAATGAACGTGCTGCGGACGTTCTTGAGAAACACGAAGACCACCAGGACCACCAGCCCCACCGAGATGATCAGGGTTCGCTCCACATCGTGGACGGAAGCGCGGATGGTTTGGGTTTGATCCATGGCGACTTTCAAATCGATGGATGCGGGAATGGCGGCGTGAATTTGCGGCAGCACGGCGCGGATACGGTCTACGGTGCCGATGATGTTGGCGCCCGGCTGGCGGAAGACGATAACGAGCACGGAAGGCTTGCCATTGGCATATCCGGAGTTGCGCAGGTCTTCCACCGAATCGACGACGTCGCCTACGTCGGAGACGCGCACGGATGCGCCGTTGTGATAGGCGATGAGCAGCGATTTGTAATCGACGGCGTTGAAGAGCTGGTCGTTGGCGCCCACCTCCCACATCAGGTGTCCGTCGGAGAAATGTCCTTTGGGAGTGTTGGCGTTGGCCGTGGCCAGGACCGTGCGGACCTGCTCCAGGCCGATGCCGTATTTGTTCAACGCGGCCGGATTCAGCTCGACGCGAACGCCGGGAAGCGCGCTCCCCCCGACGCCCACTTGGCCCACGCCCCGAACCTGCGCCAGTTTCTGGGCCATGATGGTGGACGCGGCGTCGTACATCTGGCCCTTGCTCAGCACGTTGGAGGTGAGCGCGATCATGAAGATGGGGGAATCGGCCGGATTCACCTTGCGGTAGGTGGGGTTGTTGGGGAGATTGGTCGGCAGATAGCCGCGCGCGGCGGCGATGGCTGCTTGCACGTCGCGCGCCGCGGCATCGATGTTGCGGTTCAGATCGAATTGCAGAGTGATGCTGCACGATCCGAGAGTGCTCGAAGACGTCATCTCGGTGACAGCGGCGATGCGCCCGAATTGGCGCTCCAGGGGAGTGGCCACCGACGATGCCATGGTCTCCGGACTGGCGCCGGGCAAGCCGGCGTTTACCGAGATGGTGGGAAAGTCCACCTGCGGCAGGGGAGATACCGGAAGAATGGCGAATGCAATGGCGCCGGCCAGCGCAATGGCGACGATGAGAAGGGTGGTGGCAACCGGCCGGTGAACAAACGGGGCGGAAATATTCATGCCGTTACTCCGCGGGAACGGGCTCCAGACCGGGACTCGGTTCCCTGCGGTGCGAGAAGCGCCTGGCCAGCCGGTCGAAGAACAGGTAGATCACCGGCGTGGTGAACAGGGTCAGCATCTGGCTGATGATCAGGCCGCCGATCATGGTGATGCCGAGCGGCCGGCGCAACTCCGACCCCGTTCCAGTACCGAGAGCCAACGGCACTGCGCCGAGCAACGCCGCCATAGTGGTCATCAAGATGGGCCGGAAACGCAACAGACAGGCCTGGTAGATGGCGTCGATGGGCTGCCTGCCCTCGTGCCGCTCGAGATCCAGGGCAAAATCGATCATCATGACGCCGTTTTTATTCACAATTCCGATGAGCAGGACAATGCCAATCAGAGAGATCACGCTGAAGTCGATGCCGCAGACTTTGAGGGCCAGCAGCGCGCCCACACCGGCCGAAGGAAGCGTGGACAGAATGGTGATGGGATGGATGTAGCTCTCGTAGAGCACGCCGAGGACGATGTATTCTGTCGCCAGCGCCGCCAGAATCAGCAACCATTCGTTGGAAAGGGACGACTGAAACGCCTGGGCCGTACCTTGAAACGCCGCTTGAATGCTGGCCGGCAATCCGATTTCATCCTTGACCTTATTCACGGCATTCACGGCATCGCCCAGCGAAGCGGTGGGAGCCAGATTGAAGGACAGCGTGACCACCGGGAACTGTCCCTGATGATTCACGGTGATGGGGACAGCCAGGGATTCCACATGGGTAAAGGCGCTGAGCGGAACCTGGCCACCCGTGGGGAACACCGTGGAGGACGCGATAGCGCCACCCGATGAGGTGCTGGCCAGGGCCGTACTGGCGGCGTTAGCGGCCGAGGTGGCGGCGGAGCTCGAGTTGCCGGGCCCTTGTGAGATGGTCGAAGAGGAGGAGCCGCCCGCCACGAGGCCCGCGGCGGTGGTGGATCCCACGCTCGTGCGGATAAACAGATTGCGCAGGTCTTCCGGATTCTGGCGGAACGCGGGCTTCACTTCGAGCACGACATGGTACTGGTTGAGTTGCGTGAAGATGGTGGATACTTCCCGCTGGCCATAGGCGTCGTACAGGGTCTGGTCGATGGTGGCTGGTGTAATTCCCAACCGCGCGGCGGTGTCGCGGTCGAATACCAGCTTGGCGCGCAGACCCTGCACCTGCTGGTCGGTGGCCACGTCGCTCAACTCCGGCAGGGTTCCCAGCCGGGCCAGCATTTTCGGGGCATAGGTGTTCAACTCGTCCGCGCTGGGGTCTTCCAGGGTGTATTGGAACTGGGTGCGGCTGACGCGGTCCTCGACCGTCAGATCCTGCACCGGCTGCATGAACAAAGTGGAGCCGGCCACTTCCGCCAAATGCGGCTGAAGGCGGCGAATCACGTCGGTGACGCCGACTTTGCGCTCGGCCAGCGGTTTGAGATTGATCAGAATGCGGCCGCTATTGAGCGTGGTGTTGGTTCCATCGATGCCGATGAAGGAGGACAGGTTCTGCACCGCCGGATCGGTCAAAATCACCTTGGTGAGCCGCTGCTGGAGCGCCGCCATCTCGGGAAACGACACAGTCTGCGCCGTCTCCGAAACGCCCTGGATGACGCCGGTATCCTGGATAGGGAAAAAGCCCTTGGGGATGGTGTAGAACTGGTAGCACGTGAGGGCGAGCGTGCCGGCCGCCACCAGCAGCGTGACGGTTTGCCAGCGCAACACAAACCGCAAAACCGTGCCGTAGAGCGCGATCACGGCCTCGAAGGCGTGTTCCGAGGCGCGGAAGAGGCGTCCCTGGGCGGCCTCGGGCGTGTGCTTGAGCAGCCTCGAGCACATCATGGGCGTAAGGGTAAGAGACACGACGGCGGAGACCAGAATGGTGACAGCCAAGGTGACGGCGAATTCGCGGAACAGCCGGCCGACGATGTCGCCCATGAACAGCAACGGAATGAGGGTGGCGGTCAGCGACACCGTCAGAGAGATGATGGTGAAGCCGATTTGCTCGGCGCCGCGCAGCGCCGCGCGCATCGGCGGCTCTCCCTGTTCGATGTAGCGCGCGATGTTCTCGATCATCACGATGGCGTCGTCCACCACGAAGCCGGTGGAGATGGTGAGCGCCATCAACGTGAGGTTGTTGAGGCTGTAGCCCAGCATGTACATCACCCCAAACGTGCCCACGAGCGAAAGCGGCACGGCCACGCTGGGAATTATGGTCGCCGCAACGTTGCGCAGGAACAGGAAGATCACCATGACCACCAGCCCCACCGTCAGCATGAGCTCGAACTGGACATCCTCGACCGACGCGCGGATGGTGTTGGTCCGGTCGGTGAGGATGCTCACCTGAATCGATTTCGGCAGCGTGGAAGTGAGTGTCGGCAGCAACTGTTTGATGCGATCGACCACCTGGATGATGTTGGCGCCCGGCTGCCGCTGGATGTTCATAATCACGGCGGGAACCTCGTTCATCCAGGCGGCTTGACGGACGTTCTCGACGTCGTCGATCACGTCGGAGACGTTGGTGAGTTTGACCGGGGCGCCGTTGCGGTAAGCCACGATGAGGGGCCGATAGTCGTCCGACGAGAGCAACTGGTCGTTGGCGCCGATCTGGAAGGCTTGGTGCAGGCCGTCGAAATTGCCCTTGGCCTGGTTTACATTGGCGGCGACGATGGCGCTGCGAAGGTCCTCCATGTTGAGGCCGTAGGAGGCCAGCACGGTGGGGTTGACCTGGATGCGGACGGCGGGCTTTTGTCCGCCGCTGATGCTGACCAGGCCGACGCCGGGCAACTGCGAGATTTTGGGGGCGAGGCGGGTATCGGCCAGATCCTCGACATGCGAGAGCTGTTCGGTCTTGGAAGTCAGGGCCAGCGTCAGAATCGGCGTGTCGGCCGGGTTGGTCTTGGCGTAGATCGGCGGGACCGGAAGGTCCGAGGGAAGAAACGTTCCGGAGGCATTGATGGACTGCTGCACCTCCTGCTCGGCAACGTCGATGCTGAGGCTGAGATTGAATTGCAGGGTGATGACCGAGCTTCCATCGGAGCTGGTGGAGGTCATCTGCTGCAGGCCCGGCACCTGGCCGAACTGCCGCTCGAGGGGAGCGGTGACCGAAGACGCCATCACATCCGGGCTGGCGCCGGGATAGAAGGTGATCACCTGAATCGTCGGATAGTCCACCTCGGGCAATGCGGAAACCGGCAACTGCTTGTAGGCCACGCCGCCCGCCAGCAGGATGCCAACCATGAGGAGAGAAGTCGCAACCGGCCGGAGGATGAACGTCCGGGAGGGACTCACCTGTTCTTCCCTCCGGATCGGCCGCCAGGCTGCTCGTCAGACATCTGAACCGTGACTGGGGTCCCTTCCTGCAGCTTGTCGACGCCGGTCATGACCAGGACGTCGCCGGGGGCCAATCCGCTGGTGATTTCAGTGCTGTCGCCTTCGGTGACCCCCTGGGTGATCTGCCGGACGCTCACGGTCCGGTCGTCCTTGACCGCGTAGACGTAGGTGGAACTGGTGGTTCGCTGAATGACGGCGCTGGCGACCAGCGTGACTCCGCGCTTTTCCTCCACCAGCAGGCGCACGTTGACGAACTGGTTGGGGAAGAGCTGATTGGCGCTGTTGTCGAAATCGGCACGCAGGCGGAGCGATCCAGTGGTTGGATCGATCTGGTTGTCCACCGTCACCAGCGTCCCGGTGCCGATTCTGGTGGTGTTGGTCCGGTCGTAGGCATCGGTCCTCAAGTGTTGGCCGGCGGCCAATTTACGGAGCACCACCGGAAGCTCATCCTCGGGGACGGTGAAGATGACGCTGATAGGCTGGATTTGCGTGATCACCACCAGGCCGTTGGTGTCGGTGGCATGCACGATATTCCCCGGATCCACCAGCCGCAGGCCGACCCTGCCGGTGATGGGGGCTTTGATGCTGCAGTACACCAGGTTCAGTTTGGCGCTATCAATCTGTCCCTGGTCGCTCCTCACCACTCCTTCGGCCTGCGCCACGGCCGCCTTCTGGGTGGCCACCTGCTGTTCGGGAATGGCATTCTGCGCCAGGAGCTTGGTGTAGCGATCCAGATCGACGCGCGCGTTGTCGAGCGTGGCCTGGTCGCGGGCCAGTTGCCCCTCCGCCTGCTCCAACTGGACCTGATAGGGACGCGGGTCGATTTCCAGCAACAAGTCGCCTTCGTGCACCGAGTCGCCTTCCTTGTAGTGGACCGTCATCAGCTGCCCGTCCACGCGGCTCTTCACCGTGACCGTGTAAACGGGGATTACCGAGCCGAGGCCGGTGATGAAGACCCCGATGTCTCCCCTCCGGGCCTTGACCGCCACCACAGGGACGACGCCCGATCCACCCTTCTTGCCGCCCGGCGAGAGCGCACTGGTTGAGGCGGAGGGCGTCGAGCCGGCCCTCGGCCAGAGATACCAGGCGCCGGCGCCCAATAAGGCGAGAACAGGCAGCCACAGCCATCGCAGGCCCGAGCGCCGCCGTTTCGGTGACTTCGTCTCTGGGGACGCAGTCAGTGTACCCCGCTCCATCGCTGGGGAAGAGTGTTCTTTCATGTCGCTACCCGCTGGATTCCTTGCATGTCTCGGATGTCCGCAAAGAGGATAGTCCATCCGAAAATCACGAATTCCCAAACTATTCTAATATGGGCCGGGTTCATAGCGCGATGGTTACACTCCTCTTCGGGCCATCCGAGGATAGCCCTTTTGGCTGATTCCGCGAGGAACGCATCGGTTCCTTCCAGGTCATGCCCATCCTGAACTTGAACCTCCCCCCGAAGGCCTGGATCGCAGCTCCCGTCTACCAACCCCAGATTGGAATATTACCTTGCGGGCTGCCCTCCCTCAAAGCCAATTGCAGCGCGGATTCGTGACAGTAGTCCCGAGCCTGTGCGCGCTCCACCCTCGCTCGGAGTAGCGATCAGCCCGTGCTGGAGCTGAGCTTGCTCCCTGAGGTGCTGGTTGCAACTCCCCCGATCGCGATCCACACTTTTTCGCCTCGGCACTCAAAACCCAGTATAGCAAGCCAACCGGAGTTTCCTCTCGGATTCTCCCCTAGGAGACCCTAAGAGAAAGGCCCCGAGGTTTCTCCTCACGAATGTGTGCGGCGCGCCGATTCGCGCGGCCATGGCCCTCTGCGCGCAACGCCTGTTTTCACACTGTTCCAAAGCTGGGAGAGCATCGCATATAGCTCGAAAGGGCCATGCCACCACAACTCGCGACAAGCATCCCAGGCGCCAACGGCGGATCGGATGGGACGTGACGACACGCCGCGCGGTTCGTGACGATCCATGCAATCGCCCGGCTCCGCTCAGGCGGCGGAGCCGGTGGGCACGCCGGTTCTGTGGCAGAATGCAGTGATGCTCCAAGCACTGACCGGGCGCAAGGAATGGAGGTTCTTCGCCGTGCTGCCGAAGGCGGACCCCGGCCTGGCTGCCGCCTGGTGGACCGCCCTCCTGCTGAGGGGGATCCTGCCGGCGGCGTTTGCCATCGCGATGGGCGTGCTCGTCGGCGCCGTACAACGCGGCAATTCCCTCGCCGGTCCCCTCGCGCTGGCCGGCACGATTTTCGTGCTGCTTCAGGTGCTCAGCCCGATCCATCAGGCGGTCAGCGCCAATCTCGGTGACCGCACCGCCGCATGGCTCTACGACCGGCTCACCGAGGCCTGCGTGCGTCCGCCGGGAATGGGGCACCTCGAGGATCCGACGCTCACCGGCGACCTCACCGTGGCACGCGACTTCGACCTCGGGATGACCGGCCCGCCGCTGGCGATCTCCCTGGATTTCATCGCGAGCGGAATGGTCGAGATGATCGGCGGTGTCGCGTCCGCGGTGATTCTCGCCAGATACGCGTGGTGGGCGCCGATGGTGCTCGCCGGCGCGTGGCTGGCGACGCACTGGCTCCTGCGCGAGAGCGCGATCTGGCGCGACCGCAACACCGAGGAGGTGCGCGGCGCGCAGCGGGATGCCGACTACGCCTACCGGCTGGCGGTGGACCCGCCCGCCAGCAAGGAACTGCGCCTGTTCGGCCTCGCCGGCTGGACGATCGACCGTTTCATCGCCAGACGCACCCGATTGCACCAGCTTCAGTACGCAGCCACACGCCTGCGCGAGCGTCCGGTCATCTGGAGCCTGCTCCTCGTCGTCTCCGCCAACGTCCTGGTGTTCTGGTTACTGGCGAGCGCCGCCGCCGGCGGCCGCATCAGTCTCGGGGAAGCGGTGGTCTATGTGCAGTGCGCCGTGGGCGTGTCGATGATCGCGTTCGGCGGGTTCAGTTGGGCGCTCGACGGCGCGGCTGCCCCCGTCGCCGCGGTGCTGCGGCTCGAGCCGGCGATGCGTCCCGCTGGCGGGCTGCGCTCGGGCGATCGCCCAGCGGACGCGAGACCCGCGCGCGAGATTCGTCTCCGCGATGTCACGTTCGCTTACCCCGCAGGCGCGCCCGTCCTGGAGCATTTCGATCTCACGATTCCGGCCGGCTCGTCGCTCGCCATCGTGGGACAGAACGGCGCCGGCAAGACGACCATCGCCAAGCTGCTGTGCCGGTTGTACGATCCGCAGTCGGGCGCGATCGAGATCGACGGCGCCGATATCCGCGAGTTCGATCTCGCGTCGTGGCGCCGGCGCGTCACGGCCGTATTCCAGGACTTCATCCGCCTGGAGCTGCCGCTGCGCGACAACGTGGCGCCGGCAGGTGCGCCGGACGATGTGGTGCGCGCCGCGCTCGAGTCGGCGGGAGCGGCGAACCTGGCCGCGCTGGACACGGTGCTGGCCCGCGGGTACAGCGGCGGCACCGACCTGTCGGGCGGCCAATGGCAGCGCGTCGCGCTGGCCCGGGCGGTGGCAGCCGTCACGCTCGGCGCCGGCGTGGTGTTGCTCGACGAGCCGACCGCGCAACTCGACGTGCGCGGGGAGGCGGAGATCTTCGATCGCCTGCTGGCCGCGACGAGGCATTGCACGACCATCCTGATCTCGCATCGCTTCTCCACGGTGCGGCATGCCGATCGCATCTGCGTGCTGGAGCACGGCCGGGTGATCGAGCTGGGCACGCACGACGAGCTGATGGCGCTGGGCGGGCGCTATCGGACGATGTTCGATTTGCAGGCGCAGCGCTTCAACGTCCCGGACGACGAGGAGGGCACGACTTATGACGTCCTCTCCTGATCGGGCGATCGGGCCGCTGCCTCCGGCGCTATCGTCGATGTGGCGCCTGTGCAAGCTGGGGTATCGCCACGAGCCGCGCCTGATGGCCGCGGCGTTCGCGCTGTCGCAGGTCGCCGCACTGCCCGATGCGCTCCTCGCGTTGTGGCTGATGCTGCTCGGCAAAGGCGTCCTCGAGCACAGGCCCGGCATGGTCGAAGGCGCGGCGATCGGGCTGGGCGTGTCGGCCGCCGCGACGTGGTTTCTGCGCACGGTCAGCACGCGCGTGCAGCGCCGCTTCCGCGACAAGGTGACGATCGCGCTCGAGTCGCACGTCGCCCGGCTGCAGGCATCGGTCCCGACGGTCGCGCATCAGGAACGCCCGGAGTACCTCGATCGGCTGTCCATGCTGCGCAACCAGGTGTTCGTGCTCGACCACATGTACATGTCGCTGTTCTCCACTCTCGGGTGGGTCCTGCGGCTGGGCGTGACGATGGCGCTGCTGGCGTCGATTCACCCGGCGCTGATCCTGCTCGTGGTGTTCGCGGTCCCGACCGTGTTGACGTCGACGTGGCGGCCCGGGGTTGAAAGATCCGCGCAGGAGCGTGGGGCACAAAGCAATCGGCTGGCGCGTCACCTGTTCACCATGGCCACGACCGCGCCGCCGGGGAAGGAAGTGCGGGTCACGGGCATCGGAGAGCGCCTCATTCGAGAGCGCCGGGCGGCGTGGGAGCGCTGGTACGGACCGGTGGCGGCCGCCCGATGGGGCTCGGCGTTGTGGCATGCGCTGGCGTGGGCGATATTCGGCCTGGCGTATGCCGGCGCGGTGGTGTTCGTGTCGTCCGGCCTCCGCGCGCCGGCCAACCAGGTGCTGCTGGTGCTCGCCGCGGGTGCGCGCCTGTCGGCGTATATCGGCGCCACCGTCGGCGAGATTGGATTCCTGCGCGGATTCTGGATGGACGGCTCGCGGCGGCTTGCGTGGCTCGAAGACTACGCGGCCTCCGCCGCCCGGCCGGGCGATCTGCCGGCTCCCGATGTGTTGCGCCGCGGCATCCGGCTCGACCACGTGTCGTTCGCCTACCCGGGCACGTCACGCGTGGTGCTGGACGATGTGTCGGTGACCCTGCCCGCAGGCGCGGTGGTGGCGATCGTCGGCGAGAACGGCGCCGGCAAGACGACGCTGGTCAAGCTGCTGGCGAAGATGTACGAGCCGTCCTCCGGTTCGATCCTGGTGGATGACACGCCGCTCGAGCGCGTGCCGGCCGGCGAATGGCGGGCGCGGCTGGCGGGCGCGTTCCAGGATTTTTTCCGCTTCGAATTCCGCGCGGGTCACACGGTCGGTTTGGGCGACGTCCCCCGGCTGGACGACGAAATCGCGGTGGCAGCGGCGGTGGATCGCGCCGGCGCCGGCGACGTCGTCGCCCGCCTGGCGTCAGGCCTCGACACGCAGCTCGGTCCGACGTGGCCGGGCGGAGTCGAGCTATCGTTCGGCCAATGGCAGAAGCTCGCGCTGGCGCGCGGCTTCATGCGCGACGAGCCGCTGCTGCTGGTCCTCGACGAGCCGACCGCCGCGCTGGACGCGGAGACGGAGCACGCGCTGTTCGAGCACTACGCCGCGGCGGCGCGCGGCACCGGCGAAAGCGGGAGCGGCCGCATCACGATCCTCGTCTCCCACCGTTTCTCGACGGTCCGCATGGCCGATATCATCGTGGTGCTCGACGGGGCCCGGCTGGTGGAGGTCGGCACGCACGATGAGCTGATGGCCAAGAACGGTCAGTACTCGGAGCTGTACCGCATCCAGGCCGCCGCGTACCGCTGACCACTGGGTTGTTGGCTGTGGGTCGTCTGAAGACTCTCCGCCATCATGGCGGTGCCGGGAATTTCAGCGGCACGCGCGGACCGGACCTATCTGAACGGCAGTAGCGCGACGGGAGAGCGAACAGCGACGGTAAGTGCGATGACCAAATCCTGGCAGCCGATGTCACCTACGCGGCTCCCTGTGCACTGGGACTGTGCATCTTCATACATTCAATCGCGCGACGGGCGCGAAGTTTTCTTCATCGGACCTTGACATCCGATATTAATTAGCTATATTAAAGATCTGTAACTCTGAATATATTCGTCTCCACTCGAAAGAGCGGAGCGAACACACCGGCGGAAAGTCGTTCTGAACCGGCGTTCAGGGCGGCCGGCGCTGCCTCGGCTTTTGATCGCCGGTGAGGTACGTCAAATCAGGACTTGAGCGTGCGTCCGCACGCGCACACGAGGAGCGGTGGCATATGTTGGCGCAAAATATCGAACAGCCTTTCGACTCCATCGAGGGCGCCCAGGAGTATATGAACATCCTGGCCACCACGCTTTTGGACGTGATGAACGACCTGAAGCGCGACCATGACGTGGCTCTGCGCGATGGCGAACTGCGCCGCGCGCAGGCGATCGACCTGGCGATGTTCAAGCTGAAAACGTTGGTCTGTTACGTGTACAAGAGCCGGCGGACCCTGAATGACCTGCGCATTCTCCGGCGGCTGATTCTCAACGAACGCCTGTCCGTGGAGAGTGTCATCGCCACGATGTAATCGCCGGGCGATCGCCGGGAAGCCCTTCCCGGCAACCATTTTTATAAGCGGGAGATATCCGCGCCGTGGGAGAAAGTATTGACTCGATCGCGGCAGCCACGTACTGGCTGATCCGCGGGAGGGACCTGTTTCTGTTCCTCCACCTTTTAGGGCTCGCCTGCTTTGCCTATATCGTGGCACGGCGGCTGGCGCCGCTCCTCCGCGCGCAGCGGGACTTCCGTTTCGACCGGCCACTGGCACGGCTGGGCAGGGTTCTGCAATTCTGGCTGGCGCAATGGCGGCATCCGCGGTACCGGTTCGCGGGCACCATTCACATGCTGGTGTTTGCCGGCTTTCTGATCCTGGTGAGCCGCGCATTCGCTCTTCTCGGTCTGGGTATCTCGGACCGGTTCGCCGCCGCCGAATCCGGCGGTATCTACGACGCGATCCGGAATTACGCCTCGACGGTGGTCTTCCTGTGCATGGGAATCGCGATCGTCCGCCGGCTGGCCTTTCCACCGCCCCGGTACGGGCATCGCTCCGCGGACGCCATTTTCCTGCTGGCGCTGATCGGCATCCTGATGGCTGCGGACGGCGTTTTCGAGGGGAGCCAGGCCGCGTTTCACGCGCAGCTGGGACGCGCGGCAGTTTGGCTTGCGCCCTTGTCGCTGTCCTGGATCTTCGAAGCCGCTTTCGCCTCCGCTTCGCCGGCGACCCTGCACCACCTGCACTTGGGTGCGTATCTCGCGCATGAAATCACGTTCTTCTTCCTCCTTTGTTACCGGCCGTTCGGCATCCAGTTCCACATCGAGACGTCGCTGTTTTCGATTTACTTCGCAAAGCTGGACCGCGGAACGGTGAAGCCGGTGCGGTGGGGCGTCGCGGAGGAGCAACTGGACACCGTGCCGTCTTTCGGGGTCAAGAAGTTCGAAGACTTTACCTGGAAGCACATCCTCGACTTCTACTCCTGCGCGGACTGCGGCCGCTGCTCGGACCAGTGCCCGGCCAACGCGGTCGGGAGGCCGCTCTCCCCGAGGAACCTCTCGATCAAGGCGCGAGATTACGTCTTCCGGCATTACCCGGTGTTGGGCCGGACCGAAGACGGCATGGCCATGGCCGGCGGTCTTTATTCAGAGGATGAAATCTGGTCCTGCACGACTTGCGGCGCTTGCGAGGCTGAATGCCCGCTGCTGGTTGAATATATCGACAAGATCGTCGATTTACGGCGCGGCCTGGTCGACGACGGCAAGGCGCCGCAATCCCTGCACAAGCCGCTGAAGGCGCTCGAGGGCCGCGGAAATCCGTTCGGAAAGATGGAGAAGAAACGGGCCGACTGGGCGCAGGGCACGGTCCGGGCGCTGAACGGTGCGGGTGGGGCCAGTACGCTCTACTTCGTCGATAGCATCACCTCTTACGACGACCGCATCCAGTCGATCGGGCGCGCGACCGCCCGCATTCTCGGCCGGCTCCATGAGAACTTCGGGATTCTCGGCGCGAAGGAGCGCGACAGCGGGCACGACGTCCGACGGTTCGGTGAGGAGACGTTGTTCCTGGCGCTGCGGGACCATAACACGGAGGCCATTCGCGCCTCCGGTGTGCGCCGGGTCGTCACCGCCGACCCGCACGCCTACAACGCCCTCAAGCACGATTACAAGGACGTGCCGCCGGTCGAGCATATCAGCGAGGTGTTGGCCCGCGCGGTGAAAACGAGCCAAATCCGGCTGAATGGCGTGGAGAACGGCGTATACACCTACCACGATCCCTGCTACCTCGGCCGGCACAACGGCATCTACGAGGACCCGCGCGACGTGCTCGACGCGATCCCCGGCTTGCGGCGGGTCGAGATGAAGCGCTGCCGGGACCGCTCGTTCTGCTGCGGCGGAGGAGGCCTGGCGCTGTTCTACGAGGCCAAGGAGGAGCAGCGGATGGGCGTGCAACGGGTCCGGATGGCGGCGGAAGCAGGCGCGAACGTCATGGTGACGGCGTGCCCCTTCTGCATGGTCAACATCGAAGACGCCATCAAGGTGGCGGGCATGGAAGGGCAGATGACCGCGATCGACCTGGCGGAGCTGGTCGATCGGCAGATGGTCAATCCAACGCAAGGGTAAGGAGAGACGGAAGATGGAGATCCTGGTTTGCGCAAAGAGAGTTCCGGACACTTCGGAGAACGAAATCCAACTCGACGGCGACGGAAAGGATATCGAACGAGAAGACCTCGTATATTCGGTGAACGAACCGGATAACTACGCGGTCGAGGAGGCGTTGCAGATCATCGCGCGCACGGGCGGAAGCGTCACGGTGGTGACGGTCGGCGGCGAAGAGGACGAGGAGATCCTGCGCCGGGAGATGGCCATGGGCGCCACCCGCGGCGTGCTGATCTCCGACGACGCCTTCACCGGATCCGACGGCCGGGGCATCGCGGCGATCCTGAAGGCCTTCGTGCAGACGGGGCATTACGACCTGATCCTGACCGGCGTGCAGGCCGAGGACGGCTGCGCGCAGGTCGGCGGCATGCTGGCGGCCATGCTGGATTACCCGTTCGCGTCGCTCGTGACCTCGATCGAAGTCCTGGAGAGCCGGAAGCTCAAGATCGGCCGCGAGATCGAAGGCGGCAACAAGGAGATCAACGCCATCGATCTCCCGTGCGTGCTCTCCATCCAGACCGGGATCAACGAGCCGCGCTACGTGGGCATGCGCGGCATCCGGCAGGTCGCATCCGTGCCCATCCCGACGCTCGGCGCATCGGATCTCGGCGTAGACGCGGACGTCGTGGGCGAAGGCGCCGCGAAGATGAGGCGCGTGGACTACTTCGTGCCGCCGGCGGGCAAAGGCGCGGAGATGCTGGAAGGCAGCCGCGAGGAGGTCGTCGACAAGCTGATGGATCTGCTGAAGGCCAAAGGAGGGTTGAACTAATGGCACGGATCTTCGCCTACATCGTTCACAAGAGCGGCGTCGCGGACGACACGGCAGCCGAGTTGCCGGCCGCGGCGCGAAAGATCGACCCCGCGCAGCAATGCACGGCCATCGTCACCGGCTGGGGCGCCGACCTGGATCAGGTCTGCGAGAGCCTGCGCGGTACCTACAGCGAGATCTGGAAGATCGCCAAGGAGCCGCTCGCGTACCCCAACGCCGAACTCGTCCGCAAAGCGTTGCTGAGCGTGCTGCCGGCGGGCGCCATCGTGCTGGTTCCGCACGCGCACTTCGGCGTCGATCTCTCGCCGGGGCTTTCCATCAGGATGAACGCGGCGTACGTGCCGGACGTGCTGGATATCGAAGGCGTCGAAGGGGCGTGGCTCAAGGCGGTCCGCCAGGAGTTCGGCGGGCAGGTGAGCACCCACGTTCGATGCGACGTCTCGACGGGTGCGGTGTTGAACATCCGCCCGGGGGCGTTCCGGCCGTTTGAAGGCGCTCCGGCGGAAGGCCGGATCGTGGACAAATCGGCGGAGGCCGGCGCGCTGGCGGCGCGGCGACGATATCTGGAGACGATCGCCGCCGAGACAGGCGATGTCGATATCACCAAGCAGACGGTGCTGGTCTCGATCGGCCGCGGCATTGGGGAGCAGGAGAATGTGGCGATCGCCGAGGACCTGGCGGAGGCCATGGGAGCGGCAGTGAGCTGCTCGCGGCCGGTCGTCGATGCCAAGTGGATGGATAAATCGCGCCAGGTGGGGTCGTCGGGCCAGACCGTGCGGCCCAAGGTCTACCTGGCTTGCGGCATCAGCGGGTCGTTCCAGCACCTGGCGGGCATCAAGGGCAGCCCGTTCATCGTCGCGATCAACAAGAATCCCAAGGCGCCGATTTTCCGGGTGGCGGACGTGGGAATCGCCGACGACATGCTGGAGTTCCTGCCGGCGCTGGCGGCCCGGGTTCGCGAGGAAAGCTGCGTATCGGGGAAAGAGAGGCGGCGTTCATGATCACCGGCAAGACACTCAAGCTCAGCGTGAAATCGCTCAAGGAGTTCGCCAGAAAGCGGCTCCCGGACCAGGAGCTCATTGCGCTGGACGCGCGCGATGAATGCCCGCTGGAGATCGTGCGGCACATGTGCAGCCCGGACAAGCTCGGGATTCAGCTTCTGTTCATCCCGGAGGAGTTCGGCGGCTTCGGCGGGGGCGCCTTCGACGTGTACCGCATCTGCGAAGAGATGGCGCGGATCGACCTGGGGATCGCCACGGCCGTCCTGGCAACGTTTCTCGGCAGCGATCCGATCACCGTCGGGGCCACGCCGGAGCAGAAGAAGATCTGGCTCTCGCGCATCGCGGACGAGGGTCTGCTGTTCGCGTACGGCGCGACTGAGCCGGACGCCGGCAGCGACCTGGGCGCCCTGCAAACCACGGCGGACCGCGTGGTCGAAGACGGCCGCGTCGTGGGATACCGCATCAATGGGAGCAAGCAGTGGATCAGCAACGGCGGCATCGCGGATGCCTACACGGTCCTGGCGAATACGGTCGCTGGTCCGAGCTGGTTCATCGTGGAACGGGGCGCCTCGGGATTCACCAACGGCAAACCGGAAGATAAGCACGGCATTCGCACCAGCAACACGGCGGCGCTCTCGCTCGCCGACGTCTACGTGGATGCCGACCGGCTGGTCGGCGGCGTCGAGGGTCAGGGATTGCTGCAAGCGCAGGCCGTCTTCGGCTACACGCGCCTGATGGTGGCGGCGTTCGGGTTAGGGGCGGGATGGGCCGCGCTCGACCGGGCGATCCCGTACTCCACCAAGCGGATACAGGCCGGGGGGCCGCTTTCCGAGAAGCAGGGATACACCCACAAGCTGATCGTGCCGAACGTCGCCCGCCTGGAGGCCGGCCGCGCTTCGATCGAGGAGACCGCGGAGCGGATCGATGGCGGCGAAGGCAGCCTGAACACCGAGGGCGCGATCGCCAAGTACATGTCGACCGAGGCCGGCAACAGGGCCGCCGAGGCGAGCATCCAGGCGCTGGGCGGCTACGGTTACACGCACGAATACATGGTCGAGAAAATCAGCCGCGACGTGCGCATCACGACCATTTACGAGGGCACCTCCGAGATCATGGAGATGACCATCAGCCGCGACCGCTGGCAGTTGCACCTGAAGACGCGCGGCCAGCACTACCACGACCGGGCGCGCGAGTTCGAAGCGCTCGATGCGCGCCACCCCACCGTGGGCGCCGGCTACGCTGCTCTGGCTTTGCACGCGCTGGCCGAAGTGATGGAGCGGGCGCGGGCCGGCCGGTTGACCCGGCACCAGCATATCCTACTGCGCCTGGGCGAATGGATCGCGTACGCGGAGTGCGCCGGCAGCCTGGCGCGCCGCGCGGCGCTTATGGCGGAAGGGCGGCTCAACGAGAAGGCCAATGAGCGATTCGATCCGGCCGCCCTGGCGGCGATCTCTCGGATCTTCGCGCGCGAGGCGGCCCTCAAGGTGGCCAACGAAGGTTTGCGGTGGATCATCGGCGCCGGTCCAACGGGGCTGGCTGCCGGCGATGGCGAAGTAGCCGCTTTCGAAGCGGCGCTGAATCTCCCGGCCATCCACCGCGCGCAGATCGGGCTGATTTCCGATATGGATTTTGTTGCCGATGTGCTGTACGGCAGGGCCGCCAAGCCCGCCGCGCACGTCGCTTAGGCCGCGCCGGAATGCGGCGACAGTTTTGAGGAGCACCGTCATGCAGGACACAGCTTATCGAGCGATCGCGATCGTGGGGGCGGGTGCCATTCTCCCGGATGCCCCGAACGTATCGGCGTTCTGGAAGAACATCACGGCCGGACGTTACAGCGTCAGCGAGGTCACACCGGACCGGTGGGATTCGGCCCAATACTATGACCCCGACCACAACGCGCCGGACAAGACCTATTCCAAAATCGGCGGCTGGGTCCGCGAGTATGTTTGGGAACCCCTGAAGTGGCGCATGGCCATCCCGCCTTGCGTCGACAATGCCATGGACGGGGCACAACGCTGGGGGATTGCCTGCACCCGCGAGGCGCTGGCCGACTACGGCTACCCGGATCGGCCGTTGGACACCGAGCGCACGGCCGTCATTCTCGGCAATGCGATGGCCGGAGAGATGCACTATATGACGGCGATGCGCGCGCACTTCCCGGAATATTCTCGGGAATTGGACGAGAGCGCGACGTTTGCGGCTCTGCCCGCCGCGGTGCAGCGCGACATCACGCGGGAGTGGAGGGTTCGGATCGGCGACCGGCTTCCCCCCATCACGGAAGACAGCATGCCCGGCGAACTTTCGAACTGCCTGGCCGGGCGGATCGCCAACCTCTTTAACTTCCGCGGGCCGAACTTCGTGTGCGATGCGGCGTGCGCCTCGGCGATGGCGGCGATCCGCGCGGCGGCGGAAGGGCTGATCGCGCACGATTTCGACGTGGCGGTCACGGGCGGGATCGACCGCAACATGGGGGCGTCGACCTTCGTGAAGTTCTGCAAGATCGGCGCGCTCTCGGCGACCGGCTCGCGGCCGTACGCGGAGGGCGCCGATGGGTTCGTCATGGGAGAAGGCGCGGCGCTTTTCCTGATGAAGCGCCTGGCCGACGCCGAGCGCGACGGCGACAAGATCTACGCCGTAATCCGCGGCATCGGGGCGTCGAGCGACGGCAAGGGAAAGGGCATCACCGCGCCCAACCCCATCGGGCAGAGGATCGCGATCGAGCGCGCGTGGCAGAACGCCGGCCTCTCGCCGGCCACCGCGACCCTCATCGAGGGCCACGGGACCTCCACGAGCGTGGGCGATGTCGTCGAAGTCGAGAGCATGGCGGGGGTGCTCAGGGAGCAGGGGGTGAACGGCCGCCCGATCGCGCTCGGGTCGGTCAAATCGAATCTCGGGCATTTGAAAGGCGCGGCGGGGGCCGCGGGCATCCTGAAAACGGCACTCGCGCTGCGCGACAAAGTGCTGGCGCCCAGCGTGCGCTGCGAGCATCCCAATCCCAATATCGATTTCGCGCACACGCCGCTATACGTCAACCGGGAACTACGGCCGTGGACCGAGACGGCGGATGGAGTCCGGCGCGCGGGGGCCAGCGCATTCGGATTCGGCGGGACCAATTTCCACGTCGTGATGGAGGAATACATTCCGCACAGGCTTACCGGAAACGGCAAGCATTCGGTGGCAATCCTGGAGGCGCCGCACGAACCGGCGGCACCCGAAGCGCCGAGGGCGAGCCAGGCCACTGTGAACACCTTCCTGAAGGCGCCCCTCCGCGGGGCGCTGCTGGCTGGCGCCTCCTCGGAGGCCGGACTCGCCGAGCGTCTGCGCGCCGTCCAGAAAGCCGCCGAGGCGGGCCGTACGCCATCAATCGCCGCACCGTCCGAATCCGATCTGCGCGCGCAGGAACGCATCGCCATCGACTATGCCAATGCCGCCGAACTGGCGGACCGCTGCGCGAAAGCTCTCAAAGCGCTTCCGTCCAACCAGCCAATGGTGTGGAAGGCGCTACGCGCGCAAGGCATCTTCCGCGGCCACGGTCCCGCGCCCAAGGTGGCGTTCCTTTACACCGGGCAGGGGTCACAGTACGCCAACATGCTGCGCAACCTGCGCGCGGCCGAGCCGATCGTGGCGAGCACGTTCGAGGAGGCCGACCGGGTGATGACGCCCCTGCTCGGCAAGCCGCTGAGCGAGTACATTTTCGTCGATCCGGCGGACGGCGGCGCAGTGGCACAGGCCGAAGAGGACCTGCGCCAGACCGCCATCACGCAACCGGCGGTGCTCGCGACCGACCTGGCCCTGACGCGGCTGTTGGACGCCTATGGCATCCGGCCCGATATGACCATGGGGCACAGCCTGGGCGAGTACGGCGCGCTGGTCGCGGCCGGCGCCCTGCCGTTTGCCGACGCGCTCGAAGCCGTCAGCGCGCGCGGACGGGAAATGACGCGCGTGTCGATGGCGGATAACGGGCGGATGGCGGCGGTGTTCGCGCCGCTCCCGGAGATCGAGCGCATCCTGAAGACCATAGACGGCTACGTGGTCATCGCGAACATCAACAGCGGCCAGCAGGCGGTGATCGGCGGCGCGAGCCGCGCGGTCGAACTGGCGGTGGAGGCGTTCGGGAAGGCCGGATACAACGCCGTGCCGCTGCCGGTGAGCCACGCGTTCCACACCTCGATCGTCGCGCCTGCGAGCGAACCGCTGCGCCGGACACTGGAGCGGTTGGGCCTCCAGCCCGGGCGGGTGCCGATCGTCGCCAACGTGAGCGGGGCGTTTTATCCGGCGGGCCCGGACGCGCGGCCCGCAATGCTCGACATTCTGGCGCGGCAAGTCGCCTCGCCGGTGCAGTTCGTCAAGGGGCTGCGCACGCTGTATGAGGCCGGCGCGCGCGTGTTTGTGGAAATGGGTCCGAAGAAGGCGCTGCACGGCTTCGTCGAGGACGTCCTCGGGGAGCGGAGCGACGTGCTCGCGCTATTCACCAATCATCCGAAGATCGAGGACGCCACGGCGTTCAACCAGGCGCTGTGCGGCCTTTATGCGGCCGGCTTGGGGGCCGGACGGATCGAGACGAAAGTGGAAGCCGGGCCCCACCCGGTGGAACGGCGGCCGACCGACCGGCCTGTAGTGATCACCGGCGCGTCCCTGGGACTGCCCGGGACCGAGCGCATCTTCGATGACAGCAACGTGGCCCGGATCCTGCGCGGGGAGCAGTTCATCGACGCCATTCCGACGCGCTTCCGCCGCGCGATGCTGGACAAGCACATCACGCGCCTGGTGAAGAGCGACAACGGAGGCCCGACCTTCGAGCAGATCCAAAACACCGGGGAGGTGATCAAGCTGGCGGCGCGCGGCGGCGCGTTCGATATCGGCAAGGAGTTCGGCGTCACGCCCGAGCGCGTCGCGGCGCTCGACCGCGTCACCAGCCTGGCTATCGCAGCCGGCTACGACGCGTTGCGCGATGCGGGCATCCCCCTGACGATGCGTTACAAGAGCACCAGCAAAGGCACGCAACTTCCCGACCGGTGGGGGTTGCCCGATGCCTTGCGCGACGACACCGGCGTGATCCTCGCCTCCGTCTTCCCCGGCTTCGACTCGTTTGCAGACGAAATGGCGCGCTACTACGCCGATCACGCCCGCCGGGAGCAACTGGCCATGCTGACGGACCTGCGCGAGCGGCTGGCCGGACCGAACGGCCAGCCGGCTGTACGGCAGGAACTGGATCGGCACATCGCCGAATTGCAGGAGGCCATCGAGAAAGAACCGTACCAGTTCGACCGGCGTTTCCTGTTCCACGTGTTATCCATGGGGCACTCGCAGTTCGCCGAGCTGATCGGCGCCCGAGGCCCGAACACGCAGATCAATTCGGCGTGCGCAAGCACAACCATGGCAGTCGCGCTGGCGGGGGATTGGATCCGCGCGGGGCGGTGCCGCCGGGTGATCATCATTTCGGCGGACGACATTACGTCCGACCACCTGATCGAGTGGTTCGGCGCGGGGTTCCTGGCCAGTGGCGCGGCGGCGACCGACGATGTCGTCGAAGAGGCCGCAGTTCCGTTCGACCGCAGGCGGCACGGCATGATCATGGGGATGGGCGCGGCGGCGCTGGTGGTGGAGAGCGCGGAGGCCGCCGATGAGCGCGGGCTCCGGCCCATCTGCGAGGTGCTGAGCGCGGTCACCGCGAACAGCGCCTTCCACGGCACGCGCCTGGACGTCCACCACATTCACAACGTGATGGAGGATCTGGTCCGCCAGGCTGAAACGAGCGCCGGGATTCGGCGCGAGGAGTTCGCGCCCGGCACGGTGTTTATCTCGCACGAGACCTACACGCCGGCGCGCGGCGGCAGCGCGTCCGCGGAGATCCATGCGCTGCGCGGGGTCTTCGGCGACGCCGCCGACCGCATCGTGATCGCCAATACCAAAGGCTTCACCGGTCACGCCATGGGCACCGGGATCGAAGACGTCGTGGCGGTTAAGGCGCTCGAGACGGGATGTGTGCCGCCGGTCGCCAATTTCAAGGAAGTCGATCCCGAACTGGGGCCGTTGAACCTGTCGAAGGGCGGCGCTTATCCTGTCGAGTACGCGCTGCGGCTGGGCGCCGGGTTTGGCTCGCAGATCAGCATGACGCTGATGCGGCGGGTCGCGGGCGCCGGGGCGCGGCCGCGTCCCAACGCCTTGGGATACAGCTACCGGATCGCCGATCCCGTGGTGTGGCAGAACTGGCTCGACCGGATCGCGGGCCATGCGGCGGACCTGGAGGTCGTGCATCGCACTCTTCGTGTGCGCGATGCCGGCATGCCGGCCAGAATAGAGCCGGTGGAACAAGTTGCGGCACAGGCGGCGTCCACGCCGGTGGCGGCGCCCGCGCCGATGGTGGCGGCCGCGCCGGAGTCGAAACTCAGGACCCCGGCGCCGGCCCCTGCCACTCCCGTTTCCGAGCCGGGCGGGGACCCGGTGCAGGAACGAATCCTCGCGCTGGTGGTCGAAAAGACCGGCTACCCGCGGGACATGCTGGATCTGGATCTCGACCTGGAGGCGGACCTCGGCGTCGACACCGTGAAACAGGCCGAGATGTTCGCGGCGATCCGCGAGACGTACAACATCCCGCGCGACCCCAACATGAAGCTGCGCGATTTCCCGACATTGGCGCGCGTGATCCAGTTCGTCTACGACCGCCGTGCGGACCTAAAGGGCCCCGCAGCGGTCACGGCCGCCCCGGCGGTTCCGGCCGCCCCATCGGTCGCGGCCACCGCGGCGGTTCCGGCCGTCCCGCCGGTCACGTCCGCCGCGCCGGTTCCGGCAGCCGCGCCGGCCGAAGACTCCGTGCGGCAGAAGGTGCTTGACCTCGTCGCCGAAAAAACCGGCTACCCAAAGGACATGCTGGATCTGGATCTCGACCTGGAGGCCGACCTCGGCGTCGACACAGTGAAACAGGCCGAGATGTTCGCGGCGATCCGGGAGACGTACAACATCCCGCGCGATCCGAACATGAAGCTCCGCGATTTCCCGACATTGGCGCTGGTGATCCAATTCGTGTATGACCGCCGCCTGGACTTGAAGGGCTCCGTGCCGGTTCCGGTTGCGGCGCCGGTCAAGGCCGCCGCGCCGACTCCGGCCGCCGTACCGGTTCCCTCCACCGCGCCGGTCACGCCTGCGGCGCCGGTTCCGGCCGCTGCGCCCGTCAAAGCCACCGCGCCCCTTCCGGCCGCCGCGCCGGCCGAAGACTCCGTGCGGCAGAAGGTGCTTGACCTCGTCGCCGAAAAAACCGGCTACCCCAAAGACATGCTGGATCCGGATCTCGACCTGGAGGCGGACCTCGGCATCGACACCGTGAAACAGGCCGAGATGTTCGCGTCGATCCGCGAGACCTACAACATCCCCCGCGACCAGACGATGCGGCTGCGCGACTTTCCGACACTAGGTCACATCATCCGGTTTGCCGAGGAGCGGCGGGCGGCAGCAGTCGCGCCGCCGGCAGCCGTGGAGGAGGAAGAGCCGCGACGGCCCGAACCCGCCGGCTTCGAAGCGGCCGACACAATCCCGCGACGTGTGCCAATCCCG
>DASQZT010000014.1:0-54939 GCA_035638575.1 Bryobacteraceae bacterium
AGCGACCTGGACCGGACGTGCGCTACTTAATTAGATGCAACCAGGATTCAACCCGCCAGCCGCTTGGGTTTTCATCACTTTTGGTGAGCCCCAGGCTCATGGCGACAGGATGGCATCCTGCGGCGGGTTGTCAACCCGCCCGGCGAGCGAAGCTCGCCTGTTCGCTCCGTTACGCAACGTTTCTGCCGCCGGAGACGCCGTCTCCGCGGCCTCCAGTATCTCAGGCCCTTCCTACCTGCCCCTGCCCGCCGGCCGATCCGGAGTGTTGATCGACTTCCAGTAGTCCGATTCCTCTTCCTCCGAAGCCTTTTGCGCGGCGCTCATATCGTTGGCGGTCGCGACCACGCTGCCCTTCATCGCCGGCGCCAGCGAAAGGAAGACCCCCGTACCCGGCCACGCCACGCTGTTGCGCACCGAGACGTTCTTCGACCGGTCCAGCCGCACCACCGGCGTGCCGGCCTTCGGGCTGCGGGTCTGAACGCCGTCCAGGTCGAGCCCAGTCGAGTCGCGGATCAGGAACGGAATCCCGCTCTCCGCGTTGATGCGCACGTTGTGCAGCTCGAGCCCCGCCGTATTGAAGGCTCGCAGGCCCTCCCTGGCATTCGCCACGATGTCGCTGAGCCGCAGGCCTTCCACCGGCATCTCGGGCAGCCCTTCGATGCTCACCGCGATCCTGCACCGGTTGATCGTCACGTTGCTGATGGCTATGTTGCGGAAGATGGGCGTGCGCCCGGAGACCGGCTCCGCCGGCGCCCTGGTGTAGTAGTTGGTCACCTCGATAGCCGGGTCGGGCGTGTCCTCGATCACCCAGTTGTCGAACCGCAGATTCTCCATCACGCCGCCGCGCCCCCGCGTGCTCTTGATGCGGATGCCGCGGTCGGTCCCCTGTGCCACGATGTTGCTCGCCACCACGTTGCGGATGCCGCCCGAAGTCTCGCTCCCCAGGACCACCGCGCCGTGCCCCCGATGAATCGTGCAGTTGGTGATGCTGATGTCCTCCGTGACGCGATTGACCCGCCGGCCGTCGGCGTCTTTCCCCGACTTCAGGCAGATGGCGTCGTCGCCCGTATCGAAATAGGAATCGGAAATCCGCACGTGCCGGCAGGAGTCGATATCCACGCCGTCGGTGTTGGCGCCGGGGAAGCTCTCCACCACCACATTCCGAATCGTCACGTTCTCGCAATACAGCATGTGCAGCACCCACATCGGCGAGCCCACGATGTGGATGCCTTCGATCAGGATATTCTTGCTCTCCACCGGCCGGATGAAGTCGGTGCGCAAGGCCATCTCCGCCGTGCGCCGCTGCTCGTCGGAGACCGTCTGTTTTAGCTCCAGCTTTGCCAGCAGGTCATTCCACGCGGTGCGCCACGCCGGATCGCCGGTCAGCTTCCGCCACTCGGCGTTGTCCGCCGTAATCGTGCCGTGGCCGGTGATGGCGACATTCTCCAGGTGATTCCCGCCGATCATGGCCGCGGGCGCCCGCGTCTCCACCCCTTCGAAGCGGCTCTGCACCAGGGGATACTCGTCGCGGTTCGCCACGAACCGGATCACCGCCCCGCTGTCGATATACAGCGTCATGTTGCTGACCAACTCGATGGCGCCCGAGACGTAGTTGCCCGCGGGAATGAACACCGTGCCGCCGCCGGCTTTCTTGCACGCCTGAATCGTTTCGTGGAATGCCGCGGTGGAAGATGCGGACGCATCCTTTTTGGCCCCGTAGTCGAGCACGTTGAAAAAGGGGCGAGCGCCCCCCGTGTCCTGGGCCGCCGCCCTGAACGCCATCGAAAGCAGCCACCCGCCGATGCACAGTTGTCGTCTCACATTAGTTTTCTAGCATAAGGCGGCCCGAAAGGTTAACCGGGCGCCGCAGGTATGGTTTCGCTCGCCATACTGTTATGGCAGAATCGGATGTATGAAGAAGACCTTGAACATCGATGACAAACTCCTCACGGAGGCGAAGGCGGCATGTGGGGCGGCATCGGATACGGAGACCGTGCGCTTGGGGCTCGAGGCCTTGGTGCGCCGTGCAGCTTACGAGCGCCTTCGGGGCCTTCTCGGCTCGGAGCCTCACGCGCGGGACGTGCCCAGGCGGCGTGAGAGGCCGCCTGCAAAGCGTAGGGTGGCGTGATGGTCCTCGTGGACACCTCGGTGTGGATTCGGTCTCTTGCCGGGAGGCCACCCTACATGGCCGAGCTGGACAGGCTCTTGGGCAGCGATGAGGTGGCCGGGCACGAGCTGGTCTACGGAGAGCTGCTCATCGGCGATCGCGGAGGCCGGAGAAAACTTCTGGCCGCCTACGAACAGATGCACCAGGCGGGCATGGTCCCCCACCGCGACGTCGTCGCGTTCGTGCGCGCTCGCGACTTGCTGGGCCGCGGCGTAGGCTGGATCGACGTTCACCTCCTGGCGTCCGCTATTGTGGGGCGATTGCAATTATGGACGGCCGACCCACGTTTCTCCGCGGTGGCTGACGAGCTTGGCGTCGGTTACGCGGTGCCGGCCTCAAAAGCGGAAGGACCGTCTTGACGGGGTGCAGGCGGCGCGGCGCACGGAATCTACTTCTTCTTCTCCAGGTTCCACAATCCCCGCGAGAGCACGCGTCCGCAGAACGGGCAGTAGTTGATCCCCACGAAGCTGTGCCGCTCGTCGCCAAACACGAGGTAGTATTCCGTGTCGATCTCGGTCACGATCCGGCCGTTGCTCAGTTGGTGAGGCTGGGCGTGCCGCGCCATCTCCTGGTCGATCAGGCGCGCAAACTCGTCGCAGCAGGTCATTCCGACAGTTTGGCACGAATGGCCGGCGGACACGTATCGCTCCCCGCCGGCGCCTGTTCGGCGCCGCATCGCAGAAGCTCGACCGCGCTAGAATGTTCAGTCTGCCATGGCGAGACAACTGGTTGAGTGCGTCCCCAACTTCTCGGAAGGGCGCGATGCCGCGAAGATCGATGCGCTGGTCGCGAGCATCGTGTCGGTTCCCGAAGTGGTTCTGCTGGACCGCGAGTCGGATGCCGATCATAACCGCTCGGTCCTGACGTTGGTGGGTCCGCCCGCGGCGGTAGCGGATGCGGCTCTGCGGTCGGTCCGGAAAGCGGTAGAGCTGATCGACCTGACCAGGCACCAGGGCGCGCACCCGCGGATCGGCGCGGCCGATGTCGTGCCGTTCATTCCCATCGAGGGCGTCACGCTGGAGGATTGCGTCCGGCTCGCCGAGCGCGTCGGCAAAGAGATCTGGGACCAGCTCAGGGTGCCCGTGTACTTCTATGAGGCGGCGGCCAAGCGGCCCGACCGCGTGAACCTCGAAAACATCCGCCGCGGCCAGTTCGAAGCGCTGGTGACCGAGATGGGCACGGTTCCGGAGCGCCGGCCGGATGTGGGCGACCCGGTCTGCCACCCCACCGCGGGCGCGGTCGTGGTGGGCGCGCGAAAGTTCCTCATCGCCTACAACATCAACCTGGGCACGCCCGACGTGGCCATCGCCAAACGCATCGCCAAGACCATTCGCTTCTCTTCCGGCGGTTTCCGCCACGTCAAATCGATGGGCGTGATGCTGGCCTCGCGCAATCTGGCGCAGGTGTCCATCAACCTCACGGATTTCGAGCAGACCCCCATGCACCTGGTCTTCGAAACGGTGCGGCGTGAAGCGGAGCGCTACGGAGTGCCGGTGGTGTCGAGCGAGATCGTCGGGCTGATTCCGAAGAAGGCGCTGGAGATGTCGGCGGAGTATTTTCTGCGCTACGAGAATTTCCGGCCCGAGCTGGTCCTGGAGAACCGCATCGCCGATGCCCTGACGTCGCGCAGCGGTCTGCCGGAATTCCTGGACGCTCTGGCCGCTCCCACTGCGACGCCGGGCGGCGGCAGCGCGTCGGCGGCCGCGGCGGCCATGGCAGCGGCGCTCGGCGCAATGGTGACGCGGCTCGCCAAGCAGGACAGCAGCTCCTTCGAGGACGACCGCCGGTTCTTTACCGAGGCCGTGGAGCGCGACGCCGAAGCGTTTCAGAAAGTGATGGCGGCCTACAAGCGCCCCAAGGAGGAGCGCGGACCGCACGTGGAAGAGGCCCTGCACGGGGCCGCCGAGGTGCCCCTCGAAGTGCTCGAACGGGCGGCCGCCATGTCCGCGCGCCTGGACGCCCTGGAGATCCCGGCAAGATTCGGCTCCGACCTCGCGGTCGCCAAGGCGCTGATCGCCGCCGCGAAAACCGGCGTATTGGAAAACGTCCGCATCAATCTGGATTCGATTCAGGACGAGAGATTCAAGGCTGCAATCGCGATCCGCCTCCGTGCGGTTGGTGTATGATCGGACGCGGAGGATAGAGTTCCATGGCGAAATATCTCATCGCAGCATCGTATACGGCGGAAGGACTACGCGGGCTGGCCAAGGACAAGGCCTCGGGGCGGAAGAAGGCAGTCGAGAAGGCCCTGGCTTCGGTAGGGGGCAAGCTGGACGCGGTTTACTACGCACTGGGAAAGTGGGATGTGTTTGTCATAGCCGATTTTCCCGATAATCTCGCGGCCGCGTCCATGGCTGTCGCCGTCTCTTCGACCGGCCTGGTCCGGACGCAGACCACCCCGCTGTTCACCGTCGCGGAAGCCGACCACCTTTTCGACAAGGCTGTCGCATATCGCGCGCCGGGCGCCTGAACGGCCCCCGCCACCGCGCGCTATGATTGCGGTCGGAGGCCGAGATGAGTCTTACCACCGCCATCCAAGCGCCGAGGGGCCTTCAGATGACCTGCAAGGGCTGGCACCAGGAAGCCGCCCTGCGCATGATCCATAACAACCTCGATCCCGAGGTCGCGGAAAAGCCCGAGGAGTTGATCGTCTACGGGGGGAGGGGCCGCGCGGCGCGCGACTGGCCCTCCTTCCACGCCATCGTCCGCGCGCTCCGCTCGCTCGAAAACGACGACACGCTGCTGGTGCAATCGGGCAGGCCCGCCGGCATCTTCCGGACGCATCCGGAAGCGCCGCGCGTTCTGATCGCCAACTCCAACCTGGTGGGCCATTGGTCTGACTTCGACGAATTCACGCGCCTCGAGAAACTGGGGCTCACCATGTACGGCCAGATGACCGCGGGCTCGTGGATCTACATCGGCAGCCAGGGGATCGTACAGGGCACCTACGAGACGTTCGCCTCGCTCGGCCGCAAGCATTTCGGCGGTTCGCTGGCAGGCCGGATCGTGGTCTCCGGCGGCATGGGAGGGATGGGCGGCGCCCAGCCGCTGGCCGCCACCATGAACGGCGCGTGCTTCCTCGGGGTGGAGGTCGATCCGCTGCGCATCGAACGGAGGCTCGACACCGGGTACTGCGACCGCATCGCGTGGAACCTGGAGGATGCCCTGCGGATCGTCACCGAAGCCCGTGCCGCCGGACAGGCGCTTTCGGTCGGCCTGGTGGGCAACTGCGCCGACGTGCTTCCCGAGTTGGCGCGCCGCGGCTTCGTGCCGGACGTGCTCACCGACCAGACCAGTGCCCACGATCCGCTCAATGGCTACGTTCCCAACGGCATGACACTCGAACAGGCGCGGGCGTTGCGTGTGTCCGATCCCGGCCAATACCAGGCGCGCGCCATTCAAGCCATGGGTGTGCACGTCGAAGCCATGCTGGCGCTGCAGAGCCAGGGCGCCGTCACGTTCGATTACGGCAACAACATCCGCACGCAGGCGAAGAAGGCCGGGGTGGAGGACCCGTACCGCATTCCGGGATTCGTGCCCGAGTTCATCCGGCCGCTGTTCTGCGAGGGGCGCGGGCCGTTCCGCTGGGTGGCGCTCTCGGGCGATCCGGAAGACATCTACCGCACCGATCGCCTGGCGCTGGAACTCTTCCCGCACAACGAAACCCTGGCGCGCTGGATTCCCATGGCGCGGCAGCGTATCCATTTCCAGGGCCTGCCCGCGCGCATCTGCTGGCTGGGCTACGGCGAGCGTGCGGAGTTCGGCGTGGCCATCAACCGCCTGGTGCGCTCCGGCGAATTGAAGGCGCCCATTGTGATCGGGCGCGACCACTTGGACGCCGGCTCGGTGGCTTCGCCGTATCGCGAAACCGAAGCCATGCTGGACGGCTCGGACGCCATCGCCGACTGGCCCCTGCTCAACGCCCTGGTCAACACCGCGGCGGGCGCTTCGTGGGTGTCCATTCACAACGGCGGTGGGGTGGGCATCGGTTACTCGCAACATGCCGGCATGGTGGTGGTGGCGGATGGCACGGCGGAATCCGAACGGCGCCTCGAGCGCGTGCTGACCAGCGATCCGGGTTTGGGCGTGATCCGTCATGCCGATGCCGGATACGAAGAAGCCATCCGCTTCGCCCGCGAGCACGACATCAAGCGGCCCATGGAAAGCTGAGTGTGGTGTCTCGCTTAAGAATTGACGAAGCTGCGCAACCCGATGTGGGGCAGCCATTCCTGGCTGCGGACCCGCTTTCCAGCGGGTCTAGCCGGCTGAAAGCCGGCTGCGGGCAGGATTGCCCGCCCCACAGTTTTTGTGAAATATCACCCTGGACAGGACACTAGTGCCGGGCGAAATCGCGGTACTCAATTGCAGCCAACTGATCACTCTGGCCGGGCCGCCGCGCGCCCGCTTGGGCCCCGAAATGCGCCAGCTCGGCATTATCCCGGACGGCGCAATGCTGGTCCGCGGCGGCCGCATTCGGGCCACCGGCACCCGGGCCGAAATCGAAGCGCGGCTATTGTCCGAGACCGAGGTCGTGGATGCCGGAGGGCGAATCGTTCTGCCGGGGTTCATCGACGCCCACACGCATCCGGTCTTCGCGGGTACGCGAGCGGACGAATTCGAGCAGCGCGCGGAAGGCGCCACATACGCGGAGATTTCCGCCCGCGGCGGCGGCATTCGCTCCACCGTCCGCCGCACGCGCGAAGCCGGCGAGCAGGACCTTCTGAATGTGGCCCGCCGCTACCGCGAGTGGTTCCTGCGCGGTGGCGCCACCACCATCGAAGCCAAATCGGGATACGGCCTGTCGCTTGAAGCGGAGCTGAAAATCCTGCGCGTGATCCGGCAGCTCGGATCGGAAGGCAGCCTGCAATACGTGCCGACGTTCCTCGGCGCGCACGAAGTGCCGGACGAATATCGCGGCCGCATGGACGATTACATCCAGCTCGTGGTGCGCGAGATGCTGCCCCGCGTTGCGGAGGAGCGTCTCGCGGAGTACTGCGACGTGTTCTCGGAGTCCTTCGTCTTTCCCGCGGAGAAGGCGCGCGGGATTCTGCAGGCCGCGCGCGATCTCGGGTTCGGCATTCGACTGCACGCGGACCAGTTCAGCGCGGACGATGGCGCGTTGCTCGCCGCGGAATTCGGGGCGGCCACCGCGGACCACCTGGAGTGCACCACCGAGCGAGGTCTCCGGGCGCTCCTGTCCGCACAGGTTCAGCCGGTGCTGCTGCCGGGCTCGGTTTACAACCTCGGCTCCGCGCGCTATCCGGCCGCGCGGCGCATGATCGACATGGGCCTCGCGGTAGTGCTCGCGACCGACTTCAATCCTGGATCGTCGCCGACCGCATCGATCCCGCTGATCCTTTCCCTCGCCTGCACCCACATGAAAATGACGCCGGCGGAAGCCATCACGGCGGTGACCATGAATGCCGCCCACAGTCTGCGGCGGGCGGACGTGATTGGCTCGCTCGAACCGGGCAAGCGCGCCGATTTCGCCGTGCACGATTGTGACCACTATCGTGAAATTCCTTATTTCTTCGGCCGTGAGACGGCCCGCGCCGTATACATCGCGGGTGTTCGCGTACTAAGCCGGTAGATTCCCCGTCCTTTACGCCATTTTTCTTGGTCGAAATCGGGGGTTCATACGTCTAATACATAGAAGCAGGCCCACGATTATGAAAACCTGTTCGCAATCATCCAAGCTGGTCGAGTTGCGCGCCAAAACGGATCGCCAGCTCTACGAACTCATCAGCAGTCGTTTGGACGCCGGGCTCAACTTCGCGCGGTGGGCGGCGCAGGCGCACGCCAGTGGGCGCTGGACATCTGAAGATATTTTCCAGGACGGCGCATCCAAGGCCTACGCCGAAGCGTGCAGGTTGTTGCCATGGGTCGACGGCTTGAGACGCGCGCAGCGTGCCGGGTTGGAATTCAAGCTGGAGCAGCTCCGCCGCAGGCTCGAGGATCTCTCCGCCGGTTCCCGGCTGCAAGCGCAAACGGCATAGGCGGCAGTACAGGTTATCCTAACTGCATGATCCCCCGCCGGACTTTCCTGCGGCAGGCCGCTATCGCCGTTTCCGCGCAGTCCGCCGCGCGCGCCGCCGATGCGAATTCGATCGTCGTCGATCCGAAGCCGCTGTTCGACATTTCGCCCCACCTCTACATGCAGTTCATGGAGCCGCTGGGCGCCACCGACAGCTCCGTCGAAGCCTCGTGGGATTATGAGCTGGACGACTGGCGGAAGGACTTCGTCGATGTGGTGCGCGACCTCGCGCCCGGCGCCATTCGTTTCGGAGGGCTGTTCAGCCGGTACTATCATTGGCGCGAGGGAGTGGGCCCGCCGGCGCGCCGCCCCTGGATGCGGAACTACGCCTGGGGCGGCCACGAGACCAATCGCGTCGGGACACACGAATTCGTGGACTTCTGCCGCCGCGTGGGCGCCGAGCCGTTCTATTGCGTCAATTTCCTGAGCGATGGCGAGCAGCGCTATCGCACCATGCGGGAAGGCAACCGCACCGGCGACGCGCGGGAAGCGGCGGACTGGGTGTCGTATGCCAACGATCCCGGCAACCGAGAACGCAAGGCCAATGGGGCCGCGGAACCGCTCAACCTCAAGCTGTGGCAGCTCGGCAATGAAACTTCGTACGGCAACCAGACCTTCACTAAAAGTGAAGCCATCGCCCGCACCATCGAGTTCGCCACAGCCATGAAGGAGCGCGACCGCTCCATCCATTTGATTGGCTGGGGCGATCACGGGCGCGAACCCGGTCTATGGGCGGCCGATCTGCTGAAGCAGGCCGGCGAATACCTGGATTACGTTGCCATCCACATGATGGGGCAGAGTCCGAAGCGGCCCGATACGGTGCTCAAGGGCCTGCGGTACCAGAAGGAGCCGGAGCGCGCGTGGGAGGAGTTGCTGGAACTTTCCAATGCCGTAGAGAAGCGCGTCGGCGAACTGGCAGAGGCGATCGCAGCCACGGGTTCCAGTGCGGCCATTGCGATCACCGAGGGGCACCTGAGCCTGAGCCCGTCGAATGCGAATCCCATTCTGCACGAGTGGCTCTCGGCGGTCTATCACGCGCGCTCGCTCAACATCTACCAGCGCCACGGCGCCCGCGTGAAGATCGCGACCGCCGCTGATTTTCAGGGCAACCGATGGACCAATACGGCCGTGATGCTTCCCACTCCAAGAGGGAAGAGCTACCTGATGCCGGTCGGCTCGATTGCGGGCTTGTTCAAGACCCACAACGGGGCGCAGGGAGTCGGCATGCGATCCACTCCGTCCGGGTTGGATATTGCGGGCAGCCGCTCCGCGGGGAAGGTCTGGCTCCACGTGGCCAACGTGCAGTACCGGAGCGCCGTGGAGGCGGGCCTCTCGGTAGAAGGCATGCGGATCACCGGCGGCAGGGTCTTCGAGATCGCGCCGGAGGATTTGCGCGAGTACGTCAACCAGGACCAGCCGGATGTATTCAAGCCGCGCGAGACCGCGTTGCCGCCGGGCCCCGTTCCGAAATGGCGGTTCCCCGCGGGCTCGGTGTCGGCCGTTGAGCTGGAGGTTGAGTAACGTTTAAGCCCGAAGAGCCGACGCGCGAGGCGGCGGATGGCGGTGCACCTGGCGCGTCGGGCCCGTCTCTCTTCACGGTACTCGGGGACCCTTTGCATCCTGCGCCGCCTCGCAGTATCCTCAACTGTCATCGCAAGGAAACCGTATGACTACGCCTCGCCTCTTGCTTGCCACCCTCCTGCTCTCCGGTCTCGCCGCGGCCCAGGAGGTCACCACGCCCGAAAAGTTCTTCGGCTTCCAGCTCGGCGCGGACAAGAAGATGGCCCGCTGGGACAAGATCGTCGAATACTACGGGGTTCTCGAAAAACAGAGCGGCGGCCGCATGAAGGTCGTCAACATGGGTCCCACTTCCATGGGCAACCCGTTCCTGATGGTCATCATCACCGCGCCCGCCAACTTCGCCAAACTCGACCGCCTGCGCGAGGTCAACGCGCGCCTCTGCGACCCCCGCGGCCTTTCCGAAGCGCAGGCCCACGCGCTGGTCGACGAAGGCAAGGCCGTCATTGTCCAGTCGATGAGCCTGCACGCCACCGAAATCGGCGGCTCGCAGATGGCCCCCGAGCTGGCCTACGACCTGCTGGCGCGCCACGACGAGGAGACCCGCCGCATCCTCGACAACGTGATCTTCATCGAAGTCCCGTCGTTCAATCCCGACGGCCAGATCATGGTCACCGACTGGTACTACAAGCAGCTCGGCACGCCCTACGAGGGCAGTAATCCGCCGTGGCTCTATCACAAGTACGCCGGCCACGACGACAACCGCGACGCCTTCCAGACCAACCTGGTCGAGTCGCAATACATGGCCCGCATCCTGTTCACGGAGTGGAAGCCCGAGGCGTACGTGGACCACCACCACATGGGCGGCAACGGCGCGCGCATCTACCTGCCGCCCTATGCCGAGCCCGTGCGCCCTTACGCCGATCCCATTCTTTGGCGCGAGCTGAGCTGGTACGGCGCGCACATGGCGTACAAGGAGGAAGAAGCGGGCCTTTCCGGCGTCATCAACGACGCCATCTACTCCGGCTGGGGCCACTTCGGTTTCCACTGGATCACGCCCTTCCACAACATCGCCGGGATGCTCACCGAGTCGGCCAGCGCGCGGCTGGCCACGCCGCAGTTCGTCCATCCCGACCAGTTGCGCGGCAACACGCGCAACCTTCCGGTGTACGAAGCCGAGACTATCTTCCCCAACCCGTGGCCCGGCGGCTGGTGGCATCTGCGGGACATCGTCGAGCGCCAGAAGGTTTCCGCGTGGGCGGTTCTCGATCTGGCCGCGCGCAACCGCGAGACGGTCCTGTGGAACGCCTACCTCAAGGGCAAGCGCCAGACGGAACGCGGGGCCGCGGGCAGGCCGGCCGCGTATCTCATCTCCACGCTCCAGCACGACCCGCTCACCGCGGTCAAGCTGGTGAACAAGCTGCTCGCCCAGGGCATCGAGATCCAGCGCGCCACGCGGCCCTTCTCCACGCCGGACGGCATGACTTATCCCGCCGGCTCATTCGCGGTCTCGCTGGCGCAGCCCAAGATGGGTCTCATCCGCTACCTGCTGGGCCGCACCTTTTATCCCGACAACGAATGGACCCGCAACCGCGACGGCACGCCCTCGCGGCCTTACGACATGGCCACCGACACCATGTTCGAATTCATGGGCGTGCGGGTGGATCCGGTGGACGAACCGGTCGAGGCCGCGATGGAGAAGCTGGCCGCTCCCGTCGAGCCCGCCGGCAAGATGACGCGCGGCCCTAGCGGCTACTCCGTGGACGGGCGGCTCAACGACAGCTTCCGCGCCGTCAATTTGCTGTTCGACAAAAACATCGCCGTGCGCCGAGTGGATAAGCCCGCCGCGGGCCTGCGTGCCGGCGACTTCGTCGTGGCTCCCGGAGCGGAAGCCACGCTCGAGGCCATCGCACGGCAGACCGGCGTGGACTTCACGCCGCTGCGCGCCACCGTCTCCACCGGCACGCACGAAGTGAAGCGGCAGCGCATCGCCCTGTACCAGCGCTACGGAGGCGGCAACATCGACGAAGGCTGGACGCGCCTCGTCTTCGAGCAGTTCGGCTTCCCCTATGCCTCGATCTTCGATCCCGAAATCAAGAAGGGCAGCCTGAACGCGAAGTACGACGTTCTCATTTTTCCGACCGACAGCACCGCCACCATCACCGGCGAGACCGCCGCTGCCGGAGCGGCCGCAGGTGGCCGCGGCGGGCGCGGGGCTGCCGGTGAAGCCGCCGGAGGCCGCGGCGCCGGTGGCGAAGGAGCGGGCGGCGGGCGCGGCGGCCAGACGCCTCCCGAATACCGCACGGGCCTCGCCACCGAAGGCGTCAACGCCATCCGCGACTTCGTCCAGAAAGGCGGCACGCTGGTTACCCTGAACGCCGCCACCGCTTTCCCGGTCGACCGCCTGGGCATCGGCGTGCGCAACGTGCTGGCCGGGAAAAGCACCAAGGAATTCTGGTGCCCCGGCTCCACTTTGAAGGTGACGTTCGACAACACCAACCCGCTGGCCTACGGCATGCCCTCGCAGGGCCTCGCGCTGTACCTGGACAGCCCGGCCTTCGAGATCACCGCGCAGAACGCGGAGGACTACGAGACCGTGGTCCGTTACGCCGACCGCGAACTGCTCGAGAGCGGCTGGCTGGTAGGCGAGGAAAACCTCGCCCGCAGAGCCGCGGTCGTGTCGGCCAAGTTGGGGCAGGGAAAAGTGGTGCTCATCGGATTTCCCGCGCAGCACCGCGCCCAGACGCACGGAACGTACAAGCTGTTGTTCAACGCGCTGGTGCGCTAACGCGCGAAGCCGAGCACCAAGGCGAAGAACCGATCCGGCTGGTCCACCCACGGATAGTGCCCGCAATCGTCGATCACCTCGAGCCGCGCTCCCGGGATCGTCCGCGCGGTCTCCTCGGCTACGCTCAACGGCATGGGATCCTCCCGGCCGTGGACGATCAGCACGGGCGCGCGCAGGCTGCGGAGTTCGGCGCGCACGTCCCACCGGCGGGACTTCAGATCGTCCACGATGAGGGAAGCCTCCCGCTCGTCGATGGGATCGCGACGGAAGTACCGCTCCAACTCCTCTGCGCGATCGCGATGGAACAGGAAAGCGGCCAGGCGGATGCGCGAGATCTCGTCCTTCGTCGCCTCCGTCATCGGTGGGGGACCGGTCATCAGGGCCTCCAGCCGCTTTTGCTCGTCCGGACTCAGCACGGCCTTCAGCCGGCTGGCCGTGCCTGCCGAATACATCGCCGAGAATTCCAGGTTCATTCCACCGCTATCCACGAGCACCATCGATTCCACCTGCGCGGGATGGGCGGCGGCGTAAGACATCGCGAGCATGCCGCCCCAGGAGTGTCCCAGCAGACGGAGCTTCCGCAGGCCGAGATGCTTGCGCAAGGCCTCCAGGTCGCCGGTCAGCTTGTCCAGGTTCAGGGCGGCGGGAGTGTACTCGCGGAGCTTCGATAACCCCGTCCCGCGCTGATCCGGCATGATGACGCGAAAGCGCTCCGCCAGCCGGTCTCCAACCGGAGACAGGTAGAGGTGCGAGAGGCCGTATCCACCGGCGAGCAACACGACGGCCGGACCGCGGCGCGCCTCGAAGTACGCCAGCGTGGTTCCGTCGCCGGCCCGGAAGTGCTCGAGGCGCGCTTCCGGGGAGCGGGCGCCGCAGAGAACTGCCAGACTCAACAGCAGCGCCAACACTGTAGAATCGGAGGGGCGGCAATACCCGTGCAGACGCGACAGATGACACCGGCCGACATCGACGCGGGTCTTCGTCTCTGCCGCGCGAGCGGTTGGAATCAAGTGGAAGCGGACTGGCGCTGCTTCCTGGACCAGAACCCGCGGGGCTGCCGCGTGGCGGTGTGCGACGGGAAGGTTGCCGGAACCGTCACTACGCTGCGATTCGAGCAGCGCTTCGGTTGGATCTCGATGCTGCTGGTCGATCCCGAGATGCGCAATCGCGGGATTGGCTCGCGGCTGTTTCGCGAAGCGCTCGACCTTTTGGAAGACGTGGAGACGATCCGCCTGGACGCGACGCCAGCCGGCAAGCTGGTCTACGACCGATTCGGATTTCGCGACGAATACCGGCTGGTCCGCAGGAAGGCGCACGCCGCAGCCGGAAGGCTGGAGCCCGGTTCCGCGCGGCCGATGGCCGATTCCGACCTGCCGCGGATCCTGGATTTCGACCGCGCGGTCTTCGGCGCGGATCGTGGGGCGCTTCTCCACCATGTCTACTGTAGCGCGCCGGAGTACGCCGGGATCGTCGAATCGGCCGGCGGGATCGAGGGCTTTGCGCTGGGCCGCCACGGCTTCCGCGCGGAACACCTGGGACCGGTTGTGGCCACTGGCGAGGCCCAGGCACGCAGCCTCGTATCAAGCTGCCTGGCGCGGCACCCGGGAAGACCGTTCCTGCTGGATGCCCCGGAACACAGCGCGTCGTGGTGCCAATGGCTGGAGTCGCTGGGATTCGCGGCGGAACGTCCGTTCATCCGAATGTTTCGGGGGAACAACGCTCATGCGGGGTTGCCGTGCAGGCAGTTCGCGATCGCGGGCCCGGAGTTCGGTTGACCATGATTGCCAATACCGAGCAACTGGAAGAGGTCCTGTCGCGGCCCACTCCGGACGACACCGCCGCGCTCGGCGGCCTGGAGGGGGACCTGCTGATTCTGGGCGTGGGCGGAAAAATGGGGCCGAGCCTCGCGATCCGCGCGAAGCGGGCCATCGATGAGGCGGGGCTGCGGAAGCGCGTGATCGGTGTCTCGCGCTTCGGAGACGCGGGCGTGCGCGAGAGGCTCGAGCGAGCCGGCGTCGAAGCGATTGCGGCCGATCTGCTCGATCGGAATGCCCTCGAGGGACTGCCGGACTCGCCCGATGTCGTCTTCATGGCGGGCCGCAAATTCGGCACCGCGGGAGCCGCCCACTGGACCTGGGCGATGAATGTCCTGCTTCCGGCTTTGGTTGCCGAGCGCTGGCGCGATTCCCGCTTCGTGGTGTTCTCCTCGGGCAACGTGTACCCGCTGCGGAAAGTTTCGGAGGGCGGCGCGGATGAGGAGGTGGAGACCGATCCGGTGGGCGAGTACGCTCAATCCGTGCGCGGGCGCGAGCGCGTCTTCCAACATTACTCGGAGCGGTACGGCACACGCTGCGTGCTGCTGCGGCTGAACTATGCGGTGGAGATGCGGTACGGCGTGCTGGCGGACATCGGGCGGAAGGTGTACGAGCGGCTTCCCATCGATGTCACGATGGGAAGCGTGAACGTGATCTGGCAGGGCGATGCCAACTCGGTGGCGCTGCGATCGTTCGGGCTGTGCGGGTCGCCGCCCGCCGTGCTCAACGTCACCGGTCCGGAAACGCTGTCGGTCCGCGAGATCGCGGAGCAGTTCGGGCGGCTGTTCGGCGTGGCGCCGCTGCTCGTTGGCACGGAGGCGGAGACCGCCCTGCTGAGCGATGCCGGCAAGTGTCATCGCCTCTTCGGCGCTCCGCGGGTGACGGTCGCAGAGGTGATCGAATGGACCGCGGAGTGGATTCGCGGCGGCGGGCCGTCCCTGGACAAACCGACGCATTTCGAAGCGCGGGACGGGAGATTCTGAGCGTGACGTGGCGCGAGACTTTGCGGAAAGGAACGGTGATTCCGGCGCATCCGCTGGCGCTTACCGCCGACCGGAAACTCGACGAGCGCCGCCAGCGCGCGCTGACCCGCTACTACCTGGCAGCGGGAGCGGGTGGCGTCGCGGTGGGTGTGCACACCACGCAGTTCGCCATTCACGATCAAGCCGTGGGACTGTACCGGCCGGTGCTGGAGCTGGCGATGGAGGAACTGCGAAGCCGCGGTGCGATCCCCGTCGCCGGAATCGTGGGCGCGACCGCGCAGGCCTTGCGGGAGGCTCAATTGGCGGAGAGCCTGGGCTATCACGCCGGGCTGGTGAGTCTCGCGGCGCTGCCGCACGCCACCGAAGACCAACTGCTGGATCACGTGCGGGCCATCGCTCAAGTCCTTCCGGTCTTCGGATTCTACCTGCAACCGGCGGTGGGAGGCCGCGTTCTCTCCTTCGAGTTCTGGCGGCGGTTCGCGGAGCTGGATAACGTGGTGGCCATCAAGATCGCGCCGTTCAACCGCTACCAGACGCTGGATGTGGTCCGCGCGGTGGCGGCGTCGGGGCGCGAAGGGGAGATCGCGCTGTACACGGGGAACGACGACAACATCATGATGGACCTGCTGACGTCTTTCCGATTCGGAGGCAAAGTCCTGCGGATCAGGGGCGGGCTGTTGGGAGATTGGGCGGTTTGGACCAGGAAGGCCGTCGAGCAACTCTGCCGGATTCAAGCCGCGGCGGACGCTGACACGATTCCACGCGAGTGGCTGTTGCTGGCGCAAGAGATCACCGACGCCAACGCGGCGTTGTTCGACGCGGCCAACGGATTCCGCGGCTGCATCGCCGGAATCCACGAGATCCTGAGGCGGCAGGGACTGCTGGCGGGCCGCTGGTGCCTGGACCCGCACGAAGATCTGTCCCCGGGCCAGATGGAGGAGATCAACAGGGTCTGCCAAGCCTACCCGCATCTGAACGACGACGCGTTTGTCGGCGAGCACCTGGACGAATGGCTCACGGATTGAGGACGCGGATCTTGATGTTGCGGAACCACACTTCCGAGGAGTGATTCTGCAAGCTGATGGGGCCGGCGACGGCGAGCGGCGCGTCAGCGGCCGCGCCCTTAGGCAAGTTGGCGCGCAGAAGCTTCCGGACCTCCGGAGCGGTGGTCTCGAACTCCACGACCTTGACGCCATCCAGCCAGTGCTCGACGTGATTGCCGCGCACCAGCAGGCGCGATTGGTTGAACTCGCCCAGCTTCGGGGAGACTTTGGGCGATGGAGCGATCAGCGAATACAGGGAGCCGGCAACGAACCGCGGATCGGATGCGGCATCGGAGTTGGCGTCGTCGGCCAACTGGTATTCGAGGCCGCGGGCGCGCGCCTGGCGGCCGGCGGCGTTGGTCCATTCGTCGACGTTCTGGATGAGATATTTCACGCCCGAGTTGCCGTTCTTCAGGATCTTCCACTCGAATTGCAGATCGAAGGAACGGAACGTCTTCACCGTCCGGATATCCTGAAAGCCGTCGGTCCGCACCAGGGATTTCAAGCAGGCGTTTTCGACGGTCCAGCAGTTTGCGGGAAACGGCTTGCCGGTGATTTCCAGCCAGCCCGCGGTGGTCTTGCCGTCGAACAGCAGGACCCAGCCCTGCTGGCGTTCGGCCTCGGTCAACTGGTTCGGCTCCGCGGCGCCCGCGAGCGATGCGGCGGCGAGCAGGAGGACGTATGCGGGCGGGTGCATGGCTCAAAGGATACGCCAGCCGGCCGCCCGGCTGTCAACCCCGGGCGAGAATGCGGTGGACGATCTCGACGTTTTCGCGGACCTCGTCCTTGGCGCGGGGGAACATGCCCACGTAGACGCCGTCGTTCGGCTTGATGCTTTCGAAGGCCGTGCGGAAGGCCTGCTCGATGCCGCGATCGGGGATGCGTCCGGCGGCCAGTATTTTGAAGGCGAAGCAGGGCTTGCGGGTTTGCCGCATCACTTTGTACATGCGCGGCGGATCGCTTTGCAGGTAGATGTCGCCGGCCATTTCCATCATTTCGCCGGAGAGCACCTTCTTCCACTCGTCCACCGTGCGCGTGCGGTTGTAGACGCAGCCGGAATAGAAGTCGACATCCCAACCTTCCTCTTCCACCTGTGCGATGACCTCCGGCTTGTGAGTGCCGACGCCGACGAGCACCCCCAGGTCGCGCACTCGTTTGCACCATTCCTTGACGCTGTTCATGTCGTGGTTCTGGAAAGCCTTGTCGACCACTTCGCCTTGCCGTTGCATGGCCAGGGGCTTGAGGGCCTTGGCCACGGCGACGGCATCGTCGCCGGCGACGACCTGCATGATGAGGTGCATCTGGCCGCCCTCGGCCTGGAATCGCGCCCAGTCGCGCGGGGCACGGTCGAGGTTGACGTAGTTGAACGCGTTGATGCCGAAGCGGGCGCACTGGTGCATGATCTCGCAGACACGGTCCTGCGTGTACCACTCCTTCATGGCGCTGGCGAAATTGTTGTTGTAGTGGGCGAACCCGTAAAACGGGTTGGTGCCGAGAACCATGCGGCTGATCTCGACGTTGAAGAATTTCATCTTGGGGACTTGCAATTCGGAAGCCGGCTTGAGCGGCGGCGCCGCCCCTTGCCCGGTTGCCTGCGCATCGATTGATTTGGCGCCGGCCAGACCAGCCGCCAAAGCTGCGCTCGATTGAAGGAAGTTTCTTCTGGTGTTCGACATTCGCATAATCGGAGCCGTTACTATCTTAGCGCCCATCCAAGGCGCGCAGTTCGCGGAACAGGGAGCGGAAGCAGCTCAAGGCCTCCTGAACATCGGGGTTGGGGCGAGCGCCGGCCGGCGGCGCCTCCCCGAAGTACGCCCGGGCGAACGGCGCGATACCGGTCCATGTGGTCTGCAGAAGCCCGAGCATGCGCGCGGCGATGGCGTCGGTGGAGTGCAGGCGCACCTGGCGCACGGATTCCAGTTGCGCGAGGGCCACATCGGGCCGGCGCCACGGGCAGGCGAGCACGGGGAATCCTTCCACCGCGAAATACTGGGGAGTGGGGAGAGACCGATCGTAGTGCCAGTCGCAAATGACGATATCCTCAGGCACCTGGTAAATGGCCGGATGGGTCTTGATCACGCTGGCTTCCCACTTGCCGATGCCCGTGGTTTCGCCGTCCAGAAAGCGGTCGCCCCACATCCACATGGCGCGGTTCGAACGGGCGAGGTGATCGTGCAGGACGCGCACTTCCTGGGCAAACAGCTCGGCCTTGTCCTTGCCCTTGCAGCGCGGGCAATCGTCTTCGCCCAGGAGGAAGACTTCATCCATGCCGACGTGGAAGGCGTCGGACTCGCAGGCGTCGGCCAACTCGTCGATCAAGTCGAAGACCACGTCGTGCACCTGCGGATGGAGCGGGCAGTAACTGCGGCAGTAGATGCCCTCGTTTTGGGGATACTTTCCGGGAGTCTCGTCGAACTCGGGATGAACGCGGAGCAGCGATCCGGTGGCGCGGGCCCAGGACTGGTGTCCGAGGAGATTGATCTGCGGAATCAGCCGCACACCCGCCTGCCGGCAGGCTTCGACCAGGGTCTTCACGTTGTCGAGGGAGAGCGAGTCGGGATCGGCGACCTCGGGGCGTTTGGTGAACCGATAGCGGTAGTCGAATTCGAGCACCAGGACGTTGACGCCCTCTTTGGGGAGCGCTTCCTTGATGAAGCGGACCGCGAGCGGGAGGTCGTCGGGGCCCGGGGCCATGAGGTGCAGGCCTCGGAGCGGCGGCGCGGGCGAGGCGGCGCGGAGTTGGAACGCCAGGAACGACAAGGCGGCCAGCGCGAATCGACGGGATGAGAGCTTCATGGCAATAAAGTAACAGCTACACGGCTGCAACACCAGCCGGAGAGACACCGCGCGCATGTTTCATGACGAGTGAGTGACCGGAGATGAGATGAGGGGCTACATGGCGATCCGGCGACGTCCGGAGGGCACTGGCACGGGGGCCGGGGAGGGCTGAGGGAGGGGGCTGGGAACGGCTTCCGGCGCGGGTTGCGGAACGAAACCAAGGGGCTTGACGGGGGGTGCAATTGGTTGGATGTGCGCGGGGTCAACGGCTTGCGGAAGATCGGTGCGGGTGGCGCGGAGATGTTGGAGCTCCTTCAGGACGCGGAGGTAGGAACGCTCGGTCTCGCTGATGCGGCGCTGGAGGCGGGCGAAGGTATTCGAAACGTTGCTGAAGGCGCGGCCAGGGTCGGTTGCCGGATCGGGATGCACGTAATTCTTGAACTGGTATTCGAAGAGCGCGGCGTCGATGCGGCGAAAGCGGCGGAGCAGCCACTCGTCGTGGACGAGGGTATCGACGAGGAGGCGCTCCTCGGGAGTGGCGGGAGCGAAGCGCTCGTAGTATTCGGAGGTGAGCTGCCGGAGATCGCCGGCATTCTCGCCGCGAATGATGGAGGACTCGGCGTAGATGCCGGTTTTGAGCGCGTTCATGCTGGACGCGGCCTTTCCCTCGACTGAGCGGGGGCCGGTTTGCGGGTTGAGGCGATTCGCCTCGATAGCAAGGATGGTAGACATATTCCGACCACGAGGATAACTGGGCGACATCGGGGTTTTCGGGGCGGAGGGCGGGAAGTGGTTGAGAACAAGCGGCAAAAGTTTTTGAAAAGTTTGTGACTGAAAATTGGGCGGGGCTCGGGCAGGGGCGATCTGGTTCCTTTTCGGGCGGTTGGCGCAGCGTTGAGGGCCGGGCGGCCGGTACTGATCCCTGTTCCGGTACCGTCGATATGGTATGGTGAAATCACTATATTAGTCTTGGGAGATGAGCGAAAGGGCCGTCTTTGAAACCGTTGATCTGGGTCGGATCAAGCCGCAAAGATTTGCGCGAGTTCCCGGAGCCTGTACAAGATCACATGGGCTATGCCTTGTAAGTAGCTCAGCGCGGCTGCAAACACCGCGACTCGAAGACGCTAAGCGGCTTTGGCGGGGTGGGGGTTCTGGAAGTGATCAGTGACTTCCGCGGCGATACGTTTCGCGCCGTATACACCGTGCGGTTGGCAGGGGCGGTGTACGTTCTTCACGCCTTCCAGAAGAAGTCGAAGACCGGACGCGAGACGCCGCGGCGGGACATCGAATTGATTCAGCAGCGGCTGCGCGAAGCCGAACAGATTGCTAAGGAGAGGGAGCGATGAGCAGGAAAAGATATGAAACCGAAAGCCACAATGTGTTCCGGGACATCGGCGTGCCGAATCCGGAAGAGCATCTGGTCAAAGCGCAGCTTGTGTTCAGGATCGACGGGATCATGAAGAAGCGGGGTTTGAAACAGATCGAGGCGGCCGATCTGTTGGGCATCCGCCAGCCCGACGTATCCAAGATGCTGCGCGGGGAATTCCGCCAGTTTTCCGTGGAGCGTCTTCTGCGTTTTCTGGTGGCGCTCAATCAGGACGTCGAGATCGTGGTGAAGCCGCATCGCGGCAGGAACAGGGCTCCGGCGTTGCATGTTTCCTGAAAGGTGCCGCGGTGACGTGGGGGAGGCAGGTCTTTCCAGCACCGGCTGACGAAAGGCGGAGAGAAGGACGGGATGGCGACAATACTGCCAAGTGGCCCCGCCAGTTTCCGGGAACCCCGTTTTTTTGCCGTTGAGGCATCTCAACATCGGTAAACGCTAGGCGACCAGGCAGGGGCTATCGCCGAGAGCCACCGCGGCCTGAAAGTGGGTGCCATCCCACGACCGGACTTTATCGTATGTGGTAAAGAGCGGTGGAACTCCGAAGCGACTTTACTCGTACACGATGTTATGAACAAAGAGCTCCACGCATGAGAAGCCGGCTCGCCTCCGGCACCGCTGATATTTTGGCCGGTCTGGCATCTCTCGTTCTGTTCGTCGTTACCGACAGCTTTCTTCACGTAGGCGCCGATCTCAGAGAGGGTGTGGTTGTTCTTTCGTTGCTGTATCTCGCCGCGGGGCTCCTCCGCGGGACTGGTCGACCCGATAACGCCTGGCTCAAAGGCCTGCTTGTTGCTTCCGGGGGCGCTCTTGCGCTGCTCGTACTCGGGTGGAATTCGATGAGTCATGCCTTCCTGGCCATCCTCCTTTTGGTCGCCAGTCTGTTCACCGTATGGGGTGTGCGAGCCCGCCGCCTCTGGTCGCACCAATCCGCTTTGAAATGGGGGATGATATTGCTTGCTCCGGTGACCGGGCTCGTCCTTTTCGCTTTCACAACGATTCCGACGGTTGCCACTCGAGTCGCAACTCGCCGGATTGCCGTTCCCGCGCCCGCATTTTCGATGACCGCGAGCGGGGGGGGGCAGATCAACTCCGCCGGACTCCACGGGCGCGTCGTGGTCCTTGCCTTTTGGGCAACCTGGTGCCCTGCCTGCCGTCGCGAACTGCCGGAGTTGGATCAGCTCTACAGGCGATACCGAAGCAATTCCAGCGTCAGTTTCTGGGCTGTCGACGTTTTGGATAACGGCGAGACCGCCGCGAAGGCTACAGACTTCATGCGGAAAGCCGGCTACTCACTGCCGCTTTCGTTCGCTAGCGAGAGATCTTCAGAAGATCTGGGCGGAGACGGACTACCGTTTCTCATCATTCTGGATGAATCTGGACGCGTACGACTTGTCCACAATGGTTACGATCTCTCGGAGCAGCTTCAGCCTCAGCTATCAAAGGTGATTGAGGCCCTGCTGAACGGAGGGTGAGGGTGGCCCAGGGTTTCCCTGGATCAATAGAGATCTGCCCGAACTCGGCACGCCGCTCTACTCCTGCCTGACGCCGTGGCGTTGACCAGTGTTCGTCCACTTGGCAAAAAGTGGGGTTTCGGACAATTGGTGTTGACATTTCCCGCAGTCCCTGCAATGGAAGCAAACCCCGTTTTATTGCCGTTATCGGAAACGCTCTTCGTGACGAATTATGGGCGGCGGCAACGGAACCGGATTTTATCGGGGATGTTGAAAGGAACGTCGCCCGCCATAACACCGAGCGGGCCGGTCGTTCAACGGCGAGGGCACGGGCCTCTGGAGCTCTCAGGAGCAAAGCAGAGCGGGCGAGAGAAGATTGCGGATTTGCAGGTCCAAAAAGTAGCGAACGGATGTATACTATACCGTACCGGCAAGCGCAGAATGGAAATGCCGGAGACCATTCGGGCCCTATATTTCGTTCCCTGGTTCTTGCCCTCATCGCGGCATCCGCGCCGGCGACTCTTGCGGCGGGATTGCCCGCACCTCCCGGAAATTACGCGGCGGTTGCAGTCCTTGCCGGCGGCACCGGCGCCGCTGTGGCGTTAAATAATGCCGGCCAAGTCGTCGGTATCAGCAATGGTTCCGTATTTCTCTGGACCCCAGCCACGCCCAACGGCAACATTGGCAGCCTGCTTGATCTCGGCGTGGCGGCGAGCAACATCTCTCGCATTGCCATCAACGATAGCGGCCAGGTCGCCGGAACCTCCGTTCTCATCGCTGGTTCCACCCAGGCGTTCCTGTGGTCTCCCGCTACCCCCAACGGAACCACCGGCGTCGCCGCCGCGTTCCTCGGAACCAACGTCTACGATCCATCCACCGCGACCGCAATAAACACCAGCGGACAGATCGCGGGCGCGCTCGCGGGAACCCCGTTCCTTTGGACTGCGTCCGCGCCCAACGGCGTCGCCGGTTCGCTGAACTCCGACCCACGATTGAGAGGCGCGGGCGGCATCATCGGCCTCAATGATTTCGGCCAGGCGATTCTCGACCACCAGCCCACCCTCTTCACGCCATCGGTGGCCAACGGCTCGACTGGCAGCTTTACGTCCATCCCCGGGCTACCTCTTAGCAGTTACGACGTCGCTTTCGCCATCAACAAAAACGGCGTGGTGCTCGGCGAAAGCTGCCTCCCCGCTCCACAAACCTCCGATTGCAATCACGGCTTCCTCTGGACTCCCTCCATCCCCAACGGGGCCACCGGAACCACCGCCGAGATCCCCCTGCCGCCGGGATTCATTGCCATGTACCCGACCGCCCTCAATGCCAGAGGCGACGTGGTCGGAACCATGTTCGGTCCGGGCACCACCATTTCGTTTCTCTATTCCGGCGGAACCATCTACGATCTCAGCGCGCTCGGCAATTTCTCCGGCACTTTCGGCACTCCCGCGGCGATCAACGATGGCGGTCAAATCCTGTTCAACAACGGCGTCCTCGCCACGCCGGGAACAGCGCCGCCGACACCCGCGGCGGGCGCGGTAGCCATTACCATTGCGCCGGCCTTTAGTTGGCCGGGCCCTGGCCCCACCTCCTCCCCGCAGATCGTCTACGCCTCCCCGTTGCGCGTGACCGGCACGGGATGCAGCCCCGGCGTCTATAACCTGCCCTCCATCCTTCAATGGACCTCCGGCGCAACCTGCACTGTTACCCTCCTCTCCCAAAGCATGCAACTCGGAGCGCGCGCGCAGTTCCTGAACTGGGTGGATGGCGCAACCGCCAATCCGCGCGTGATCACCGCGCCCTCCGCACCCGCCGTCTACACCGCCCTTTTCACCGCGCAATACTTCGTGACCGCGAAGGCCAATCCGTCCCAAGGCGGAACCGTCACCGGCGGCGGATGGTACACCGCCGGCAGCACCGCCACTCTGACCGCCTCTCCCGCCGCGGGTTATCTGCTAATGGACCCGCCGACCAAAAGCGTCAACGTGATCCAGGCGCAAACCATCTACTTCAACTTCGAGCCGTTCTGGGAGCAGCCGCCCGGCTACCAGGTCTCCGTGATCCTCTCCGATCCCACCGGCGGCTTCGGCGCGTCGGCCATCAACTATTCGGGACAGGTGGCGGGCTTCAGTTATCTGTTATCCGGCGAGCCTTTTCTGTGGACGCCTTTCTCCCCCAATTCCCCCTTCGGGTCGATCGCCGGCTTTGCCGGACCCCCCACCGGCCGCAGCTTTGCTGCCGGCATCAACAACGCGGGCGAAATCGTGGGCGTAACATCGCGCGAGGATGCGTTCGGCGACATCGATTGGTCGCAGCCGTTCATTTGGATCAACGGCACCATCAGGCCGGTTCTCGAACCCACTCCCGGCCCGACAACTATCGGCATCAACAATTACGGCCAAATCGCTGGAGTCCAGTACACGACGCCCTATGCGCGCACTGGAACGGGGTTCCTCTGGACCCCATCCTCTCCCAACGCCGCTACCGGCACCGTCAACACCGATCCGCGCTTCCAGGGCCTGGTAGGCATCAACGATTTCGGCGAGGCGATCATGAACGCCCAGCCCCCTGTGCTGTTCACGCCGCTCGCCCCGCACCTTGCAACCGGCAGCTTCACCGCGCTCACCGGATTGCCGGGCACCAATCCGCAACTCGTGGCCATCAATTCCGGGGGCGCGATTGTCGGGGTGAGTTCCGGCCAGACCTTCCTGTGGACTCCCACCGCACCCAACGGAAGCTCGGGCACCACCGCCGTAATCCCTCCTCCACCGGGCTTCGTCTCCATGACCCCCGTAGCGATGAACGCATCCGGCCAAGTCCTGGGAACCATGATCCGCGCGGACGGAGCCGAAGTGCCGTTCCTCTACTCGGTCGGACTCGTCCACGACCTGAGTTCGCTCTCGAACCAGTTCAGCGGTCCTTACGCCATTCCCATAGCCATCAACGATCGGGGCCAGATCCTCATCAACGTCCTGTTCCAAACCACCAGTTACCTGCTCACCCCGGGCGCGCCCGCGTTGCCCTTTCCCGCTTTCGCCAACCCCGATATCCAGACTCCATACTCACCGCCCGTCCTCGTCGAACGCCCGCAACCGGTGGTCTACACCTTCTACGATCCGCGCGGATGGCAGGACCTGGGAGTCCTCGATATTTTGATCAACCGTACGCTCGATCCGCGCAATGCATGCTACCTCGCGTACTCGGTTCCGTCCTCCACGCTCTACCTGGTCAACGACGCAGGGCAGGCCGCCGGCCCCTTCGCCGGAGCCGCCAAGCTCGGCAGTTCCAGCTTCATCCAGAACAGCCAGTGTTTTGTAAGCCTGGTCTCCGCCGCCGGCTCCGGGAACACCCTAACTCTCACGCTCGAAGAGCTGTTCAATCCCTCCTTCGCCGGCTACGTTTATGTAGCGGCCCGCGACCTCGAGCAAAACAGCTCCGGCTGGGTTCTGATGGGAACAGCAGGACAGCCCGCCTCTACCTTCGCCATCACGCCCGCCACCGGCGTGGGACCAGGCCCCATCGCCTTCACCATCACTTACACGCCGCCCGACGGGTCTCCCAGCCTCGGCATCGAAGACATCCTGATCAGCGACGTCACCCTGCATCCCAACGCTGCCTGCTTTCTGGCCTACACGCCGTCCAATCACGCACTGTCTCTGGTTAGCCAAGACGGCAGGACCACGCTGCCAGGCATGAGCCTTGCCGCACCCGGCAGCCTTAGCAACAGTCAATGCACCGTCACTTGGGGAACCAACCCGGTCACATCCGCCGACGGCGCCCTCACCCTCGTGCTCTCGATCGGATTCAACCCCGACTTCGGTCCGAACCTGATCTTCTGGCTCGCCGCGCGCGACGCCAACGGCGCCCCCATCGCCGGCTACTGGCCGGTTTCGTCCTGGGCCGTCCAGTAAATTCAATCAACGGCACACAATCGTCGTCCAACTGCCCACAGTTTCCGGTAAACGGCTGTGAAGTGGGGTTACTGGAAACTGCCTTGCCTGCCACTTGGTCGTCTAACGCCCATCCCGTCGCCGTGGATCGGCAGCGCCAGTCCCGCCGGCCAGAAGTCCGGGAGGACGGCTACGCAACCATGCGGCGGGAACCGCGGCGAAACGGCATTTGAGACCGGTCGATGGAATTCGGCGCAGGTGCGGTTTACGCGTTCACTCGCACCGAAGAGCGACGACAGGATCGACCGCGGTGGCCCGCCGTACGGGGATGTAACACGCCAGCAGGGCAACGGCTCCCAGCAGCAGCGTTACGCCCGCCAGCGTTCGCGGATCGGCCGGGCTGACGCCGTACAGTATGCCTGCCCGGGGGGCGGGGGGGGCGGACCGGGTCAGGACCGAAACGATCGGTGTCAAAAGGGGAGCGGACCGGGCGTTGGCGCGAAGCGATGCGCCGCGCAACAATTGGCGGCTCGGTGTGAAGCTCTCGGGGCCGCGGACGCGTGTTATATTGATGCCATGCCGAGCGAATACTACCCGATCCTGATTTTCGCAGTGATCGCCCTGGCGTTTCCGGTCCTCACCATCATCATTGCCAAGCTGATACGGCCATCGGCGCCGTTCGTCACCAAGCTGGAGGCATACGAATGCGGGATCAAGTCCGCTTCGGATTCGCGCGGGCGGTACACGGTGCGGTTCTACATCATCGCCATCCTGTTCGTGATCTTCGACGTGGAAACCATATTCCTGTTCCCTTGGGCGGTACGCTACCGGGCGCTCGGCTGGTTCGGCGTGGCGGAGGTGGCGGTTTTTCTGGCCATCTTGATCGTGGGATATATCTGGGCTTTGAAAAAGGGTGCTTTTGAGTGGGTCTGAAAACGCGTTTTTTTCCTGCTTTCTTCCTTTACAGTCTGGCTGGTCTGCTGCACGGGGCGCCGATGCTGCGCCTGGTGAGCGCCACCCTGGGTCCGATCCCCGTGGCCACGGGAGGCGCGGCTCCCTCACAGACCGTGGAAGCTTATAACGCCGGCGATGGGACGCTTTCGCTGAGCGTCAGCTCCTCGGTATCGTGGATCACGGCATCGCTGGGCACGACGCGGGCGTGCACCACGACCACCTCGGCGGCGAGCTGCATCCCGCTGCTCTTCTCGTTGAACACCACGGCGCTCGCGGCGGGGACTTACACCGGGATCGTGACCGTGACCGGGTCGGCCGACACAGTGGACGCCCCGCAGACGATCACGGTGACGGTGCGGGTGGGCAAGGTCGAAGTGTACGCCGCTCCGGGCACGACGCTCGACGTGCCGATCACCACGACGCATGCGGTGACATCCAACGTGCAGAACGGCAGCGGATGGTTGAGCCTGGTGCTCGACGGCACGGGGAGCTTCCGGTTCGTCTTTCCGTATCGGATTCATTTCGCGCCGCCGGCGGGGATGGCGGCGGCGGACTACAACGCATCGGTGACTACGGGCGGCTCGACCGTGGCTGCGGAGAACGTCACGATTCCGGTGACGATGCACCTGACCACGCAGCCCATCGCGCAGGCGTCGCCGGCCCAGATCAACCTGAGGCTGGCCGCCGGTGCGCCGGCCCTGGTGTACCCGTTCTCGATATTCGTGGGGCTCACCAATACAGGGCTGGGAAGTCTCGCGGTGGGGAGCATCACGACGAGCGGCGGCACGTGGATCAAGCAGGACACCGTGCCCTCGTTTATCGCGATCGACCCGAGCGGAATGGACCCCGGGACATATAACGGAACGGTCGCAATTGCTTCGAACGCGGTGAACGGACCGTCCAACATTCCGGTGAACCTGACCATCGTGGCGAAGGGCGCGCCGCTGATCTATTACCAGGGCGTGCTGGACAACGGGACCTTTGTGCCGGGCGATACGGTGTCGCAGGGCGACATCATGGTGGCGAAGGGCGAGCAGCTTTCGTTCAGCGCCTTCACGCCGGGGCAGGCGCCGCCGCTGGCCACGGTGCTGGGAGGCGCCAGCGTGCTGGTGAACGGCACGCCGGCGCCGTTGTACTACTCTTCGTACGGACAGTTCGCGTTTCAGATGCCGGTGGATACGCCGCTGGGGAATGCGCTGGTTCAAGTGCAGCGCGACGACGGATCCATCAGCAATACGGTGTCGGTGAACGTGGCGGCGCGCGCGCCGCGATTGCTGGCCGCGGTGAACCAGGATTACAGCGTGAATCTGCCGGATGGGAGCCATCCCGCCAATGTTGGCGACGTTCTGACCATCTATGCGATCGGTCTCGGATCCACCAGCCCGGCCGTTCCGACGGGCCAACCGGCGCCATCGGCGGAGCCCCTGGCGCGGGTCACCGGCGACCTCCTGGTGAGTTTCGGCGGCGGCGTACTGGCAGCCAACGTACCGGCGGCTTTCGCCGGCCTGACGCCGACGTATGCCGGCCTGTACCAGATCAACGTGGTGGTTCCAGACAATACGCCGAAGGGCATCGTGGATCTCAGCGTGGGCTTTCCGGACGCGCGCAGCAACTCGCTCAACATCGCGATACAGTAGCCCGGATATGGAACAGGGGCAGAACAGCACAGGCGGGTCCGAAGGGCGCCCCGCCGGTGGCGCGCACTGGTCGCAGGTCTACCTGTGCGTATTCCTGACGACGCTGGCGACCCTGCTGCTGGAGCTGTCGCTGACGCGCATCTTCTCGGTGGTTTTCTATTACCACTTTGCGTTTCTGGCGATTTCGATCGCGCTGTTCGGGTTGGGGATCGGCGGCGTGTTTTCGTACGTGGTAGCGGGTTGGAAGGCGCCGCTGTTCACGCGTCTCGGGCGGCTCAGCGCCCTGAACACTTTCTGCACCGGCCTGGCGCTGGCGGTGATTCTGCTTCAGCCAAACCATCCTCCGAACTGGAGCCTGGCGCTGGTCTATTTCACCACGGCGATTCCGTTTTTCGTCTCCGGAGCGATCGTCTCGCTGGCGGTCTCGGAGACGATCGAGCGGGTCAACCGCGTATACTTCTTCGACCTGCTGGGCGCGGCCTGCGGGTGCCTGCTGCTGATACCGCTGCTCAACTGGTTCGGCGGTCCCAACACGGTGGTGACGGCGGCGATCTTCTACGCGGTGGCCGCGGCGATCTGGCACAGCATGGCCGGCCAGGCGAGGGCGCGCGCGGGATCGGTGGCGCTGGCGCTGCTGCTGGTAGCGTTCGTCACCTATAATCTGCGGCATCCGGTGGTGGACGTGCGGCGCGCCAAAGACCAGACGCTGACCAACGAAATCTGGGTGAAGTGGAACCCCATGTCGCGCATCGCGGTGGTGCACGAGGTGAGCGAGGGCCGGTACAACATCGTGATCGACGGGGACGCCGCCACGTCGATCGCTCCGTTCGATTCCGACCACCTCAGCGCGGACGACCGCCGCGATCTGACGTCGCAGGGCGCGAGCCTGCCGTACGCCATACGCCCGGGGGCCAAGAGCCTGATCATCGGACCGGGAGGCGGTTGGGATGTTTCCCGCGCGCTGATGTACGGGAGCCACGACATCACCGCCGTGGAGATCAACCCCATCATCGCGACCACCATTATGCAGGTGAAGTTTCCGGAGCTGAGCCACGGACTGTACCTGCGGCCGGACGTTCACGTGCATGTAGAAGATGGACGCAGCTTCGTGCGGCGGAGCACCGAGCAGTACCAGGTGGTGCAGGCCACACTGGTGGACACGTGGGCCTCGACGGCGGCGGGCGCGTTCGCGCTTTCGGAAAACAACCTGTACACCACGGACGCTTTCCGCGACTATCTTGCGCATCTCACGGACGACGGGCTGGTGGCGTTTACCCGCTGGGGTTTCGAACCGCCGCGCGAATCGCTGCGGCTGGTCTCGCTGGCCATGGATGCGCTGCGCCAGTCAGGCGAGACGGACCCGGCGAGCCACGTGATCGTGGGGCGCGAAGGCACGGTGGTAGGCTGGGGCGCGAAGGACACCGTGGCCATCTCGCGGAAGCCGTTCCGCCAGGGCGATGTCGATCGCGCGCGAGCGCTGTTTGCGTCTTCGGGCATGCAGGCGGTGTACCTTCCGGGCGTGGAAGTGCGGAACCAGTTTTACGACCTGCTGCACAGCGCGAACCCCGCCGAGTACGAGCGCACCTACACGTTCGACATCACGCCGGTGAGCGACAACCGCCCGTTCTTCTTTTACACGGTGCAGCCGCGCGACCTGTGGACCTTCATCACCACGGCATCGCGGGCCAGTGCGGATTACAAGATCAACAAAGCGGTGCCGCTGCTGTTCGGCCTGATGGCCATCAGCCTGCTGGCCACGGCGCTGATCCTGATGGCGCCGCCTCTGGTGCTGGGCACGCGCCTGCCGCGGCAACGGGGTGTGGTGGGCTTCCTGCCGTACTTCCTGTTTATCGGGACGGGCTACATTCTGATCGAGGTCGCGCTGATTCAGAAATTCGTGCTGTTTCTGGGGCACCCCACCTATGCCCTCTCGGTGGTGATCTTCTCCATGCTGGTGTTCAGCGGCCTGGGAAGCGCGGCGAGCCGCCGCGTGCTGGGGAAGGACGAAGGCCGGCTGATCAAGGCGCTGGGGTGCGTGGCGCTTCTGGCGGCGCTGCTGGCACTCGCGGTTTCGTCGCTGCTGACTCCGCTGGTGTGGCTGCCCCTGCCGATGAAGGCGGCGATGACGGTGGCGCTGATCGCGCCGCTGGGCTTCGTGATGGGGATGCCGTTTCCGACGGCGCTGGCGCGGCTGGAGGCGTGGCACGCGCCATCGGTGCGCTGGGCGTGGTCGTTGAACGCGGCGTCGAGCGTGCTCGGATCGGTGGGCGCGCTGGTATGCGCGATCTACATGGGGCTGGTGCAGACGCTGATTATAGGCGGGCTGTTCTACCTGGCCGCGCTGGCGGTAGTCGCGCGGGTGCGGTTCAATGAAGTCGCCGAGCCCGCGCCGGGGGCGGGGCGCGTGGTGCTGGCGAAGTAGGCGTCAGATTTTCTGCCAGTCCCAGATGGCATAGCTGAAGTCGCGGTCCACCGGCATCCCGGCGTACTTCAGGTGAAGCAGGATCTGGCCGCGATGGTGCGCCTCGTGGGCCAGGGCGTACCCGAAGAAAACGGCGACGCCGCGTTTGGCCGCTTTCATCTTGCCGGTCTTTTCGGATTCCGCGATCCATTCGCCCATCAGCTTACCCGAAGCTTCCAGCGCCGCGCGGATGGATTCTTTGGGCGGGCCTTTCTCGAGCTTCGGCAGACTCTTGGCCAGCGACGGGGACCGCACTTCCAGCCACATGCCGCGGACGTTGTGCAGGTGCGCGATCTGGCCGGCGATGTTGCGGGCGCGCGGGCTCGCGGTGTACGCCAACTGCTGGGGCGTGAGTCGATCGAGCAGCATCAGGTTGACGCGGTTGTTGAGGAGCCAGGTGTCGGCGAGAGAATAAGGCTCGGTGGGCTCGGGCATGGGGATATCTTACCGTGCAAAGGCAGGGGTCGATGGAGCGGTCTCGGTGGCGATAGAGACGTTGAGCGTCGGCGCGAACAGGCGAGCATTGCTCGCCGGGCGGGTTGGACAACCCGCCGCAGGATGCCATCCTGCCCCACAACGAAACAGCAGGTTGCGACTGCACGAGTGTCTACGCCACAAGAGTCTTCGGCTTGATCAACGCGATGCAGGTTCCGGCCAGGAGTACCGCGGCGCCAATCCAGAGCCAGTTCACCAACGGAAACAAGTAGGCTTCCACTACCGCGGTGTTATCGGCGCTCATGCCGGCGAAATTGACGTAGAGATCGTCGTTCAGCCCGTGGCGGATGTCCACGCGGCCTACCTGCTGGCGGCTGGCTTTGTAGACCTCGCGCCGCGGAGTCAGGCTGCCGATGGATCGGGCGCCGTCGTAGACCTCGATGCGCGCCTGCTGCCACAGGCGGTTGTCGTCCTCGCCGGCCGAGATCTCGCGGATGTCGAGCGAATAGGGGCCGACTCCGAAACGGTCGCCGATGCGGATTTCGCCTTTGTGCTCGCGGTTGAACGCAGCGCCGGTCAGTCCGACGAAGATCAGCACGATTCCCAGGTGGACGAGGTACCCGCCGTAGCGGGGCGTGTTGCGGTGCGTCAATTCCAGGACGGCGCGGGGGAGAGCTATCGCCTCTTTGCGCGCGATTGCCCAGGCGCCTTTGGCGAACTCGGTGACGATCGAGACGGTCACAAAGGCGCACAGCGAAAACGAGACAAGCGGAGCGACCTCGCGCACTCCGCAGGTGGCGAGAAGCGCGGCTACCAGGCAGCCTCCGGCGGCCGGGATGCGGAAACTGCGCCGCAGGCTGTTCCACGAGGCGCGGCGCCAGGGGAGCAGCGGAGCCACCCCCATCAACAAGAGCAGCGCGAGACCTGCCGGAGTCATGATGCGGTTGAACCAGGGCTTCTCCAGGGACACTTTCTCGCCGGAGACGAATTCGGAAATCACCGGAAACAACGTGCCCCAGAGGATGGCGACGCAACTTGCCAGCAGCAGCAGGTTGTTCAACATGAAACCGGATTCGCGCGAGACCACGTTCTCCATGGGCGCGTCGCTCTTCAGATAGTCGAGGCGGCTCAGGATCAGGCATGCTGTGCCCGCGATGGCCACCACGAGGAAGGCGACGAAGTACCGGCCGATGGACGATTTGGCGAAGGCGTGCACGGAATCCACCATGCCCGAGCGGGTCATCATGGTGCCGAAGATGCAGAGGAAGAAAGACGACGAGACGAGCACGATGTTCCAGACTCGCAGCATGCCCTTCTTCTCCTGCATCATGACCGAATGCAGGTAGGCGGTGGAGCTGAGCCAGGGGAGGAAGGAGGCGTTTTCGACCGCGTCCCAGCTCCAGTAGCCTCCCCATCCGAGCGCGGCGTAGGCCCAGCGCGCGCCGAGCACGATTCCGGCGCCCTGCAGCAGCCAAGTGACCAGGGTCCAGCGGCGCGCGGTGCAGAGCCACGCGGCGCTTTTCTCGCGGGTGACGAGCGCTCCGATGGAGAGCGCGAACGGGACCACCATCCCGACATAGCCGAGGTAGAGCACGGGCGGATGAATGCGCATGAGCGGATATTGGAGCAGGGGATTGAGGCCGGCGCCGTCGGGCACCGCGGTGACGCCGCCCAGGACGGCCAGCATGCGGAACGGATTCGCCACGAAGGTGTTGAGGATTAGAAAGAAGGCTTGAGTGGCTGCCAGGACCACGATGGTGTAGGGCATGCTCGCGAGCTTGCGGCGGCTGCGGAGGACGAGGATGGCTGCATAGCAGGACAGCAGCCAGCTCCACAGCAGCAGCGATCCTTCCTGGCCGCCCCACCACGCCGCGAACTTGTAGGACGCATTCATGGCGCGGTTGCTGTTGGAGGCGACGTAGGCGTAGCGATAGTCGTCGGTGAGGAAGGCGTGGACCAGAATCGCCGAGGCGATCGAGATCGAAAAGCAGACGGCGTATACCGCGCGCTCGCCGCTGAGGGCCAGGAGGCGATTGCGTTTGACGGCGCCCGCTGCGGAGGCGGCCGCGGCATAGGCGCAAAGGCAGAGCGACAGCAAGAGACACAAGTACCCGGTGTTTTCCATAACGTCAGTCGTTGTTAATTACAAGCTCGTGTGACAGAGCAGGCAATGCTCCGGCGCGCGGGTGGACGTTGCGGTCACGGCGGCGCTTCTCGCCAGCGGCGCGGTGGCCGGTTCCTCGCCCTTCGCCACAAGCCAGAGAGTGCCGGCGGCGATCATCAGGGTGAGGATTGCGGCGATGGGCCAGAGCGCTCGGGCGGGCCTGGCCTTCGGCCGGGAAACGTTGCGCGACGGGGCGAAGAGGCGAGCTTCGCTCGCTGGGCGGGTTGCCAACCCGCCGCAGGATGCCATCCTGCCCCACAACTCACTCGGCGCGGCGGCGGGACGGAGGGCTTCGGCTAATTCCAGTTCCAACCAATCAGGCATGGCGTTCTCCCTTCTTGCCGGCCAGATGAGCCAGGCGGCGCTCCAGCGCTTTGTGGGCGCGGTTGAGCCGCGACGCCACGGTTCCGGGCGAGCAGCCGAGCACTTCGGCAATCTCGTCGTAAGACAATCCTTCGGTGTAGCGCAGGACAATGGCGATCCGCAGGTCGGGCGCCAGACGATCGACCGCCGCGCGGACGCGCGTCTGCAGCTCGGCAAGCAATACTTCCGCGAGGCTGTCGGCCGAGGCGCGCAGGTTGTGCAGGAATTCGTCCACCAAGGGGATCAGGCGCCGCGTTTTCCGTTTGTGATCCAGGCAACTGTTGACCACCAGGCGGTACACCCAGGTTTCGAAATTGGAGTCGCCGCGGAAATCGCGGATGGAGGAGAACAGCTTCAGGAACGTGTCCTGGGCGATGTCCATGGCCGTCGCGGGGTCGCCCGAGAAACGCAGGGCGATGGAGTAGACCTTGTCTTTATACGCCTCGAAGAGAGCGCGGAAGGCTTCGCGGTCGCCTTGCCGGCAGGCATCGATGAGTTCGCGGTCTGACCGTTCCAGAACCATTGGCCGAATACGCTACTCTCCTTGGACGATGATACGCCGGGAATTCTTCGGAGTATTTCCCGCGTTTTATCGCGGCGGGTGAGTGAGCCCTCCGATGCCCAACGTCCGCACCATCTTTCCCCAGAGGGCCTGCGAGAGTTCGTCGGCGTCGTCCTGGTCCACGGGTGTCACCTCGATGTGCAGGCCCGCCATTTCGTCGGTGCTGCCGGGGCCCCACATCACGCGCTTGGGGGGATGGTTCGGGTTGCGCGGGTTGGCGGCCGAATTGTCGTAGGTGTATTCCATTTCGATGCGCGTTCCTTCGGGCAGCCGGATGGGGGCGGCGTAGGTGTACTGCTGCTGCCAATCGAAGTTCCAGTCGGGAATGCGGATCAGCGTGCGGCGCGATCCATCGGGCAGCACGGCGTAGCCGAACATTTCCTTGCACACGTAATGCGCGTGGGGATTGATGGCGAGGGCGTCGACATCCACGGGGAGCGTGAAGTGGTCGGTGACCTTGTAGTCGCGCTGGCCGGGCGGGATGTCGATGTGGTTGGAGCCCAGCGGTATGTCCATGGCGCGGCGGACCGGCTTGCGATCGGTGAAATAGAGCGCGACGCGGGTGCGGTCGGTTTCGGGCTTGCCGGTGGGGTGATAGTGCACCTGGAACACGAGGTCGGCGCCGCCGTTCAGGAGTTCCGGGATGCCGTCGGGGAGTTGGAAGGGCAGCGAGCCGGGAGTCCATCCACCCAGGCCGCGCGCGGGCAGAAATCCGGGGGTGCCGAAACAGGAATAGCCCTGGCCGGTGTCGCGCTTGCGGGCGGTGCCACTGATGTCCTGGAAGAGCAGCGCATGGTGCACGACCTTGGGATTTCCTGGCCGGATGTCGAGGGCGCGCACCCAATGGTCGCGAGGGGCGGCGGCGGGGATCACGAAGCAGCGGTAGAGGTCGGGGCCCTCGGCTGGCACTTCGAACGGGGCGCGCATCTCGGATTCGAGATCGGGCTTGCCCAGTTGCCAGCCGTCGGGGAATTCGGGAGGCGGAGGAGTTTCGGCCGGGTTGCCCTGGAGCGCTCCGGAGGCGGCCCAGCGCGCGAGGGTGGCGATTTCGGGGGGGGTGAGGTGGCGCTCGTTGTGGAAGCGCGGCTCGGAAGGCGGCCACGGCGGCATGTAGCGGCTGGCGGTGACGGTGGCGATGAGGGCGGCGCGTTTGCCGGCGTCCGAGTACGTGATCAGGCTGAAGGGGGCCACGCCCCCCGGCCGGTGGCAGGCGGCGCACTGGCGATAAAGGATCGGAGCGACGTCGTGCGAGAACGTGGGCGCGCTCGCCGCCGCCCAGAACGCCGCCACCAGATGCAGCAACCCCACAGCTTCATGATGACACGCGGTGTTATGCGGTGAGGCGGTCGGCGGCCTGGATCAGGGCGCGGATGTAACCGTAGCAGTAGGCGAACGACTGCAATCCGTTGGGATCGCCGGGCGCCTGCGGGACGTGGTCGGGCATCAGCAGGTAGGGGTAGCCGATTTCTTTGTATACCTGGATGGCTTTGACGAAGTCCACATCGCCCTCGTCGGGGAAGACCTCGACGAACTCGTCGCGATGGCCGCGGATGTTCCGGAAATGCACGTTGAAGATTTTCTGGCGCGAGCCGAAGTAGCGGATGACGTCGTAGATCTCCTTGCCGGGATCGTGGAGCATCTCGGAGACCGTGCCCTGGCAGAAGTTCAGGCCGTGATAGGGGCTTTGGCGGATGGTGATGAACTTCTTCAGGCCGTCCACGGTGCCCAGGACGCGGGTTACGCCCTGGTAGCCTTCGGGCGGCACGCCGGGATCGTGCGGGTGGCAGGCCATGCGGATCTTGTTCTCGTTGGCGACGGGGATCACGCGATCCAGGAAATAGGTGATGCGCTCCCAGAAGGCGTCGGCATCGACGCGGCCGGCGCGCGTCAAGGGCGTTGCCGGATGCGCGTCCTTGAGGCTCCAGGCGCTGTAGGTGGCGTCGCCGCGTCCCGGGGTGCGGCCGGTGCGGATGACTCCCAGGATGCTCATGTTGTACTTGATGGACGGGATGCCGGCCGCGGCGCAGTTGCGGATGAGGGTTTGCAGGGCTTCGATGTCGCGGTCGCGCTCGGGGCTCTGGGCCAGCATGATGGCGGGGTGCCGCTCGCGGTCGATGTGGCTGGAAGAGAGGAACGGCGGCGCGATGCAATCGATGCTGATACCGCTCTTTTCGGCGAGGCCGCGCATCTGTTTCAGCTCGTCAACCGTGGCGTAGAGGCGGCCATCGGCGATCTCGGGGTATCCGCAGATGTTGCGGACGCCGTAGCGCGCCAGGTAGCGAAGGTGCGTCTCGGTGGTCGGCGAGGTCTGGCAGCCGAGCTTCATCAGCACGGGCTTGGAAGGCGCGGCGGAGACCTTTTGGGGCGGAACGGCGGCTGCCGCGACGGCCGCGGCGCCGGAGCGTGAGAAGAATTCCCTGCGGTTCATAATGAGGCAAGGCTATCGTAGACCGCCGCAGGAATCAACTAGGGAGTGTTGCCGGGGAGTGTTGCTCACTCCACGCGCAACGCGATCATAGGGTCGACGCGGGCGGCGCGCAGGGCGGGAAAGCACGCGGCGAACATCGCGATCACGGTGAGGACGGCCGCCGCGGCTGCCGTGGTCAGCGGATCGCTCGGGGTGACGCCGTACATGCGGCTGGCCACCAGCTTGCCCAGCGCCGCCGCGGAGCCGATCCCGATTACGGCGCCAATGGCCACCAGCAGGAGGGTCTCGCGGAGAATCAGCCACACGACCGCGCTGTGCTGCGCCCCCATGGCCATGCGGATGCCGATCTCGTTGGTGCGCCGGGCCACCGCGTAGGAGAGCACGCCGTAGAGTCCGACCGAAGCCAGCAGCATGGCCAGCAGGCCGAAGAAGGTCGAGAGCTGGGCGACGATCCGCTCCTGCCGCACGCGGTCGTCCACCAGCTCGCCCAGCGTGCGGATGCTGCCGATGGGCAGGGCCGGGTCGATCTGGCGCACGGAGCGCCGTATCGCGGAAACCACGCCGGAGGGGTCGGCCAGGGTGCGCACCTGGAAATTCACAAACTCCGGGACATCCGGCAGGCCGTGCGCGGCGGGCACGTAGAATCGGCGGGGAATGTTGCCGCGCAGGTTATGATCGCGGACGTCCTGGGCCACGCCGACGATCTCGTATTCGCCTTTGGAGCCGGGGAAGAGGTCCTTGATGTGTTTGACCAGAGGATCGCGGCCATCGAAGAAATCGTGCGCCATGGTCTGGTTGATCACGCAGACGGGAGTGGAGGCGCCGGTATCCTGCCGGCCGATCTCGCGGCCGCGCAGGATCGGAACGCCCAGAGAGGAGAAGAAATCGGGACCGACGTTGTCGAAGCGGGCGTTGGTCTGCCCGGGCTTGGCCGGCGTGTAGCCTTCGACGTAGAGGCGCGTGCCCGATTCGGACCCGCTGAAAAAGCCGTTCTGCGAGAAGGTGGCGTTCTTGACACCCGGAATGGCACGGATCTCGTCGAGCAGGCGCAGGTAGAGGTTGGCGGCGGGGGCACTCTTGTAACCCGCGGTGGTGGCGTCGATGCTGAATTGGACCAGGCGGTCGCGGGCATAGCCCAAATGCACGTTCTGGAGGTTGCGCAGCGTGCGGACAAACAGGCCCGCGCCGATGGCCAGGAGCAGCGAGACGGCGATCTGCACCACGACCAGCACCTTGCCGAAACTGACTCGGGAACCGCTCCCGCTGACCGCCCGCGTGTTCTCCTTTAAAGTGGAGGCCACGTTGACTCGCGCGGCGCGGAACGCCGGGGCCAGGCCGAACAGGATGCCGGTGACGATCGCCAGTGCGGCGGTGAAAGCCAGCATGCGCGCGTCGGTGTGGATCTCGAGCGCGACCGGATCGGGGCCGCTCGAGACCAGGCGCAACAGGACGCGCGTTCCCCACGACGCGAAGAGCACGCCCGCCGCGCCGCCGAACGCGGCCAACAGCAGGCTCTCGGTGAGCAGTTGCGACGAGAGGCGAAGGCGGCCGGCCCCCATGGCCAGGCGAATCGCGATCTCCTTCTTCCGCCCCGCGGCGCGCACCAGCAGCAGGTTGGCGATGTTGGCGCAGGCGATCAGCAGCACCAGGCCCACCAGCGTCATCAGAACCATCAGGGGCTGGGCGAACTGCTCGCTCAGCGCGTTGGCGCCCCTGGCCCCCGGGTGCAACTGGAGCTTCTGATCGAGCTGCTCGCGGCGGTGCTCGGCATCCAGGCCAGGCACCCGGTAGCCGCTCAGGATCTGCTGGTACAACACGCTGATCGCGGCCTGGGCCTGCTTCATGGTGACGCCGGGCTTGAGCCGGCCCATCACTTGCAGCCACATCACGCGCTCCACCGTGGATTCGTCGTCGTGCAGCCAATCGCGCCCGGGCTTGAGGTCGGGCTCCATCATGAGGGGGACCCAGAGGTCGGTCGGCTGGCCGACGGTCTCGCCGAAGAAGCCCTGGGGCGCCACCCCGATGATGGCGAGCGACGCTTTGGCGGTCTTCACGATCTTGCCCAGCACATCCGGCCGGCCGCCGAAACGGTTGTTCCAGTACGCGTAGCTGATCACGGCGTAGGGCGCGTTGTGCGGCGCCTGGTCGTCAGCCGGGGAGAACGCGCGGCCGATGGCGGGGCTCACGCCGAGCACCGCGAAGTAGGATGCCGAAACCAGGCGCGGATGGACGTCCTCCGGCGCGCCGCCATCGATCGAGGCGCTCACGCGTTCCACATCGCTTTCGGCGGCGTACATGCCCTGAAAGACCTGTTGGCCGTCGCGGATGTGCTGGTACTCGCCATTGCTGAGCAACTGGCGGACGCCGCTCTCGGTGCCGATGGAGACTCCATGGGCGTTGGGGTCGGTGAGCAGGACCAGCTCGTTGGGGCGCTCGACGGGCAGCATTTTCACGAGCACGGCATCGATCAAGCTGAAGATGGCGGTGTTGGCACCGATGCCCAGGGCCAGAGACAGGGCCGCAATCGCGGTGATGACGGGGTTCTTGCGAAGGGACCGCGCGCCGATGCGCAGATCCTGAAGTGTGTTTTCCAATACGGGCAAGGGTTCCTCCGGCAGGAATATTGTGCCACGGTTTGGACGAATCAGGTGGGCCTTTGGTTGGGAAGGCGAACAGCACCGCTTACCGACGTGCGCGGCTCGGCAGATTCACTCCAGCGGGTCGGTTCGGAACATGGCGATGGCCTCGATTTCGACCAACAGCTCGGGGCGGCAGAGTATTGCCTGGATGCCGGTCGAAGCGGGCAGGGGATCCAGCTCCTGCTCCTGATAAAACGCGGTGCGCTCCTCGTTGAAGGCGGCGTAGTCGCGCTCGATATCCCGCAGGTAGCAGGTGGTCCGCACCACGTCCTTCCAGGTGGCGCCTTCGGCTTCCAGCAACCCCTGGATGTTCTCGAAGGTGCGGCGGGTCTGCGCGCGGAGATCGCCGATGTGGATGGTTTGTCCGTGCTCATCGATGCTGGCCGTCCCGGAGATCAGGAGGATGGAGAGGCCATTGAGGTCGACGCGCAGGCCGCGCGAGAAGGAACTGGGTCGCGGATAATCGAAGGCCTCGTTGAGCACCCTCAGGTTCGTAATGGCACGTTTTTCCACCGGTACTTTAGCCAGGTCCCGCAGGAGTTGAGCATCTAGAAGCATGACTATAATACCCCAATATATCGAAAAAGTTGCGCTGCCCGCCAGGTGACGGACGTTGGTGCGGGGGACGTTGGTTCCTTATGACGCCCGCAGCACGGTGCACACGCTGGCGCAAATCGGACCGCCGATGTTGAACGTCGCGGCGAGCTTGGGCTCTTTCACCTGCAGCTCCACGGGGGCTTTACCCAGCAATTGAAGCGACGACCAGCCGATCATGGCGATGCCGGTGGCGCCGATGGGGTGTCCCTTGGCGATCAGGCCGCCCGACGTGTTGATGCCGCACTCGCCATCGGGCGTGGCCCTGCCATCCACCCAGTATTGCGCGCCCCTGCCGGGCTCGGCCTTGCCGATCACCTCGGTTCCGATCGCGCCCATCACGCTGAAGCAATCGTGCACCTCGGCGACATTCACGTCCTTGGGATCCGCGCCGGCCATCCGGTAGGCGCTGCGCATGGCGCGATAGGCGCCCGCGGGACGCAGCACGTCGCGGCCGGCCTTGCGGAGCGGATCGGTGGCCTGGCCCCATCCGGCGATCTCGACGCACTCGGCGGCGTGTACGCCCAGCCTGGCGAGGCCCTCGCGGGTGGCCAGTATCAGGGCGGCGTAGCCATCGGTGATCTGCGAGCAGTCGTAGGTCTTGAGCGGCAGGCCGTCCACCACGTAGCGGTTGAATCCCCCGATCTCGAGCGCCTGCTCCAGCGTGATCCGGACCTTGTTCATTTGCGCGCAGGGGTTGTATCTGGCGTTGGCATATTCCTGCACGGGGATGGCGGCCAGGTCCCGCTCGGTGACGCCGTGCCCGTCCATGTAGGCCTGCATCACCTCGGCGAAGAGGTGTGGAAACACGAACACTTTGCCCGCGCGCTCGCCCGGATCCGAGAAGTAGCCGAGCACCTTGCCCATCAGCTTGCCATCCATTTTGCCCTGGGCGTCGCGCATCTTTTCATAGCCCACGGCGATGCCCGTGTTGCCCATGCCGAGCAGGAGTTTCCAGATCACCGAGAGCACCGCCTGCCCGCCGGAGGCGCAAGCGTTCTCCACCGCCTCGATGGGCTTGCCTTCGAGACCCGGCGTCTCGGCCATGAGGCCGGCCAGGAGGCCTTGCTCGTTGAGCGCGATGTTGCAGGTGGCGCCGATGCTGCCCACATCCAGCGCGGAGGCCGGTGCGCCGATCTCGCGGCAGGCTCCGGCGACCGCATGGCCGACGATCTCGGGGATCGTCATGCCCATCAGCTTTCCGAATTTGGATTGATGAAAAGCGGCGATGTAGATGCGCTTCATAATCTACATTGTCGCAATTCCGGCTTTAAGATTACATAGAATGGGAACGTTTGTGGAAGAACCGGCGTCATAGACAGGGAACTGTTGTGGAAGAACCGGCGCATTATCTTAAGTCCTCGCGAGTTTTGTGGGGGTCGGCAGCATTGACAATTGCCGCAGCCGTGGCCGCCGTGCTAGCCGTTCGCGAGGTTGCCGTTCAGGTGCTTCACCCCGACCCGGCGTTCACGCCACTCGCTCCAGGCCCTCCCATCGTTGGCACTATTGGCTGCACCGCGATGGCTATCTACGTCTTTGTAGGAATGGTGTCTTATCCGAACCCGGTCCGCACATGGCGTCGAGTTGCGGCTGTAGTCCTTATCTTGTCGTTTGTGCCCAACGTATTATTGGCGATTTCACACATTATGGGCGAAGGCTGGCCCGAGGCTTGCGCTCTCCTGACGATGCACGTAGTCGTGTGGGCGATTTGCGTAACGCTCTTACCCTCGCTCGCGATCACGAGGCACCCTCCCAAAACCCAGGCCCCTGACCGTCCTCTCTCGATTCTCTAGAGCTTAAGAGACTTCCTTTTGTAGCCGAACTTGCGGCGAGCAGTTTTGCGGTCTAACTTCCATGCGATCTTGACCCGATTACGATTCATCCGGCGATTCCAGGCTAAGTGCCCGTGACCACGCCGCCATCCACGCCGATCACGGTCCCGCTCACGAACGAGGCGGCGTCGGAGGCCAGCCACAGGTAGGCGTTGGCGATGTCCTCCGGCTGCCCCATGCGGCCCAGGGGCGTGTGCCCGACCAGACCCTGGCGGATCTTCTCGGGTAAGGACGTCATCATGTCGGTGGCGATGAATCCGGGCGCCACGGCATTGACCCGAATCTGATACCTGCCGAGCTCCCGCGCCCACACCCGCGTCATGCCGATCACTCCGGCCTTGGCGGCGACGTAATTGGTCTGGCCGAAGTTGCCGTACAGGCCGACCACGCTGGAGGCATTCAGAATCACGCCGCCGCCCGCCTGGATCATGCGCGGCACGACGGCGCGCGTGCAGATGAAGACTCCCTTCAGGTTCACGCCGATCACGGAGTCGAACTGTTCGTCGCTCATGGTTCCGGCCAGTGCGCCTTCTTTGTACTTCACCAGCTGCCCGTCCCGCAGGATGCCGGCGTTGTTGACCAGAACGTGCACCGCGCCCCATCGCTCGACGACTGCTTCCACGGCGGCTTCCACCGCGGCCGCGTTCGAGACGTCCACCTTTTGAAACATTCCGCCCGGCTCGGCCTGGCCGTCCCGAAGATCCCACGACGCGACACGGCAGCCTTCCTGCGCGAAGCGGCGCGCAGTGGCCTGTCCGATTCCGGCGGCGGCGCCGGTGACGACGACTACCTTGTCCTTCAATCCGGTTTCAATCATAGTTGTGGCGGAGAAATCGCCTCCACCGCAAACTGTATCACCGTGGCGCCCGGTGCGGATGGGCGGCGGCCAGATTCGGGCGAGGTAAAGGAAGCGGTCCTAATGTGGTGTCTCGCTTAAGAATTGACAACGCTGCGCAACCCGATGTAGGGCGGCGATTCTTGGCTGAAGCCGGCTGAAAGCCGGCTGCGGGCAGGATTGCCCGCCCCACATCAGGACACTAACTTACTCCGACCGCCCGCTCATCGGAGTGCTCCAGCACCACCGATTGCAGCGATTCCAGGGCTTCGACCACGCGCTCCACCAGGTCGTCGGTCTGCGACATGGCGGTGCGGGACGATTCGACCGCGGCGGCCTGGTGCTTCAGGGCCTGCTCGAACATCCGCAGGTCCTCCGAAACGTTCTGGCGCAACGCGGTCTGGTCCTGGCGAAGGGCTTCGACCCCGTGCTCCAGGCGCTCGATGTAATCGCCGACGGTCTGCAGCGCCTGCTCCACGTGGGTGACGCGGTGGTCAAAGGATTCGAAGCGGTCGCCGACGCTCTCGAGAGTCTGCTCGATTACAACGACCCGCTGTTGCACGGCTTCGCCTTCCAAGAGGCGCTGATCCAGAGCCGCGAAGCGTTCGCCGGCCGCTTCCATGCCGTGCTCGATGTGCGCAACGCGCTCGGTGACGGCATCGCCGCGCTCGGCGCCGGCCTTGAGCGCCGCGTCGATTCCCACGAGCCGCTCCAGCAGGCTGCCCACGCTTTGCTCCATGCGTTCCATCCGGGCGCCCAGCCGCATTTCGATCTGCTCGAGTTGAGCGCGCAGCTCCGAGTTAACCGTGTCGTGCCGGGCAGAGGCCTCCGAACGCCGGACGGCCACGGCGAGGAGCTTCAGCTCGAGGATGAGCTTCTGGACTCGTTGCAGGCGCGTGGCCGGGTCCTTAGCCAGGCAACTGGCCACGAGCCGGTCGACCGCGGGACTCCCGGAAGGAGCGGGCGCGGAACCGGTGATCGCCGCTGACAGGGCTTCCGCAGTGTCGCCCTGAAACGCCGCGTGGCCGGTGAGCATCTCGTACACAATGGCGCCGAATGAAAAGATGTCGCTGCGGGAATCGGCAGCGCGGCCGCCAATCACTTCCGGGGCCGTGTACGGCGTGATCTCCCCGGCGCTTCCCAGCGCCGGCATCAGCTCCAGTCCCGCGCGCGTCAGGGCCACGCATACGGGCGAAACCGCTCCGTGCACGTGGCCGCTCTCGTGGATCTTGCGCAGTGATTCTGCCAGAATCATGGAATACCGGAGCGCGTCCTGCACCGGCATCCTCCCTTGCGCCATCCGCTGGGCCAAAGTCTGTGAAATGCTGACTGCTGTGTCGATCATCGTTCGATCCCTTTGCTCGTCGTCGTCAAGCCCACATTATGTTAAACAGGTGGGGGCGCGACCGGCAAGTCCCCCGTTAGTTTACAGGGTTCTACGGAGTACTACCAACCGTACGTTATCTTTGGTTAAGGCCGCGCCGCTAACGTGCTATACTGGCGACTTATGGTAACAGCCACCGTCGCCCGGCATCATCATCCGCATGCCCACTTCCGACGGGCGGTTTCCTGATCGTACTCCAACGAAATCGAAAGGACGCCCGCAGCAGTAATGGCGGGCTTTTTTTATTGGTTTTTGCATGAATCTGGATTTTCAAAAAGCGGACGGCCTGGTCACCGCCGTGATCCAGGACCACGCCTCCGGGCGTGTACTGATGGTGGGATACATGAACGAGGAGGCCTTCCGGAAGACCGTCCAGACCGGGTTCGTCACCTTCTACAGCCGTTCGCGCAAGAAACTGTGGCTGAAGGGTGAGACTTCGGGACACCGCCTGGTGGTGAAGCGCATCGCCACCGATTGCGACCGCGACTCGGTGTTAGTGCAGGTGGAAGCGCTGGGTCCCGGGGTCTGCCACGAAGGCTACCAGAGCTGCTTCTTCCGCCGCCTGGAGAACGGCGAGTGGCTGGTCTCGGAGGACCGCACCTACGATCCCGTTTCGGTCTACGGAGGCCGGCCGTGAAACTCAAGCTGGGGATTCCCAAAGGCAGCCTCGAAAACGCGACCATCGACCTGTTCCGGCGCGCGGGCTTTGCCATCACCACCAGCAGCCGGTCGTACTTCCCGAGCATCGACGATCCGGAAATCGAGTGCATGCTGATTCGCGCGCAGGAGATGGCGCGGTATGTCGAAGATGGTATTCTTGACGCGGGCCTGACCGGCCGCGACTGGATCCAGGAGAACGAGGCCGATGTCGTGGCGGTGGCCGACCTAATCTACGCCAAGCAGAGCTTCGGGAAAGTGCGTTGGGTGCTGGCGGTGCCCGAGGCCTCCGGGTTTCACTCGGTCAAAGATCTGGAGGGACGCATCATCGCCACGGAGCTGGTGGCCACGACGAAGCGCTACCTGGCCTCGCACGGTGTCACGGCCAAGGTGGAGTTCAGTTGGGGCGCCACCGAGGTCAAGCCGCCGGTGCTGGCCGACGCGATCGTCGAGGTGACCGAAACCGGCTCCTCGCTGCGCGCCAACAATCTGAAGATCATCGACACGGTGTTGGAGTCCAACACGCAGTTGATTGCCAACCGCCAGTCCTGGGACGACCCGGCGAAGCGCCGCAAGCTGGAAGACATCCGCATGCTGCTCGAAGGCGCCATGAACGCCCTGGGCAAAGTGGGGCTGATGTTGAACGTCCACAAAGACAACCTGGCGGCGGTTCTGGCGGTGCTGCCGGCGCTGAAGCGGCCCACTATTTCGCATCTCAGCGACGACGAGTGGCTGGCGGTGAACACCATCCTGGATGAGACCACGGTCCGCGACATCATCCCGCGCCTGAAGCAGGCGCGAGGGGAGGGTATCGTGGAATACCCGCTGAACAAGATAGTCCTGTGATCCGCATTCTGCAAAGCCGCGACGTGGGCCGCCTGCTGGCGCGCAAGGCCGCGCGATTGACCGAGGCCGAAACCGTGGTGCGTCCCATCCTGGATGCGGTGCGACGGCGCGGCGACGGCGCGCTGCTGGAATACGCGCGCCGCTTCGATGGCCTGACGCGCAAGACCGTGCGCGTTTCGGCGGCGGAACTGCGGGCGGCCCACGAGCGGCTGGCGCCATCCTTCCGGCGCGCGGTGAGGGTGGCCGCGGAGAATATTCGCGCCTACGCACGGCTCCAGATGCCGCGCGAGTGGATGCGCATGACACGCGGCATGCGCCTGGGACAGATTGTCCGCCCGCTCGACACCGTCGCGGCCTACATCCCGGCGGGCCGGTATCCGCTGCCTTCCACGGTCCTGATGACCGCCGTGCCGGCCCAGGTGGCGGGCGTGCCGAACATCTGCGTGGCGTCCCCCAAGCCCGTGACCGAGGTGTGGGGCACAGCCGCGATGCTGGGCGTCTCGAACGTCTTCCAGATGGGTGGAGCCCAGGCCATCGCCGCGTTCGCCTTCGGCACTCGGACGGTGCCGCGCGCCGACCGCATCGTGGGACCCGGCAACATTTACGTTGCCGCGGCCAAGCGGCTTCTGGCCGGCGAGGTGGGGATCGATTTCGTCGCCGGGCCCACCGAGATCCTGATCATCGCCGCCGAGGGAGACCCGCGGCATCTCGCAGCCGACCTGCTGGCGCAGGCAGAGCACGACGTGGATGCCTCCGCCGTGCTGCTGACCACATCGAAGCGCCTGGCCGCCGCGGTGGCTAAGGAAGTGGAGCGGCAGTTGGCCACGCTGCCCACCGCCGCGGTGGCCCGCCAGTCGATTTCCAAAAACTCCGCAGTGATCCTGGTCGGCTCGCTGGCGGAGGCCGTGGAAATTTCGAACCGCTTCGCGCCGGAACATCTGAGCATTCCCGACGACACTCTGCTGCTCAAGGTGCGGCACGCGGGCAGTGTGTTTGTGGGACCGTATAGCCCCGAAGCCGCGGGCGACTACTGTTCCGGTCCCAATCACGTGCTCCCCACCAGCGGCGCGGCGCGGATACGCGGCGGCCTCTCGGTCAGCGATTTCCTTAAGGTCATCTCCGTGCAGGAACTCTCCGAGCCGGCGCTGGCACGCCTCGCGCCGGCGATTACGACCCTGGCGCGTGCGGAAGGATTGGAGGCCCACGCGCGCTCGGTAGAGGTGAGGCTGGGCTCATGAAACCGCCCAAGCTCCCCAAGGGCGCAATCCGCCCGCGGCCCGCCGTGGCGCAGATGACTCCGTACTCCCCGCCGACCGCCGGCCGCGCCGGCAAGCTGCGCCTCGACTTCAACGAGAACACCGTCGGCTGTTCGCCGCGCGTCATCGCGTTCCTGAAGGAGCGCCTGGAGACGGCGACCCTCGCGGTCTACCCGGAATACGGCGAGGCGCGGGACGCCATCGCCCGGTACTTCCAGGTGCGGGCCGAGCAGTTCCTCTTCACCAACGGCACCGATGAAGCCATACAGGTTTTCGTCAACACCTACGTGGACGACGGCCAGGAGGTGCTGCTGCTCAAGCCGTCCTACGCCATGTACCGCTTCTACGCGGAAGTGGCCGGCGCCAGGATTCGGGAGGTCGAATATCCGGTGCCCGGCATGGAGTTCCCCCTTCAGGAAGTGCTGGACGCCATCACGCCCGAGACCCGCGCGGTGCTGCTGGCCAATCCCAACAACCCCACCGGCACGGGCATCTCGCTGCTCGCCATCCAGCGCATCCTGCACCGCGCGCGCAAGGCCGTGGTGCTGGTGGACGAGGCGTATTACGAATTCTGCGGCGTCACCGCGGTGGGCGAAATCGAGCGCGTGCCGAACCTGTTCGTGAGCCGCACGTTTTCCAAAGTCTTCGGTATGGCGGCCATGCGGCTGGGCTGCCTGTTCTCGCACCAGGCCAACATCGCGTACCTGCACAAGGCGCAGTCTCCCTACAGCGTAAACTCGCTGGCCGTCCTGGCGGCGCAGGCGGCGGTTGAGGACACCCGCTACATCGAAAGCTACGTGGCCGAAGTGCTGGCGGCCCGCGAGTTGCTGTGCTTCGGCCTGGAGCAACTGGGGATCCGCTACGTGCCCAGCTCCGCGAACTTCGTGTTGGGCCATTTCGGCGAGCGCGCCATCGAAGTGCGCGACGCGTTGCGGGGGCAGGGCATCCTGGTGCGCGACCGGAGCTACGAAGCGGCGGGGTGCGTGCGCATCACCACGGGCACGCGGGAACAGACGCGCCGCCTGCTGGCCGCGCTGGAAGAGATCTGGAAGCGATGAATCGGCCGGTCCTGGTTTTCGACATGGACGGTGTGCTGGTGGACGTCACCGAATCGTACCGGGAGACGATCGCCCGCACGGTGGAGCACTTCACGCGCCGCGAAGTCACGCGCGCCCAGATCCAGGAATTTAAGAACCAGGGCGGATGGAACGACGATTGGAAGCTCTCGCACCACATGGTGGCCGCGGCCGGTGTGGACGTGCCGTTCGAAGACGTGAAGGCTCGTTTCCAGGAGCTGTTTCGGGGCAACGGCGACGGCGGCCTGATGCTGCGCGAGCGGTGGGTCGCGCGTCCGGGCGTGCTGGAAAAACTCGGCCGCGACTTCGGTCTCGCCGTTTTCACCGGCCGGCCGAAGGACGAAGCCGAGATCACGCTGCGCCGTTTCGCCCCCGACCTGGTGTTCGATCCGGTCATCGCCATGGAAGACGTGGAGAACCACAAGCCGGCGCCCGAAGGACTGCTGCGCATCCGCGAGCAGCACGGCGATGCGAAGATTTTCTATATCGGCGACACGGTGGATGACGCCCGCTGCGCGCGCGCCGCGAAGGTTCCGTTCATCGGAATCACGGCGCCCTCTAATCCGTCCTACCTCGACCTGGTCTTTCTGTTTCAGGGGGAAGGCGCATACGCGATCGTCGACGACATCAATTATCTGGAGGAGGTCTTCGCCTCGTGAGAACCTCGAAGCTCCGCCGGGATACCCGCGAGACGCGCATTTCCGGCTCGCTTCGCATCGAAGGCCGGGGCCGGTACGAAATCTCCACCGGCATCCGCTTCTTCGACCACATGCTGGAGCTGTTCGCCAAACACGGCGGCTTCGACCTCAAACTGCGCGCCGAGGGCGATCTGGACGTGGACCAGCATCACACCGTGGAAGACGTGGGCATCGTGCTCGGGCAGCTCTTCACCCGGGCGCTCGGCGACCGCAAGGGCATCAACCGCGCCGGGTATTTCGTGATGCCCATGGACGAGACGCTGGCCCTGGTGGCGGTGGATCTCGGCGGGCGGCCCGCGCTGGTCTACCGGGACCTCGTCAGGGTCCGCCTGGTCGGCGACCTGCAAACCGAGCTGATGGAGGATTTCTTCGGCGGCTTCGTCCACCACGCCGGCGCGAATCTCCACGCCAAGGTGTTGTACGGCCGCTCCAGCCACCATAAGATCGAAGCCATCTTCAAATGTTTCGCCCGCGCCATGAAGTACGCCTGCTCCCGCGACGCGCGGCTGAAGGACCAGTTGCCGTCCACCAAGGGGCTGCTATGATCGCCATCTTCGACTACGGGGCCGGCAATCTGCGGTCGGTCGAAAACACGCTCGCCGAAATCGGCAGCGAGTACACGCTGGTTCGCGATCGCGAAGGCTTGCTCGGCGCGTCGAAGATCCTGCTGCCGGGCGTCGGCCATTTCGGCCAGATGATGCGCTCGCTCGACGCGCTCGGGGTTCGCGAAACGTTGATCGGGCGGATTCGCGACGGCGTGCCGTTCCTGGGTATCTGTCTCGGCCTGCAAGCGATGTTCGAAACCAGCGAGGAAGCGCCCGAAGCGCGCGGCCTGGGCATCTTTCCGGGCGCCGTGCGACGCTTCCCGGCGGATGCCCGCGTGCCCCACATGGGATGGAACGAACTGGAGGTGCGCGCGGATTCGAAACTGGTGCGCGGCCTGGAGGCGCGGCCCTTCGTGTACTTCGCCCACAGCTACTACGTCCCCGAAAACCAACACGTGTCGGCCACCTGCACCTATGAAGTGCGCTACACCGCCGCGCTCGAATCGGGTAACCTGTACGGCGTGCAGTTCCACCCCGAAAAGTCCGGCGCGGTGGGCTTGAAGATCGTGCGGAACTTCGTGGAGATGCCGTGCTAGCGAAGCGCATCATCCCGTGCCTGGATGTCACGGGGGGCCGCGTCGTCAAAGGCGTCAACTTCGTCAACCTGCGGGATGCCGGCGACCCCGTGGAGCTGGCCGACCGCTACAATCGCGACGGCGCCGACGAGCTGGTGTTCCTCGACATCACCGCCTCCAGCGACGCGCGGGACATCATGGCCGGCGTGGTGGCGCGCACCGCCCGCAAGGTATTCATCCCGCTGGCGGTGGGCGGCGGAATCCGCTCCGTCGCCGACGCGCGCCGCATCCTGATGTCCGGCGCCGACAAAGTCTCGGTGAACACCGCCGCGGTCCGCCGTCCCGAGCTGATCTCCGAGCTGTCGCTCGAATTCGGCGCCCAGGCCGTGGTGCTGGCTATCGACGCCCGCCGCCAGTCGCCCGCGAAGTGGCACGTCTACACGCGCGGCGGCCGCGACGACGAAGGCATCGACGCCGTGGAATGGGCCGCGCGAGGCGAAGAACTGGGCGCCGGCGAGATCCTGCTGACCTCCATGGACACCGATGGCGTGCAGGACGGCTTCGACTGCGAGCTAACGCGGGCCGTTTCGCGCGCCACTCACGTCCCGGTGATCGCCAGCGGCGGGGCGGGGAAGCCGGAGCACTTCGTGCGCGTCCTTACCGACGGGTGCGCCGACGCGGCGCTGGCCGCCTCCATCTTCCACTACGGAACCTACACCGTGCGCCAGCTCAAGGAGGAGTTGGACCGCTGCGGCATTCCGGTCAGGACCGCATGATCTTTCCGTGCATCGACCTGATGGACGGCAAGGTGGTGCAATTGGTGCAGGGCCGCGAGAAAGCCCTGGAAGCCGATTCGCCCGAAGAGATGCTGCGCAAGTTCGCCGCCTTCCCCGAAATCCAGGTGATCGATCTGGATGCCGCCATGGGCCGCGGCTCCAACGAAGCGCTGGTGCGGTGGTTGGCCTCGAAAGCCGCCGTGCGCGCCGGCGGCGGCGTCCGCACCGTGGAGCGGGCGCGCGCGCTGATGGAGCAGGGCGCGCGCAAAGTGATCGTCGGAACGTCGGCTTTCACTTCGACGGGAATTCACGAGCCGTTCCTCGCGGCCCTGCGCGATGCTATCGGCCGCGAGCGGTTGCTCATCGCGCTCGATTCCAAGGGCGGCCATATCGTCGTCAAGGGTTGGCAGGAAGCCATCGCGCTGACCGCCGAAGAAGTGTTGCGGCCGCTCGAGCCATACTGCTCCGGCTTCCTGTGCACCTACGTCGATAAGGAAGGCATGATGCAGGGCACCGACCTCGACTGGTTCCGGCGCCTCCGCGCGGCCACGTCCCTCGAGCTGACGGCCGCCGGCGGAATTACCACTTTGGACGACGTGCGGGCCCTGCTGGGCATGGACGTGCACGCCGCGCTCGGCATGGCGATCTACACGGGGCGGCTCAGTTTGGAGGATCTGGCGGCGCTGGCGCGGTAGGCCCGCCCGCTCGATCAGGTCTTCACGAGCATCCGGCGTCGAGTTGTAGAAACGCCCAACTGCCGGGATGCGTCTCCAAGTCAAGTGCGTCTGCGGCAGCACCAGAGTGCGGAATCACACTGGGATTGTTATAAAGAGGAGAACCTCAATGAATCCGAAAAGAACGAAGTCTTTCCTTGCGGTAGAAATCCTGGCTCTTTCTCTCCTGATCTCGGGTCCGTTGCCGGCCCAGGTCTCGGGCGCCGCGCTGTCCGGCACCGTCACCAACCCTGCGGGAGCAGTGGTTGCCAACGCCAAGGTCTCCGTCAAGAATGTGGCCACCGGCCAATCGACGGACACCCAAACTGATTCAGGCGGGCGATACACCGTGCCCAACCTGGCCCCGGGAGACTATGAGGTCTCTATCTCGGCGGAAGGGTTCGCCACAAAGGTATCGAAAGTGACGCTCGGGCAAGGTCCCACCCAAACGATGGACCTGGCTCTAGCCCCTTCCGGCAATGTGGGGCCGCCTTCGCTGGGCGATCTGGGCTTCCCTACGGCGCAATCCCAGGGAAGCGCCCAAGATCAGGCGAGACTCGACCGGCGGTCGCACATGCTCAAGATCCATCAGCGGCTCGGTTTGATCACCACCGCTCCCCTGCTCGCCACGATCATCGCTTCCAACGGGGCCGCCGGCAGGAACAGCAGCGCATCCGGCCGCGAATTGCATGCCGCTCTGGGCGGTGTGGCGGCGGGCATGTATTTCACGACCGCGTACTTTGCCGTCATGGCGCCCAGGGTGCCGGGAACCAAAACCCGCGGGCCTATCCGCCTGCACAAGGCCCTGGCGTGGATTCACGGCCCGGGGATGATTCTCACCCCCATCCTTGGGGCGATGGCTTATCAGCAACGAAGTAACGGTGAAAAGGTCCACGGGATTGCCAGCGCGCATGGGGCGGTAGGAGCCGTGACGGGCGTGGCGTATGGGGCGGCTATGTTGTCCATATTGATCAAACCGTAGGGTGCGTTCATGAATCGGAGAATACTCACGGCCTTTCTGCTTCTCGCGCCCGCCGCACTTGCCGGAGCGGATAGCCAATGGGCTCTTGGACAATCCACTCTGACTTATCATGTGTCGCACCCGCTGCATCAGAGCGAGGGCGTCAGCCACGCCGCGCGCGGCAAGGGAGTTTGCCACGCCGGACAATGCGATTTCCTGATCGCGGTACCCGTCAAGTCGTTCGATTCGGGGGACAGCAACCGCGATCTTCACATGCTTCAGGCGACGCACGGCGGGCAGTTTCCCCTGGTCAGCGTGCGCGTCGTGTTGCCGGAAGCCGCATTGGAATCCGCGACGATCCTTTGCGATCTGGATATTCAGTTTGCCGGCCAGACCGCCACGTACAAACAGGTTTCGTTCCAGAAGGTGACTCAGGGAAGCGAGACGCGGATATCGGGAACCGTTCCGGCGACGCTGTCCGATTTCAAGATCGCCCCACCGTCACTGTTGACGGTCCCGGTGAAAAACGAAATGCCGGTGCGCGTGGACATGAGCTGGCATCCGCAAAACTAAATCGTCTCCAGCTCTTCCTCCAGCATTTGCTTCTGCGCCAGGTCCGCGTAGTAGCCGCCGGCCTCCACCAGCTCCGCATGGGTGCCCTCTTCGACGATGCGGCCTTTCTCGAGCACCACGATGCGAGAACGCGCCCTGGAAGCGTGGCGAGCACCCGACGTTGACGGGCGGCTAACTTAACTAACGGAGCGCTGCCTCCACGCCGGCCGCCGCCGGGCGTCGCCCCTTTTGCCGCGCCGGGGCGCCGCCGCCGGCGCTTTCGCTGCGTCCGCTGCTGGTGGCCGTTTGCGGAGAGGGACCAAGCGGACCGCGGCCGCGCCTTTTCTGTTCGAAACGCGATAGATGAGCAAAACGACAGTCGGCGCGCCGGCCCGCCATGCCTTTGGAGGGCATTCTTCCAGCCGCGAAGACATTTTCTTTAGTTAACGGTCGTCTATCCCCTTGGACAGTCTTGTTCAAATCTTCCCGCTCTCGTAATATTGCTTCCAGCAGCCTTGGCAGCACTGGAGCTACTACATGAGTTCAGCCACGCGGCCACACCAGTCCGGACGGTTGTTAGCCGCCGACGAAATGGCCCTACCAGCCGTCTGCGGACAGACGGGTAAACAGTTTGTAATGGTGGTTCGACGGCAAGCGCGCGGGGTGCTCGAACTCATTCGGGCGGTCCCGGTTGAGGAAGCGCAGTGGGTGAGCAGTTTGCAGAAACCCCATCCGGATTTGCGGCCTCGGGTGCAAAGCCGTCTGCCAAGCCGCCCAGCGCCGAGTGGCGGCCCATCTGAAGGACCGTCAGAAGATCCGGCAGCATCATTCGACGCACTCACGATGAGTGCCACGATCAATATCAGCAGCGCCTACGATGGTTGCCCGTATTGCCGCGCGAGAGGATACTTCCACTGCCTCAATTGCGCCCTGTTCTCCTGTTTGAGCACGTACAACCGCAAACCGCACACGGATCACAGCGACATTTGGTGTGCAGGGTGTAGGTCATGGAGATGTACGTCCAATGAAGAAGGGGACGATGATTCCTCAATCGATCTGACGGCATACACTCAGCGTGAGAGGCCAGCTTCTAGACAAAATCGCAGTATTGCCGAATCAACGCCTCAGAACCGGATTACCCGGCTAGATTCCGTCAAAGGTTACCTGAAATGACGAGCTGCGGGTGGCCGAGTCCCGTGGGTCCCGCGCGTGCATCGAGGCATCGGAGAATCTTCCTGAAGCCTGTCGGCGCTGCAATGCGCTCTTTATATCCGCCCGAGGAGGACTTATGACCAATGGACACACGAAGCTTTCCAAGGTGGCAAATGCGCTCGAGCTTGGCAAGCGACCCAGGGCCACGACAGTAAGAGCACTTCTCAAATGGTTTGGTGCTGAGCGGCGCGGCACCCAGGTCTTGACCCAAATATCCCGAGCTATGGAAGAGCTAGGGGTTGGCACCGAGCCGGACTTCAAAACGGCGAGTATTGACGAAAAACTAGTGTTTGTGCTAGCGCTAGCAATGACGTCGCCGCGCGGGAGCTTGGACGGGGTTGGATCCAAAGTGGACAGTTCGGCCGACGTGGCCGTTCCTGATTCCTTCCTTGGGAGCGAAGATTCTTCAGCCGTAAATCTTGACGAACCCCTGGAAGAGCCCGAGGACTCGGAGATCACTTCCGGTGCCGACGAGGGGCCGGTAGTTTGCAGGCAAAACGACTGGAATGTAGCCGTGCTTTACGATTGGCATCGTAAGGGACGACTGGATCTGCAACCGCACTTCCAACGGGAATACGTTTGGGAGACCAAGCCGGAGTTGCGTTCCAGGCTCATTGAATCACTGCTGCTCGATATACCCATCCCCCCAATCTATCTAGGACAAGAAGCCGGTGGTCGGCTAGAGGTGATCGATGGGCAGCAGAGGCTTACGACGCTGCTGAAGTTCGTCAATAACGAGTTTCCGTTGCAGCGACTTGAAGCCATTCGGAGCCTGGCAGGCAAATACTTTAAGGATCGTATTTGTTTACCAGCCTGAGAGACCTCTGAAATCGCCCGCCTGAAAGATTTCGCTGGACAAATGATGCGGTTTAGGCTACCGTATGGTTGGATGAAACCGATTGTCCGGCCCACCGCCGAAGAGCCCAGGGAGAGTATC